>PAMN02000005.1 GCA_002707335.2 Methanobacteriota archaeon | reverse complement strand
GGACTCCAACAGTCAAAGAGAAGTTGATTCTTGAAGTAAATGATACGATTGAAGATTTGTTAGACTCTGGTTTTGGAACGGTAAATTCAATTGATTCTAGTTATACAAATTCAATTACAGAATCTGGGATAACTACAGATTGTACAGATGATCCTGGGACGGATTCTATCTATGGGGGAGAGGGAGCCTCATCTGAGAATGCATTTGACCCGCCAATTTGTTTCTCTGTACTGGCCAATGTTTCTCTTTCAACATCCACCTTCAATCTTGGAGGAGTAGACCCTCTAACTCTGGAAAGAGTCTACAAAGGAATGTTGGCAATGGGTTCAGAAATAACCTCTGAGTTTGATTTGTTCAGTGAACCTGGGCACAAATCTGTATTCATAATCAATCCACCAGATTTTGCAACAATCAGAGGGGTTGACGCTAATGGTATCCAAGTTGTAAAGTCAGGCCCTCCTTCTTACATGGCTGCACAATGGACAATTGACCATTCAAACGCTCCGCTAGGAAGTCAAAGAATCGATCAAACAGTTAGCATCGATATTGCTCACAGAAATTCAACCCAGACCCAAAGTGTAGTAGTTGGTCAAGACGAAACAGGAATCACTCTAGGAGTTACTCTGGATATGTCTGATGAGGATTCGGTTTACATCGATATTCTCGCAGGAATAAATCACATCGATGAATCAACTATGAGTGATTGGGGAATCTCAATGGTGGATGTTACAGAAAATGCCCGTATTCCATGGATAACATCAGATGGAATAAGGCTAGCATATCACAATGATTTAGTAGATCTTGATAATTTCACATCAAATTTCCCAATGGACTCTGTAGGTGATGCCATAGAGGAATCAGTTTCTGGGGTAAGTGACATTACGATGAGCGACGCTAGTTGGGTGTCAAATTCTCTCAACGTAGGAATTTCTGAGGAGCCAGGAGGATTGAATTATTCGCATCCAGATTGTCCTGAAACGCTTCCTCCAGGAATGAATGCGTACTTCTGTATCGAAGGCCAATCAGCAATGAACGGCGAGCATCCAATTTATCTCCGTTCAACATCCTCAACCTTTGAATTGAGAATTTTGGACTTGATTAAGGAACAAGTTGATGATGATACAGGTTTTTTGGATGCAATACAAGAGAGTGATTTCCACGACTTACTTGATTCAGGACTGACCATAGATACAAAATTTGGTCAAGATTTACTCCAGGATATGATTCCGGATGGTTTACCTCCTTCAGAACTGAAATTGGAAATAATTCTCCCCGCATGGATGCAAACCGCAACAGGAGAGCAATCCTTTGAATTGATTGAGCGAACAAACGCTGCTGACCAGGTAGAAATTTCGATAGCCAAGCCGGGCGCTTACGACCCAAGACATGCGATTGTAGATAGCAATGGAAATGAAATATGTTCTGCTGATGAGGCAGATTGGTCGTGCGTTGACTTAGATGTTGAATTAGATGTTAGTGAATTAAATTTCAATGAATGGGGGCCTAGTATTGACCTAACAGCATCTTTCAAAGCAAAGGTTGACCTATACAGAATCAAAATCCCAGATGAAATACTAGACGAATTGAAGACAGAAAATACAACTGTAGAACTTGAAGTAATTCCTTCCGACCTGTTAAGATTAGGATTTGAGATTGGAGGTAGGCTTGCCGAACCTTATACCAAAGAAATAGAGATTACAGATGGCGATACAAAAGAGGTTGAATTTACTGCAGAAGGATTCGAAAGATTAGTTGATGACTTTGGAAAAGATTTTACAGAAGAAATGCATGATTTAGCAGATGAACTCTCAGTAGAAGATGAAATGGTAGAGATTGATTTGTCTGGAATTCAAATAATCACGAATTTAGACAATCTCGGAGGAATTGGGACTTCTATGGATGATAATACACCTATTACTTTTGAAATTGAGATTCCCGAATTCACATTAGAGGCAGGAATTACAAATGGTTGGAGTGGAGTTCTCGACGGAGATCCTACTTTCGGTGTGACAACAGCTCTTACAAGTCCATTCTTGGCTGCAGCACAAAAATTCAGCAATCTTTTCCAGATTTTTGGATTACAATTCTTGGATATGAGTGGCGGAGGTCTAACTTTAGACAACAATGGTGAACCGGTTAGATTTGAGACTGATCCAGTTGATGTCCAATTGAATGAGAAAACAGATTCAGATCTTAGAGGTGATGTGACCTTCATCATGCCAGATGGAATTGAATTACAAGACTTCCAAACCGCTAATGGATGGGAGAAGGTAGAGTACTTAGATGATGGAAGACAACAAATAACAATCTCCATGGAATCGTTATATTCTGGCGAAGAAATAGAGTTTAGAGTAGTAGTTACGTGGTTCTACATTCTTTCTCAAATTTGGATATACCCTACTATTTTCTTAGGTCTAATTGTATGGAGAATCAGGGCGAGAAGAAAGAAAAAGCGCAAAATTAGAGAAGCAAAAACGGCTGAGGAATTTGCGAAAACTTCCCCCACAAAAGGAGGTTTATCTGATACTGATTTCGCATCATTAAGTGCTGGTAACGACCCGACATTTGCCAAAACATCAGATTATGACTTGTATTCTGATGACATGTGGAATCAGTGAAGAGAATCGTAAATTCTCTTTGCTAAGGATGGGCCAATCCCAGGGACTGTTTTCAAATCATTTACAGTAGCGTGAGTAATTCCTTGTCTTCCTCCGAAATGTCTGATTAGAGATTGTAATTTTTTTGCACCGAGTCCTTCGACTCCTTCTAATGGATCGGTTAGTTTCTTCTTTGCTCGAGATTTACGATGGAATTTATTTACAAATCTATGTGCTTCATCACGTGCGTGGACTAGAACTCTTCCTCTGCGATCCAGCACTAAGTCCTCCTCCCCTTTGCGATGTATGGTCTCTTCTCTCTTTGCCAGACTTGCGAGTTTCATCCTGTCCTGCACACCATGCTTTTCAAGAACCTTTGAGATAATCGATAAATGGGTTTGTCCACCGTCTATTAGTAGTAAATCAGGCCAATCATCAACCCGTTTAATCCATCTTTCTACAACCTCTGACATCATACGTAAATCATCTAATGCATCGCCTTTGACTGTATAAGTTCTGTATTCTTTCTTGGAAGGCCTGCCATTTCTGAGACAAATACTAGCTCCAACTCTTGAATCACCAAGGAACTGAGCCATGTCAAAACATACTATGTGGTCTAATGATTTCATGCTCAATAAAACAGCACCTTCATCGGCCGCACGTTGTTCTAAAGAGCCGCTACTTTTGTTTGCTAATCTTTCAACTTGGATAGCGGCATTTTGTCTTGCAAGTTTTGAAAGAATTGCTAGATCGCCTCTTAATGGAGTTTTGTTTGCGACATTTCCGCCTCTTCTCTCTATCAACCAATCGATTACAATTTGACTTAGTGGAGTAGGTGTGAGAATCATTTTAGGAGGGCGTCTGTTAGAGTAATGGTCTACAATAAACATCGCTATTGATTCACCTTCGTCTCCCCTGTGTATTACAGGCCAGTTCTCTTGTCCTTTGATTACACCTTCATCTGCGTGTAATACCACTATTGCAGCAAGGTCTCCTTTAATTCCAATTCCTATCGCATCACAATCTCTGTACACTGTGGACGAAATCACTTGTTGGCTGGTTACACTCCTGACTGATTTTATCATGTCTCGTGTTCTTGCGGCTTCTTCATATTCCATTTTTTGTGAGAAATCATCCATTTGTGTTGCTAGTTCTTCTATTAATTCAGTTGCATCACCGTTCAAAACCCTCCTCACATTACTAACGAGTTGAGGATAACCATCTGGGTCGACGCATGGCCCTCTGCAAAGGCCAATGTGGCTGGCTAAACAACCATTTTTGCCATGACAATCTTTGTCTCGGATTCCAAAAAATCTTCGCAATAGTTGGACTACCTGTTTTGCTGCACCAGCATTTGGAAACGGCCCCCATTTCCATGCATCTTGCGGGGGATTTCGAGTGTACAATATTCTAGGAAATTCCTCTTTAGTTAGAGCGAGAAATGGAAATGATTTGTCATCCTTTAGCATTGAATTGTACCTTGGACGATGTTGTCTTATCAATTGTCTTTCAAGAACTAAAGCCTCCTGTGGAGAATTCGTAACAATGCATTCTATTTCATCAGCTCTTCTGACTAGTTCCGGTATCATTGCTCGATCTGGGTTTGATGAAAAATAGGAACGAATTCTCTGAGATAAAACAGTGGCCTTCCCGACATAAAGTACCCTTCCAGCCTTTGTTTGGAAAAGATAAACCCCCGGGTTCGGAGGCAAATCAACTGACTCAGGGTCAACCGGCATGATATGGTTGGGTAACCAATATTTCATGAACACATCGACAAACAGGTTGGGGTAAAGAACATCATTGATGAGGTATACGAGCAGGTTATGGTGCGAGGTTCACAAGCCAGAATACTCTCACGTCTTGCAGAATTTCCAAAAAATCTCGAAAAAGCCTGGGATGTGCCTAGAGAGATATGTCTACCTGGTTTAGCTGAATATCTTGGAGTTGTACGCTCCGCTCTCCATACTCCAATAAACGAATTATTAGATGGGGATTACATCACAGAACGAAAAGCCCATGTTATTGGTGGTGGTTCCAGAAAAAGGAAGATATATCACATAACAGACAAAGGGAGAGAGATTTCTTCGATAAGCCCAAAAAATAAAACGATAAAGGTTGGGAAATTATTTGGTAATGTTCCGGAAAAGTCAGAAATAATTGGCAGGGAAGAATTTATTCAAAATCAAATGAATCATGAAAAAATGATTCTAACAGGATTACCCGGAATAGGTAAGACCTCGCTACTTTATGAGGTCTCAAAAAGATATGTTGCAAATGGTAAAACAGTTAGGTATGCCGCAATGGAATCTTTCAAGGATATTGCAGATATTTTTTCTGATTGGGGTTTTGATTTTACAGATGAAGTGGCAGTTCTAAATTACTCCAAAAATGATGTTCTAATTATAGATGAATTTCAAGAAACAAATCCTCGGCATTTGTCTAGGTTGAGCCAGTTTTGTAAAAAGGCAATGAATCTGATAATTGCAAGCAGACCTCCTTTATTATTAATTGACGGATTCGAGATAATCGAGGTGCCTCCGCTAGAAGTAGAATCAGCGGTTAAGTTGTTACCAGAAGAAATTGAAAACAAAGAGGCCGTCGTAAACAGGCTTGGTTGTCACCCTTTAGCACTACAAATGCACGATATCTCTTCTTCATTACCTGAGGAAGGCGATGACTTGCAATCATGGGTTGAAGATGTGATTTTACAAGATTTAGGGGGCGAAATAAATGCTGTAAATGAACTATCTTTACTTCCTATCCCTGTAAAAGCAGAGAATCTGAGGTCAGAAGAGCATATTCCTGAATTAGATGACTACGCATTATTACGTTGGCTCGAACATGGGGTTGAACTTCATCACTTGATTAGGAATGTCAAGGCAACATCTATGTCAGAAAATGATTACAGAGAAGCTGCTGATTACTGGTCAAATATTGATGGAGATACAGCAAGGTTGGTAGAAATGTATCTCAGATTACATTCAGGACAAAATATTGAGCCATTCCTACTATCTAACTCGGAATCGTTAATGGCAAGATCTAGTTCTGGATTAGCCTCATTAATTGGTGATGCCTTGCTTCGATATCCTTCCTCAAAACTCAATCGAATCGCTGCAATAGTAGCAATAGAGCGCGGAGAGGCTGAAATAGCCAATGAGTATTTGCTGGATATAAATGCACCTGATTTGCAACGCTCTCTCGACTTAATGATGGGTAAAAATCCATCACTAGATACAGGGGATGAAGATGTAAGAATGCTATTATCTGAGTCTTCTAGACTTGTTGATGATAGATTGCCAGGCGGAAAGGTTTCACGAGATGTCTTGTCTATACTTGAAAAAATTAATATCAAAAATATAGACGAAAATCAAAGGAAATTTGTTCTTGTTGCAATCGCAAAAATCAAACATGCATATTTCATTTCGGAAAATATGTGGAAAGAAGCATCCGAAATAAGAACCCAACTAGTAGCCATTTCTCATGAAAACGACCCGCAAATTTTACGATTAAAAATGAGTTCAGAAATAGCAGAAACGCCACCAAACTCTCCAAGTTTCGATAAATTAATTGAAAATGTGTTTACCATGGATGGCGTCAAGGGTAAAATGCTTCAGGCTTCACTTATCGCAAAATGCGATTCTGAAAGAGCGCAAAATCTTCTCAAAAAATTAAGCTTACCTGGAATAGAGGAACAAAAAAATCTCAATTCAGCAAGGAGATTGGCAGCCTCAATCTGGTATTTGCGCTCAAAAAATAAAACACATAATACATATTCTTCAATGGCTGAAGCCATTTCCCTCTGGAGAAAGTCGCTTTGCCCCAATGCGAGTAAATCAGCATCAGATTTGTTACACAAAATGTTGTAATCTTTTTCCAAACTGTTCAAATGAGTAAATCGAGATATGACAACAATCAAATGTAATTAGACGAAGGTTGGGTTTATGGTGAGAGGTTCAGCGTATACAGTTCTTCTTATCTTAGCCATGATGTTGGCATCGCCATTTGTTACTATGGTTGAATTAGAATCTAAACCCGAATCTGAAACTACAGGAAGATCTCAGACAACTTGGTCAGGTTCTGTGGTTTTGAATAATCACTATACTGTTTCTTTGACAGATGAACTGGTAATATCTTCATGTACAAATGTCACAATGGCAAATGGTGTAAGAATATATGTTGATGGAAGATTAACTGTTGAGGGTACTAAATCATGCCCCGTGTACTTTGATTATGCTGGTGGTGGAGACCACATGGGAATACAATTCAATTCCTCGTCAAACGGTAGAGGAAGCAAAATCGACAACGCTTCTATAATTCATTCAACATATGGAATTACTATTTATGGTTCAAATCCATATTTGGCAAATGTCACGATTTTTGATGCTGATGATGTTGCTATGGATATGTTCAATTCAGCAACGCCAGTGATAAGAAATCTGGTGATAGATGAAGCAGGCCAAGATTGGACAATTCCTCAGTATTGGAGATATGGAATCGGGCTTTCAGTAGGTGCAGGTTCAGCACCAAATGTGGATGGTCTAGTAGTTTCAAATGCAGTTACAAGAGGTCTCAATATGTGGGGTAATTCGGGGGGTTTATTCAGAAACATTTCAATTGACAACGTTTCTGGTGCAACTCTAGCTATGTCTGCTGGAATTTGGGTAGAGGATAGCATCCCGCTTATTCAATCAGTTTCAGTAGACAAATCTGACCATGGCGTAATTGTTAGACACATTACTGACGGCGTTATAACAAGGGCTGTGATAAGGGACATGGAGATAACGAACTCGATGTATGAGGCTATGATTCTCGACAAGGAAGATCGTACTAACTATACTAATTACCAGAGTGCGGTTATAGATGGCTTGTTAATTTCGGGAACGGGCGGTCAAGGAGCAAAAACACCGGGTCTTGCGACAGCAACTTTGGAAATAAATGCAACCGGTGCTTGGATTGAAAATGCCTTTATTGAAGATAACGCCGCTGTAGGAATTAAACTGTACTTCGTGGATTCTAGTACAATTTTCTCTAATCTGTCAATCAACAATACTGGAGGTAGTGGCACGGGTGCTAATGCTGCCGGAATTTCAGTGCACTCATCTTATTTTGCCCCGACTTTCAACAATTTAGAGGTCTCTAATTCAGCAGGGCCTGGTGTGCACGCCAAAAGTGGGGGAGCAATTCAAGGAACTAACTGGCATATTCACAATAACAGCGAAGAAGGATTCTTCCTTGATCGTGCAGCAACAATAATAGAAAACATGACAGTGGAAAATAATTCAGATTCTGGAGCCCATATTTACGATGCTAGATATGTATACATGTACAATGTTTCATCACAATACAATGGTGATTCTGGGTTATTTTTTGAAAGAGCTAATGACATAGAATCCTCATCAGGAGACGTACTGTGTTCTAATTGCTCTTCTTCCTTTGACAATAAAGGAGTAACAATAGTTGATTCTGTTGACTTGTTTTTGGAAGGCTTAGAAGTCTCATCTCCAATATCCGGCTCTGCTATTACTGCAAATAATGCAGGACTGAATCTTGGCGCACAGGGTGGAATGTTCCATTTAATTGATGTTACAACTTCGACAGAAAACACATTACCAGCAATCCAAATTATTTCTGCGGAGGCAGAAATAAATGGGCTCGTTATGCTAGGTAACCATTCAGGATTGGTCTGGGATGCAGACCATAATCAGGAAAGAAATAGTGTATTATCAAATGCTTTAATCTCAGGTACGGACTGTTTAACCCTCTCAAATCATGACCAACTTTTTGGTAATAATGTAACAATAACAAACGGTTGTACAGGAGAAATCGATTTCAATAGTGTGAAACTAAATTGGACTGATTTTGAAGATCTCGGAAGTCATGTTCTAAATGTTGATACAAATTCACAGATACATCTTCATCGTCCAGTCAACATTGATTATCAATCAGCAATAATAACTGGAAATGGGTGGATAGAAGAAGCGTGGGATGTCCAAGTTTGGGTGCTGAATAACAACAGCAATGGAGTGCCTATTGCTTATGTTGAATTAGGATTTGATCAACTTGAGAATCAGATTAGTTCAGACACTGATGAGTATGGTTGGGCGTCATTCCTTGATCTGAGAGGAAAGAAGTTCACAAGTTTAGGTGAAAGCCCTCATACAGATGTAACAATAAACTGCTCTTATGATGGTGTTACGAATTCAACCTCTACCTTGCTAGACCAAAACAGAGTGGTTTGGTGCCACCTTCCCCTAGCAAATCAAGCACCGTTCCTTATCTGGACAGGACCTGAAGACCAGACAATATACCCAAGTAAATCTCAGGTTAATTTCGATGCAAGTAAGACTTGGGATATAGACAATGATGCCATTCTCTTCACATGGACCTCAAATATTGACGGAGCCTTTGCTTTTTCAGATAATTTCACAGTAAATGATGGCTCAATTTCTGAGATATCACTTAGTGACGGAATCCACGATATAACCTTGGAAGTATGTGACACTGCGCAAAATTGTGTAGAAGAAACTAGGACAATTGAGTTGTCAAACCAACCGCCTGTAATTGTTATCTCAACAGATCCTGTTCTAAATCCGTGGGGTGAATTAATTACACCAATTTCTAAATTGGTTTCATATTCTATGAATGGAACATTTGACCCTGAAAACGATGATCTGACATGTGCATGGTCATGGCTTTCCAATAACGTTCCTATTATTGATTGTACGGGTGAAGGTAATATTTCATTCTCAAATGCGCCTTCAAATATTTTTGATTTGAAATTAACAGTAAGTGATGGAATAAATCCAAGTTCAGAATACATAATTCCTGTAGAATTGTACAACGAAATGCCATCAGCTTCCTTCGATGTGATAAGAGAAAACAATAACTCAGAGGATGAGATTAGTCTTGTAAGTACAAGCGTTGACCCTGAAGGTGATCCAATAGAATATTTCTGGACGAGTAATATTGACGGAATTTTATCCAATGAGAGTTCTTGGACAGGACACTTATCTCGAGGAGTACATGTACTAACATTATCTGTTAATGATGGAAGAATGGAACATGTAAACCTTACCAGCGAAAATCAAACTATTATCGAAGTTGGAAATAGCGCTCCAAGAGCGATAATAAATGTTCCAAGTGAGGGTGAGACTGTGGATTCAAGTACCCTCATCGAGTTCAATTCCTCAGGGTCTGGAGATTGGGATAGCGCATGTTCGACCTTCCCTGTTGACGTTGAATGGTTTTGCTCTGAATCAGAACCTGCATCAGGTTCTGAGTATCTTGTTTATCGGTGGGAGTCGAGTCTTGATGGAATACTACAGGAAAATGGTTCGGATTGGTTGATTTTTGAAGGTAGGCTATCTGCAGGAAATCATGTTGTTACTTTAACAATGGATGATGGAATAAATCCTATCTCAGCATCATCAATAAACATAACAGTAAGCCAGTCTGCTCCAGTTATGGGGCTCTTGAGCCCATCTCCAGAATTAGGATATCACTCAAGCGATGAGATACTGTTTGATATCAGCAACAGTATAGATTTTGATAACGATAATTTCACATTCAATCTTAGTAGCAATATTTCTGGAATACTATTGTCTTCTATGGATGCATCCGATACTAATTTGATTTCTTTGGATGCTGGAGTCCACGAGATGTTGGTCATGCTCACAGATGAAACAGGTATGTCAAGAACAGAATCATTCGTTCTTACAGTGGTCGAGTCAGATCCAGTTGTTGAGATTTATAGTCCGTTGAATAATCAATTTTACGAACCAGGTGAAATCGTGATATTAGATTCAAATGGTACCTTTGATGCCGATAATGACCTCACTAAGAGAGAATGGAGATTGCATCCACCAAGTGAGAATAATCCTGAGGTTTTGTCAAATAACGCATATTTTGAGACCAAGATGCAGCCGGGAGTGCACCACATCTCATTATTTGTTGAGGATAGAAGAGGCGGAAGCGACGAGGTTCACGTCAACATCACTGTTGCATCTAGTAATCCTGATTTGTCCGACCTTTCGATTTCAGAAACTAAACTAGAAATCGATGAATTAACAGAAATCACGGTCTCTGTGAGATTGGATGATCCTGATGGAACAACATCATTAGTTCAAGCAATAATTAAGAAGAATACTCAACAATGGGAATTTAACCTTACAGACGATGATAATGACGGGGTTTGGACAGGTTCAATAAATGTAATTTCAAGTGACACTGGAAAGGCTCAGTTGAAAGTCACAGCCATAGATGGAGAAATAATTGATTATGTTACAAAAGATATTGACTTTGTGAAGACAGAGACAGACAATGCAGCACTAATCAACATTCTTAGTGGCGTTGGAGGCTTAGTTCTAATCGCAGGCCTAGTCGCATTCTTTGTTATCAGAAGAAGAAAGAAATTAGCAGATTTGGACCTAATTGATTCTTGGGGAGTCTTCGGTGGGGAAATAAAAGAATATGTCGAAGACGAAGAAATAAGCGAGATAAATGTCTAAATTTAGGTTTCATTACCTTTATTTGGTAGTTAGGTGTGACTTTGGTCATGGCAAGAGGTAAGAACAGCCTAGGCGTATTATTTTTGACTGCAATTTTGTGTGTATCATTTATTCCACAGGGAGTAGCTGCACAAGATGCATCAGTCGAGCATTATGCGTTTGGTATGGAGTATGATTGGACAAATCTAAACGACGACATGGAGTCTATGACAGGACTTCCTTTGGATGATATTTTACTAGACATCATGAACTCTGCAGAAGATGCAGGCATTGGTCTAGTAATCTTAGAAGAATTAACTGGTACATCTTCAATGGTTGTAGACCAATATGAAGATGGAACTACAATGTTTAGTGCAGTTGATGGAACTACGGTTGAAGTTACAAGACACGTAACAGAATTGACTGTTAGACACGGCTCTGTCCAAGATATGGCGGTCATCACAGATTGGGGAGACTCATATGCAGGATGGGAATTAACAATGTCTGCATCCTCAGAGACCATGCTTAATTTGGACGCTATGTATGTTGAATTCAGAGATGGAGCAAACATGGTTCACGGACATGATTTGGAACTTACAATGAATGTGTTCGATGAAAATGAATTGGGACTAGTAGGTAGCCTTGAAGCAAATGATGGAGACGATGTAATGCCATTAGACATCGGAGCATCGATTTCCGTTGGTTACGAAATAAAGACCTCACAAAGTGAAGTTGTTTACACCGAACCAAGCAATATCCATAATGCACTCGCAAACTTGGGTGGCGGAGAAGAAATCACTTGGGAAGTTGGAGATATCGATGATGACGAAGATGATGATTACTATGATAATGAAGCTTGGTGGATGGAATACAATTATTGTGAATGGGAAGGCGACAATTTCAACGGAGACAACAGATACTACTGCACATACAATGACAATGGCTCAAATGGGTTTGATGATTGGTGGTTCTACTGTGAATACAAAGCATATGATGAAATATATTATTGCACAGATGATTTTGGTCAAAACTCAGATTGGGAATTTGCTCTTTCAAACACACACTTCGAAGATGGCACCTCACCAGCTCAAGATGAAGACAACCACTCTCATGATGACGAATACGATGGTGAAATTCACGACGATGTAGAATCTCACACAGGTAGTTTCAGCACAGCAACAACATTCGAATTCGAATTAACAGGACTCCCTGTTGAAGAACTTGGTTTACCTGCTGGCGACTGGGATGTTTCAGTAACTGACACAGTAACAGATGCAGGAAATTTCGACGAAGAGTATGAGTGCGAGATGTGGATGGAACTGTTCGATGAAGCTCAGACAATTACAACAGACAGCGGATCTATGGCAGTATTGAGTGGCTACGGTTCTCCAATGCCATTTGGAATGACTTGCCATGTTGGTAATCTAGTAGCAAATGCGTTCATCGGTACTGAAGATGCACCGACTCTACTTGACTTGGTTGAAGACAGCACAGATGAGATTACAGATTCTATGGGTTCCGAAACCTATGACAGCGAAAATTCGGATCTAATGTATATATCTGCAGATGCTTACAGCATGGATGAAATTGATGTTAATGTAGAAGCATGGAATCTGGATGAGAATACAAATTATGAAATTGATTTAGTCATGTATGATGAAGGAGGCACTTTGGTTGATGTCCATTCGATGTCTATCAATAACAGAGACCATTACTGGGATAATGTATACATGTCAGCGGACGCTTATGGTGTACAATGTATCACTGCAACCCTTTCCAACTCCGATACAAATACAGAGATGGACTCTGCAGAAGTTTGTGTAAATGTAGCTAAGGAAATGGAGCCGAGTGACTTACTGATAAGTATCGCAGAAGGATTCTCAGAATCTACTTTGGAGAATGCAATGGAAAGTTTCGGTTCAAACTTAGAGAACAGGCTTTCAAATTATGAAGCAGATGTTCAATATCATGACGCCGACATGAGAGTTCTTTGGGACACATCAACAAACAGAGCAGTCGGTTTCCAGATGCTTGTATACGATGAAGATGTAGAAGAATGGTACACAATGGTTGGCCCAGAATCTGATATGTATCCTGAGGCTCCAGTTTTGATGTCGTTCGAATATTTCTCAGGTCAATCCGCTATTGAGCAAGAGACTGTAATAGACCAACAAACATCAATTGAAGACCTGGTAGACCTAACTCAACACGACGTTTCTGACTTGGAAGAGGCAGTTGCCGATGCGTTTGACGAATCTGGTGATCAAAGCGAAGGAACAGCGAATGAAACAGAGGCTGGAGATGGACTACTGCCATTCGTTTCGCCAACGTTCACAGTTATGGTGATTGCAATCGCTGGATTAGTAGCAAGTCTACGCTCTAGAGAACAAGAGTGAACCAAGACTTGATAGTTAGGATTTGAGTAATAATAGCATGGCGGAAAAGAAGAACTATCCAAAGATGGTTCTTCATATCGTACAGCTAGTCTGTTTCGTACTGTTGTTGAATGCTGTTGAAACTCAGAACTGGTACTCGGGAAAAGTTAGTTTGGATTACGTTGAAGGAATTCCAACAAATACTTCTATTGAAGTCAATTTAGATGTTGACAAAGATAGTGCAGATGGAAGTATTAGAATCGGTGGATTTCTATCCTACAAAAATTGGCAAAATATACGTAATGACACAACAATTCCAAGTGATGAAGTAATGGAAGAGTCAGATTTTGAGGTAACTCCATTATCTGAAATTCAAGAAACACTCCCAGTTCTTGTAAAAATTGCTATTGCAATGACGTCTTTGATGGTAATTCTCTGTTACTATGGAATTAACTATCGTTCTTTATTCGGAATTCTCAATTCATCGATGGCGTTTTACATACTATTTACTCTAATTATATTGGCTCCTATTGGCTACTTTGGTGACTTTGATTATACCTCTGGAATGCAGGTAGATAACAATGAAGGAGAATCTTCAGTCCATCAATCATTTGATGGTTCCCCAGAAATTTCGATTAGTGATAATCTGGAACTAAATTACATTTTCACAACAGATGGATACGATTTAGGTTTAGTAAACACGTCTCAATTAGATGATGTAATCGAAAACGAACCCTCAGAAGATCATCGCTCATATTACAAAATTGATGGAATCGCGGGAATTGAATATAGTTCGTTCGTTACTGAATACCTTTGGGCGTGCGCCATACTTTTCTTTGCAGTGCCGTTTGGCATCTCATTTAGAGACAGGGTGAAGATAGATAAGCCAGTGAAAATGGAATTCTAGGATTGTTCTGGAACATTTCCATTAATTGAATCAGGATTATCAGGAAGAGGACCCCATTCAGTTCGGGTTCGATTCAAACCAAATCTCTTTGCCCATATGAATTTCAAATTCTTCCATCCATCTCCCCATGTATGAATTTCTGCTTCGCCTACTCTGGGTCTGTAAGGGACAGATATTTCGATAGCCTTTTTCTTGCCCAATACCTTTCTCGCTAGGATTTTCATTTCCTCGGAAAGAGGCATGCCATCGTTTGTAGGACGCATCTTTTCATTTTCAAAAATTGATTTTCTGAAAACCCACATTCCTGATTGCGAGTCTTTGATTCCATATCCAAATGCAAGTCTTGCATTGAAAGATAGCATCCAATTTCCAAAGCCATGTAGCCCAGACATCGAACCTTCTTCCGCTAGAGTCAATCTATCACAAGTAATGAAATCTAAATCTTCATCAATCAATCTTCTGACAAGGTCAGGAACAACTTCAGCAGGGTATGTGCAATCTGCATCCATTGTTACAATAATGTCCCCTTTAGCAACGACGAAGCCAGTTCTGTATGCTCTGCCATAGCCTTTTCTTGGCTCAAGATGTACTCTGACTCCCTTTTCCAATGCGATTTCTCTAGTACGGTCTGTAGAATTTCCATCTACAATCATAATTTCTAGTTCATCACACCAATCTCTTGGTATTGCATCGACTGTTGGACCGAGCGCTTCCTCCTCATTTCTAGTAGGAAGGATAATTGTAACCGATACCGGTAACTTGTCCGCCATATACATTCGACTGAAACTTTCGTTTTGAAGCCACCTATCCATTGAATTATTATGAAAGCGTCGTTGTCGCTGCTTTCGTTGGGTATGCATATTGCCATTGTTTCCGGTGAATATCCCCCTAGATGGGGTGGTATTGGTTCAGTGGTTTTCCACTTAGCAAGCCACCTTGTTGAACTTGGTCATGAAATATCCATCATCACTCGTTCTCACAAAGCAAAAGTGCCTACTCAAGAAGGCGTCGAAGTGATCGAGGTTCCATGGGCAAAGCTACCTATGGCTTTTACTAGATCGTACGGTAAACAGGCACTAAAAGCGATTAAGAAATTAGACTCAAGAAAGAAAATCGATGTCATAAACGCTCATCTGCCACTAGTTTCATGGAAAAGAAAAGAATTCAAGTGGCTGGAACAAAATATCGCCCCAGTCGTATCTTGTTTGCATGGTTCTTGGATTGGTGAAAAGGAAGGTGTGAAAAGAGCTGCAGCTGCTAAGGAATCTGCCACTTGGAAAAATCCTAACGACTTGGCGATACTAACTACAGCAGGTTATTACTCGAAATATGAAAGAGCGGGAGTATTAGAATCCTCAATATGCGTAGCAAACTCACAATCAACACTCAAGGAATTCAAAAGGTGGTACAATCCTAGTGAAGATTTTGATTGTGAAGTTGTACTTTGGGGTTGTGACCACAAAGTGTTCAGACCACCAAACATCGACGACGAAGCAGAGCAATTGCTGCATGAAAAAATCAGAACTGAATATGGATGCGATGATGAAGCTGCTCTAAATTATTCTAATGAAACATCAACTCCAATGATACTTGCAGTTGGAAGATTAGTAGCACGTAAAGGATACATGACATTGCTAAGAGCCTTCCCTAAAATCCTTGAAAATAATCCAAAGGCGAAATTGGTAATAGTCGGAAGAGGTCACATGAAAAAGAGTATGCAAAAAACAGCTAAGAAATTAGGAGTATCTGATTCCGTTCATATTCAAAGCAGTCTGACATTTGATGAATTATCACAACATTTCCGTTCAGCTGATTTGGTTGTTTACCCTTCTTACTACGAAGGACAAGGTCTGATTCCTCTCGAATCATTGGCCAGTGGAACACCGGTTGCTACTGTAAATCAGGAACCGCTAACAGAAATGGTTGACTTGTCCGTAGGTGGGCTATTTGAGCGAGGAAATCCAGAAGATTTGGCGCGTTGTGTAAATGAGATGTTATCATCTGAGGAGACCCAAAATAAAGCACTTCTGGGTCGAGAAAGAGTATTGTCAAAATATACTTACGAACACAATGCATCTGACTATGAAACTATCTTCAAACGTGCAATAACAAAAAACAACAAGTAAATTTGAATCGTTGTTTTCAAAACTGATTCCTGTTATGCCTGTACATGCGAGGGGCTAGAATATTAGCGGTGTTCCTCGCGGTTACCTTGATTTCCTTTGTTCCCGCTGTGGAAGCAGATAATGATATATCTTCAGCAGCACCTTTGACAAATGGTGTTTCATCACCTGGTTATGTTTGTTCGGATGACGGCTGTTCACCTACTGATCAAACAGATTGGTGGAAGATATCTGGTTACAAAGGAGACATAATTCAAATCTCATTTTCTGGGTCAATGAATAATGGAAATATTTGGTGTATTAATGATGGTTGGGAAGGAGATTTCTCAATACATGGTAACTCTGGTAATCAGATAGCAACTACAACCGTATCGGACGCAAAATCCTCAGATTCACATTCTACGTCACTTGCAACAGCAGGCAATGTATACGTGAAAATCAAAGGCAAAGATACATGGTGTAATGATGGATTTGATTACACATTAATCGCTTCAATCAACCAAGCTAACAGAGATACTGATGAAGATGGATTTATCGACACCGATGATTCCTGCGATTTGGTACAAGGGACATCAACTAACGATAGAATGGGCTGCCCTGATTCTGACGGCGACGGATGGTCAGACCCGGACGCTGGATGGGGACCAGGGCCTAATGGAGCCGACGCATTCCCCAGTGAAGTTACTCAGTGGAACGATGAGGATAATGATGGGTATGGAGATAATATCAATGGTTTCGAACCGGATTATTGTCCATTCAGTCGAGGCTATTCAGAGTTTGACAGATATGGTTGTTTAGATTCAGATGGCGATGGTTGGTCAGATGAAGACCCTGGTGGCTTAGACACACATGACAATCAACCCTGGTTTGCTCATCCGAGTGACAACGGTGCAGATGCATTCCCATTTGAGCCAACTCAGTGGAATGATACTGATGAGGATGGTTATGGGGATAACTGGGCAAATGGTGAATGGAATGGTACCAGAGGAAATTGGACAATTGGCATTTGGTATCCAAACGCTACTCAGCCAGACGCATGCCCTGTCGAAAGAGGCTATTCTAGTCAAGATAGATTCGGATGCCCAGATGCAGATGTGGATGGCTGGTCAGACCCAGATGCTAACTGGACAGCACGAGAAGGCGCTGACGCATTCCCTCAAAATCCAACTCAATGGTCTGACCAGGATGGAGACGGCTGGGGTGACAATCAGTCAGAAGGGGCTCTGCAGGTAGACGATTTCCCGGAAAACCCATCCCAATGGTTGGATACTGATGGAGATGGCTGGGGCGATAACCAATCATATGGCGCATCACAGGTAGATGATTTCCCTCTAGTTCCTAGCCAATATCGAGATACAGATGGTGATGGATATGGTGATAATTTAACAGGATTCGAAGCAGATGTTTGTCCTAACAGTAGTATCGAAGAAGTCGAAAGCGGCTGGATTAGTTGGGCAGATCGCCTAGGATGTCTTGATTCAGATATGGATGGATATTCTAATCCAGACTCACTTTGGGTTGCTCACCCAGATGGTTTTGCAGATGCTTTTCCCACTGACCTTAGTCAATGGCATGATACNGACAAAGATGGTTTTGGCGACAATTTAGAGTACTTTGATGGTGATACTTGGAGAGAAGCCTGGAGAGGCGATGGTTGCATCGCTACAGCAGGCGAATCTACAATGGACAGATGGGGATGTCCTGACTTTGATAGCGATGGTTGGTCTGACCCGACCACACACTGGTTAGCTAGCCCTGGGGGCGTTGGAGATGCTTGGCCAGAAGATTCAACTCAGTGGCACGATAGAGACGGTGATGGCAGAGGCGACAATCCAGTAGGAACCACTGCTGACATTTGTCCTGATATTCCTGGTACATCGATAGGTCCTACCGAAGGTGGTGACCGGTGGGGCTGTCAAGATACTGATGGCGACGGTTGGTCTGACCTCGGCGATGCTTTCCCGAATGAGCCAACACAGTGGCGTGATTCGGATGGAGATAACTTCGGGGATAATCCAGATGGACATGAAGGAGATGCATGTCCAAACGAGCGCGGNAACTCTTTCTTTGACAGATTAGGTTGTAGAGATTCTGATGGCGATGGTTGGTCAGACCCAAATCAGAATTGGCCAGCATCGCCATGGGGTACAGCCGATGCATTCCCAACAGACAGACTTCAGTGGATGGATTCTGATGAGGATGGATTTGGAGATGTACCAATGGGTGCAAAGCGTGACGATTGTCCCGAAGTTAGTGGAACCTCAACAAAAGACCTTCAAGGCTGTGTTGATTCTGACGGCGATGGTTGGTCAGACGAATACGGTGGCTGGTCTTCTACAATTGCAACAATAGGTGAAAACCCTGCTGGTAGCTGGCTGACTTATCTTTCTCTAGGAGTTGTAATGTTCATCGCATCAGGATTGGCTATATTGTTACGTTCCTCGAAATCTGCTGAATCATTTGTAAGAGAGACAGGTGTAAGAAAAGGAGGTGAAGAAAATGCGTAATTTCATACTGGCATTTCTAATNGTATCTTGTGCTTTTACAATGAACACTACAGCATCAAACGACGATGACCCGTTTGCTTCTGAAGGTTTGAATATAGTTGCCATTAGAAATGATACCCTAGACTCAAATCAAGACGGAATGATGGATGCTGTTAGGGTAGTTATAATCATCAATTCAACTCAAGGAAGCGCTGATTTACTACTTACTTTGATAGGTGATCATCAAGGAATCCTCGTGCGTGAAGACTCCGTAATGCGCGTGGAAAATCAGGAAAATGCATCATTGACATATGACTCCTGGACTGAAGGAGAACATTATCTTTCGTTGGAGATAAGCGATGCAGAAGGAAGATTGTTGAAATTCATGAGCATTGGATATTTCGACTTGAGTCCTGCATTAAAAGTCCCTGAGATTTCTTTGGAAATGAATGGCGCTCAAGTAATTGAGACCGGCGATTATTGCGAGATTTCAAGGACATTTTATGATGAAACAGGACCAAGATGGGGATATACTGGTACAAGATCAATTATCGGCACTCCATTCAAAGTATTAGATTCAGAAACAACACTAGATTGCAGTAATTGGCCGGCTGGAGATTACCAGATAACAGAAACCTACCAAAATGGATTAGGGCAGACGGCATCAGATGTTTTAGAATTAAAAATAGAGAACAAACCACCTCCGAAATTCACCATTAGTCTTAACGGAGATGGTGATTTATCAGGAACTCCTTGTACTATCTTACATCTTGCAGATGAGGATGAAAACCATGAAACATTCACAAAAGAATGGACTATTTCACCATCCCAAGGAGTGATGGCGAATTCGAGCTTAATCGACTGTTCTGGATGGAATGCTGGCGTTTACAANATACTTCTAAAGGTCACAAATAACGAACAAATTAGCACAACCGGAGGAGAGATGCTTATTCGTTTAACAAATGAAGATTTAACCTCTGATGACTCTGATGCACCCACAATTTCCCAAGGTCAAAATACTGAAACAACAAAGGTAGGACTGTACGGCGTCATCGGCATTTCACTAATTCTAGGAATAATTGTGTTTGTGATTATGTCTCGTGGAAAGTCTGATGAATTATTATCTGGCCTTATAGGTGAAGAAATGATTCCTGATTCTGAAGGTTTACCAACTCACAAAGATGAAAGTGGAATACTGTGGAGAAGACACCCTGATGGGGAGTTAGATTGGTGGGACAAATTAACCTATTCCTGGAAGAGGTGGTAATTTGATAAAAGACATCGCCTTTTGGACGATGATAATTTCAGGAACAGCCCTAATCATGGTTATCACACGTATCATCTGGGACAAGTACAAAATTGTTCAAATGAAGATTCCAGCATTAGAAAGAGATTGGGTAGATGATTGTAAGCACTTAACCACAGCATCATACAAGGGAAGTAAAGTGACTTTGAAGAATGTTAGAGATTTTACATGGATTAGTAAAAGAGAACATGACAATAAATGGACTGATTTGAAAGTTGATCTGAATGAAATTGTTGATATCTGGTTTGTGATTGATCATTTTCACAAAATAAGAGGAATGGCTCACACAATGTTAACATTCCAATTCAAAGATGACAAATTCATCACATTTTCATTTGAAACAAGAAGAGAAGTTGGTGAGAGATACCACCCTTGGCATGGACTTTGGCGAGCATATGAATTGTATCTTTTAGTTGCAACAGAAAAAGATGCTCTTCATTTAAGGACAAATATTCGTGGAAATAAAGTGCATTTGTTTAGAGTACAAGCGCCACCTGGTAAGGACAAAGCATTGTTCAATGCGCTCTGTGATAGAGCGAATAAATTAGCATCAAATCCAGAATGGTATCACTCTCTTACCAAGACATGTACGACGGCGATTGTTGACCAAGTAAATTTGATCACGCCAGGAAGAATTCCTAGAATGTGGAGGACTCTTTTACCAGGCCACTCAGCCAGAGCTGCATGGAAATTGAAACTGATTGAGGACTGGGGAGGTTATGATGCAACTTTAGAAGCCTCAAGAGTAGATGATAGGGCTAAAAAATGGAATGGGAAAGAAGATTTTTCGACTTTTATTAGAGCGCATTTTCCTCCCAAATGAATAGTAAATCTCCATCGGATTTACTCACTGTAACAATCTCTTCTAATGCAGTATTTCCTAATCCCAAAGTTCCCGTTTTTAGGTCTTGATTATGTAGTTCAAATTCAACACCTTTTATGCTTACAGATTTTGTTATTCCAAAAGAAAATAAAGCACATTTTGAATTCTTTTGAANCTCAAATTTCTTCTCTCCGTTTGGAACCCTTTGTGCCCTCCAACCCTCATAATATAGAATCGCGTCAGAACTATTTTCGAAGAGTGCAGTGAATGCTCCAAGTCTATGGTCTAGTCTGCCACCATCTATCCCGAATACTTTCGTGACAGGATACATTTCCAAAGCCTTTGAAAGATCAGAATTGTTTTGATTTNCATCAATTTTGTGATTGCTAGAATCTTTGATTGAATCCATATCTCCAATCACTTCGTTCCATCCAGCAAATCTATCTGCAGCTCCATCAAGAGCAATCACATAATTTGCTTCAGAAATTAGTTTTTTCAAGATTTGATTTTCTTGCCAATCGCCGTTACCAACCACAAGGATTTCTTCTGCCATATCCACCCCACTCTAATCAAATTTTCAAGTCGTTTGGTTCCTCTATTCTGAACGGCCCCCTAAAGGGGGCCGATTCAGCATCTTTTGGCAATAGTAATGTAGGTCAGTATTTGTCAGTGAAACATGGGTCGACGAAATTCAAAATCTACAATTGCAATATTCGTCATATTTTTGATGCATTTAATGTCTCCAATGCTTATTGATATCCCCTCTGATAATCTCGATGAAGATTCCAAAAAATCCAATGCAGTAGGCTTTTCATCAGGCTCAGGGCATGACCTTGCAGGTAATTCAATTTCAATTGACGGCAAGAACTGGAATGTTAGAGGAGAATCTATTCTCGACAATTGGGAATTAAAAGACCGTGGAATTATCGTTGACAAACCTGTGGATCTCTACGTAAACGACGCAGGAATTGGCTTTGGCTGTTCAATTAATGGTTCAGACATCAGGATGCACACCCTTCATCTCAACGATTCTTTTGAGACGATTATGGTCGAATCATTGGCACAAGGATTGGTCTCCGACGAATGTGCAATTTCTGTAGCAGGACAGGATAGAATTCAGATTGTATACAACGTTGGAGATGACTTGAAATTGGCCAGGTTAGCAGAGAAGAATGCAATTTATCAACAGCGCACTTGGCATATCAGAACCATTGCGGAAGACATCTTTTCATCAGGCCTTACACTAGAATTTGATTCAGAATACAGGACACACATCATGTTTCAAGATCTTGACATGTCATTAACCCACTTCTGGTTTAACAAGGCATTCTGGAATCGCACGATTGTAGATAATGGTCCAATAGGAGAAGACATTGAGTTCAAGATAGACGAAAACGACTGGTTCCACATCGTATATACTCAATCTGATGAGGGTGAATTGCGACTAGTCAAATTCAATGAAACCGAAGAGGTTAGACAGGTTCTCGCNAGGAACTCAACAATAGATCAGGCAATAGGAATGGACTTGGATTCCAACAACATCGAACAGATTGTTTATTCAAATTCAGACGGGCTTGGTAACAATTCAATGTCATTATTGAGAAGTTTGGCTGGCAAAGACACAGGAAGACTAGAGCCAACTCCAAAGTATCAAATTCAGTATGACGATGACTCTCCAGAAGGAACTGTTGTCTCAGGTGATTTCAACAATGATGGAAAATCAGATATTGCCTATTCTGACCCTGAGGGTAACGGTACGATNTCGATTCATTATGGGTCATCTTCAGGTTTGAATGATTTCCCAGACAAGGTAATNGTGGGTTCTTTTTCAAACTCTAACCTTGGGACTGGTCTGGCAGCTGGAGATTTCAACTGCGACGGAATTGATGACCTGGCATCAAGTGAACCGGGCAACTCTGTGAATAATTCTGGACACATTTCAGTAAGATTAGGCTCTAATTCTGGAATTGAAACCTTGGAATGGTGGTCGATGAACGGTACAGATGACAATGATAATTTGGGCTGGTCAATGACAACTCTTGGAGATGTTGAATCCGATGGTTGTACTGATTTAGCAGTAGTATCTACCAAGGTAATTTTGCTTAACGAAGTGACTCCTACTTTATCCGAAATCGGATTGGTNATGATATTGAAAGGAAATAACTCAACAATGATTCACCATGCTAATTTGACTCAATCAGATTATGGCCCTATGTTTGGCAGGCAGGTAGCTGCGGGAGGAGACATAAACGGTGACGGTTACTTGGACATGGCAATCTCTAACACTGGTACAGAATCTTCGCCTACAGGCTATTCTAGCGTAGAATTTTTCCATGGAGATTCAAACGGGATTAACACAACAGTAGTTAACACGCATTCGGTTGTCACTCAAGGCAGATTGTACGGAGTTTCCATGTCATTTGTTGGTGATATAGAAGGCGATGGCTATGATGACATTATTGTGAGCGAATTATTCGCAGATACTGGACTTTATCATTCTGGAAAAGTCCACATGTGGTCTGGTTCTCCAAATGGTTCAGCAACAACTTGGTTCACTAAAGGTACATTCTCGAATGCANTACTAGGTGCTAATATTGCTCCTGCAGGCGATATAAACGAAGATGGATACGATGATTTCATGTTAGTTTCACCTACTAGTACCAAATCGGGTAAAATCGATCTTTATCTTGGATCTAACACAGGTCCCAGAACTGATATTCAGGTAGTGGCTCAAGGATTAGCGCAACAAAATGTTGGAATCAACATCNTATCCGGAATCGATGTAGATGGAGATGGTATGAACGAAATAATGTATTCATCTAGAGACCTTGATCAAGGACAAGATTTCGCACCACAACTAACATTCATCTCTGAAAGGGATTGGGAATTCGTTGTTTTTGATTTCGACCAACCCATTTCTGAACTAGAGTTGTTTACTCCGCAGAGAGGTACTCCTTCGATTATGTCAATTTTAGAAGACAAATCTCTATCGATGACCGAGTATACACTTGATGGAACACCTTCCGGTAGATGGGACACACGTGAGTTAGGACTAGTCTCGGATGCAGCGTTTGGAATTTCAAATTCAGGAAAACCTACAATCATGCTTTCTTCATCTAACTGGATAAAGACCCTAACAGTAGATAGTTACACAGGCTTAGACTATTCTCTGAATACAGGTACTGGTCTTGGGATGCAAATGGATACGGCTTTGAACTCAGATGGACACTTGAGATTTGGTCACTTTTCACCTTCGTTTTCAACGGTGTTTTACACAGAAGAAATAGGTAATGGTTTCTCAACCACAACAACGATTGCTTCTTCAGTTGATGTTGTTCATCCAATCGATTTGTATGTAGATTCAACCGACGAATCAAGATTGTTATATGTTGAAGACACTGGTGAAGTACATCTAATGACATCAGGTTCTTCTTGGAGTGATTTAACAATCACAAACACAAGCCTTGGTAATGATTTTGCAAGTTATTGGACAGATAATGATGAGTTGGTTTATGCACAAATTGCAGAAGTAAATGGTTTGAAAACATTACAAATCGTTAAACATAATTCAACAGAAACTACCTTCTCAAACATCACGACAGCAAACATAACTTCAGAATTTGACATTTCTGTAATTTCAGATAAAATTGCTGTTTCAATAATCGATTTCGGACAATTGAGGATATTTGAATCCAATCTTTCAGGTGGAAATTGGACTCAGGTTGCTAATACATGGATGCTTGGTGAGACCTCTAGTTTCAATTTAGAAATGAATGAACAGTTGTTGATGTTTGACGCAAATAACACCATTCAAGGTTTCATGGAAA
This sequence comes from Methanobacteriota archaeon, assembly GCA_002707335.2. Taxonomy (GTDB): domain Archaea; phylum Thermoplasmatota; class Poseidoniia; order Poseidoniales; family Poseidoniaceae; genus MGIIa-K1. The sequence continues at coordinate 16,523 of PAMN02000005.1, read as the reverse complement.
GGAATGAAACAGGCTCTTGGAACCTAAAATCAGCACCTATTCCAGATACTAACTCATCAATTGAATTCCTCTTAGATGGTGAAAGATGGCACTCAACCTCAACAAACCATGCAAATAATTTGGTTTGGTCAAGCGGGATTTTGGATGACTTACAGAATCCGGTCACTTCTACAGTATTTCCGAATGTAATTACAACAGAACCAGTTCCAATGGAATTGGATGATGGCAAACTAATGTTCTCTTACTCTCACTCGCCATCAAATGGATTCCTTACAATGAGGCTTATTCCAGACCAGGACAGCGATTTGATTCCAGACATTCATGATGACCTACCTGCTGTTCCAAACCAGTGGGAAGATTCCGACCTCGATGGTTATGGAGACAATGCTCACGGCGCTTTACCGGATGGCTGTGTATCAACACTTGGAATCTCATCTCTTGGAGAGTATGGCTGTGGCGATTTCGATCTTGATGGATGGTCGAACGCCATAGATGACTGTTCAAATGATAAGGGAACTTCTTGGTGGGGAAGAATTGGGTGCTATGACATCGATCAAGATGGTTGGGCTGACAATGGACCTACATTTGTAGCAGGAGACCGCTTCCCACAAAATTGGAAACAAGCAATCGATTCTGATGGAGATGAAATAGGTGATAATCATGGACCAGATTGCTGTGTCACCGACCTTGAGACATCAGGGCTATCGATAATTCCTGATGAGTTCCCATATAATCACAAGCAATGGGAAGACAATGATAATGATGGGTATGGCGATAATGATTCTGACTTAGAGTTTGGAGACAAGTGTTGGTGGATTCAAGGGTTCTCATATAGAGACAGACTTGGTTGCGTAGATTCAGATGGAGATGGAGCATCAGACCCATCTGATTTTGGTACATCCCGCGAATGGACTGAAGAGGATGGAGCGGATTGGTGGCCAGACGACCCTACTCAATGGGCAGATTCAGATCTGGATGGATATGGAGACAATTCCTCCGATGGAGCTACTAAGCCAGATAAGTTCCCAGACAATAGATGGGCTGCAAATGATACCGACGGAGACTCATATCCGAATAATTACACCGCCTATTCTAATCTAGATGATGATAATGACAATGTGATTAACAGAGACGATTGGTGTGCAAATACTGTTGATGGTGCAGATTCTGAAGGATGTAGTGCTGACCAGAAAAATACCTCTCATAGCAATTACAATTACACAAATCCAATCGCTGTAATAAAACTGAATTTGGATAATTGTCCTAGCATACAAGGTAACTCAACTTCGGCTCTGGACTCTTCTGGAAACATTGTTCCTTACTACGGGTGCTTGGATTCAGACGGTGATGGACGCGAGGATGGTACAGATGCTTTCCCAGAGGATTCTACACAATTAGCAGACACCGACGGTGATGGTTGGGGAGACAACCAAAACGGTAACGATCCAGATGCTTGTCCATATGATTTCGGAGTAATCAATGGAACAAAACCTAACGGGAATCCAGGGATTGGTTGTCCAATCGTAGGCGAAGAAGAAGATGAAGACAATGACGGTGTGCCTGATGAATTCGATGATTGTGATGGTACTGAAGAAGACCACGAGGTGGATGAAATAGGATGCTCTGAATATCAAAAAGATGATGATTTAGATACAGTATCAAATGCCTTAGATTCTTGTCCTAATACACCAATTTCCGAATTAGCAGATAGTATCGGTTGTTCTGAATCACAACGAGAAATCGATTCTGATAACGATGGAATCTTCGACCCGTATGACGTTTGTCCAGGAACAGAAGAAGGATTGATTATTGATTTAGATGGATGCGCTCCGAATCAATTAGATTCTGATAATGACGGTGTAACTGACAACCTCGATGCTTGTCCGGATACAGAAGAGAATTTGCCAGTTCTAACAAATGGTTGCATCGATGAAAGCGCACTACAACAGGATATTGACGGTGATGGCTACATGGGGCCATATTTCTACAACCCTGATGATGGAACACATACAGGTGATGCATTCCCACTTGACTCAACTCAATGGAATGATATGGATGGAGACGGATATGGAGACTCGCAATTAGGTACAAACCCTGATTTTTGTCCCGATGAGGCTGGTAATTCAACAATGAAAGGTAAATTGGGATGTATTGACACAGATGGAGATGGATACAGAGATATTGGAGATGACAAATTCCCTACTGATTCTACTCAATGGGCTGACGATGACTTAGATAACTGGGGAGATAATCCTGATGGAAATAATCCTGACCAGTGTTTGGGTACTCAAACCGCAGGCGATTACACAGCGCAGGCAAGAGCAAATTACGGATGTGCTGACTATCAAGCCGACACGGATGGAGACGGCGTCACTGATGACATAGATGCATGTATGAATACAGAACCGGGTGCGGAGGTTTATCCAAATAATGGCTGTAAGGTAGTGGTAGAATCAGACAGTGAGGAGACAACGGACTCAATTATGGGTATGGATCCTATGACGTTCTACATCGCAGCTGGTGGTGGAAGCCTATTCTTGATTATTCTAGTTGTAGTTGTAATTTCTAGATTAAGAGGTGGTTCGGATGATGATGATTGGTTTGACGATGACGATGATGATTATGAAGATGAAGAAGACGATTTCATGTCAAACATTTTAGGAAATACAAGAGGTTCAACTCAGGGTCAACCCGGTGCAAGAGGTCCAACTCAAGGCCCACCCGGTGCAAGAGGTCCGACACAAGGCCCGCCTGGCGCAAGAAGTCCGACTCAAGGCCCACCTGGTGCACGAGAACCAACACGAGGTCCACCTGGAGCATCTCCTCCATCTGGAAGGCCACCTGTTGGACCAGTAATGCCTGACCCAAGAGGTCCTGCAAGAGGTAAGAAAGTCTCCAAGAGAAGACCAATCAACAAAAACGAGGTTAAAATAGACCCTGACTTATTTAGTTCTAGTGAACTTGGAGATAGAGATGCTGCAATTGATTGGACAAAAGGTGCTCTAATGGATGGAGAATCTGAGAGAAATATTTTGATGCAACTACAAACTACTGGATGGTCTGCACCACAATCTAGAGCTATAATCGACTTATCGAAAAGGTAAATCCATTCAAACACCACACTCAAGAACTGTAAGAAATTGGCGTTGAAAGGGGAGAGGAAAAATGTCGGAGGATGCTGCAGATGTTTCTATGCCTGAAGGCATAGAGGTTGACGAAGCAGCAGCGTATTTTGGAGTGTTTGAATCATCTGACGCACTTCATAAGATGATGGAGATGCCTAGAGAGAAGGCATTTGAAAAATTCTTTAATTTACTTTCCGATTTAGTTCTAAAACCAGGAGATTTTGATTTCGAAGAAGCAAGCAAGCGTCTGAATTGCGAAGGTGGAGAAATTTACTTCTTAGTTGCAGGTCATCTAGGGGTTATGTCCCTTCCCGAGCAATTGATAATAGAAATCGAGGAAGGAAAATTCAATGTGGATGAATCGAACGCGTTAAAGGAAATTTCTGATCCAATGAAGTTGATGAAATTATTTGCAGTAGCATCTCAAACTGGTGGTGAAGGTGAGACTACAAAATACCTAAATCAAGTAGAATCATTACTCTCTAAACCTTCTTTAAATAAAGAGAAATTAATGAACCTAGCTAAAGAATTCCAAGGGGCATTTGATGTTGCAGGTCATGTAACTCCAATTACTAGTTTAGCCAGCCCTCACGCTGAAGCAAAAGCGATAGAAGCTTCAATTGTTGTACCTTCTTCGGAGCCTTCTGAAACTGTATTGCCTGAGCAATCTATTCCAAATGAACCGGTAGTAGTTGAAGAAGTACCAAAACCTAGTCCACCTCAAAAACCAGTTGAGCCTGAACCTATTCCAAAACCTCCAACAGTTGAGGAAGAATTCATTCCTCTACCTAAGGTTGAAGAGGTAGTTGTAGAACAAGATACAAGAAAAGAATCCGAAAAGACAGACGACGCATTCTCTGGAGCATTCTCTGTCATGGCTCCTGAACCGGAACCTCAGCCTGAACCCGAACCTGAACCGGAACCTCAGCCCGAACCCGAACCTGAGCCTGAACCAGAGGTTGAAGAAACTCCTGAAGAGTCATTAGAAGCAGCATTTGATGCAGCAGATACGGACAGCAGCGGAGGTCTTTCAGTACAAGAGGTTGCAGATGCGACAGGGCTTGGAATTGAAGAAGCAGCAAAACTTCATGCCGAAGCTGACGTAGACGGCGATGGACAAGTTACACTCGATGAACTAAAATCAAGACCCGAGGTTGCTGAAAAGATGGCCTTGCCGAAACCTGTCAAACCAGTTCGTGCAGGGATTCAACAACCTAAACCGGCTCAACAGCAGCAACAGCAATGGCAACAGCAGCAACAACAGCAGCAATGGCAACAGCAACAAATGCAACAGCAGCAACAGCAACAACAGCAATGGCAGTATCAACAACAACAGCAAGGCTGGAACAACCAAATGCAACCTGTACAGCCTACAATTCGTTCTGGATACCATTGTAGAGGCTGTAGAATTGGCTTGGATCTAAATTGGAGATTTTGTCCCGTTTGTGGTACACAAAATAGATGATCATTGGATAAATTTGCCATCATCTAGTAATTGAGAGTCGTCCAGCCAAACAGATGGTTTCGTTATTACTCCTGGAATGTGTATGCCAACTGCAGCCGTTCCTCCCAAACTCGTATTGTCTCCGATTGAAAAGTAACATGTTCCTTGTCGTTTTTCATCTTCCAATACGTGACCGGTCAATCTTGCATTTGGATTCATTCCAAATCCAAATTCTGCAACAGTCCAAACGGCTTCTCTATCTCTTGACCTCAGTCTAGAGGCCGCTTCTCCAAATTGTTGTCTGATGTGTGCAGCAGTGGAATCTCCTTTTATGTCAATAACAATTCCGTTTTCTATTGTTAATTCTAGAGGCTCTTCAAGTAGGGTTGATTCCCAAGTGCCATCTATTACAATAGTCCCATTCATCGTTCCTTCCTTCGGCATAACAAATGCTTTTCCAGCTGGTAAATTAGTAATCATTCTTGGTCTATTACAAATACCATTGTCATCTAGTTTCCATTCTTTCCATGAGATTTCAAACTCTACATCTGTTCCATTAGAATCCTTTACGTGAATTAATTTCTTCCTTCGCAAGACGCTGGTTAAATTGGATAGGTTTTTCTTGATATCGTCAAAATCCGCAGTCATACCACCTCTGATAAACATCTCATTAGTTAGTCCAGGCATTGTAGCAACTCTCGCACCTTCTTTTAATGCCGAACGAATTGCTCTTGTGTGGGTTAATGAGTATCTAGTTGGTGCAATTACTATCTGTTGTTGGCGCATTAGGTTTGCCACAGGTGCAGGTGGTTCTTCTCCATGATGTCTTCCTTTTGGCATAACAATAAGCAAAACTCTCTCCGATCTTTGTGTTGCAGTCTGATGGAGAGCTTGTCCAATTTCTCCAGTTGTGGGGTCACACACAATAAGGACATTCTCACCTCTCCTAATGTCCATACAAGTATGAGTTACTTGTTTTGCAGATTCTAATAGATCCTCAATTTGGATTTCTCCATTATCGAGACCATTTTCCAAACTATCTTCCGGTTGCTCTTCATCAACAACTTCAATGATTTCTTTGTCATCCTCAACACCTTCTTTCGCTTTTTTCCGGCGAAAAGGGGAGGCCATGCAAAACCGAGTGAATACCTTGACTTCAATTTGTGCTTTTTTGAACAAACTTTGAAGACTGATTAACAGTCCGAAATAATATGGAAGCCAAAGCAGAATTCATGACGCAGGTCAATGATTTGTACAAATTTCAAGCAATTCAAGGACATCTAGGGTGGGACCAAGAGACAATAATGCCAGCAAAAGGGGCTGAAGCAAGGGGAGAAATCCTTGCTTGGTTAGCAAGTCAAAGACATGAGAAATTGATCGATCCGAACTTTGGTAAAGTAATTGCTGAATTGGAAAACCAAGAAACTGATGAATTTTTGTCAGCCAATGTCAAAGAAATGAGAAGAAAATATGACGAGGCTGTGAAGATTCCAACAGAATTCGTTGCTGAATTTACGAAAGCAAGAAGTGAAGCATTAATCGCTTGGCAACAAGCAAGAAAGGAAAGTGACTTTTCCCTGTTTTCTCCACATCTTGAAAAGTTAATTTCAATGACAAGAGAGAAAATTGATTATTTAGGGTGTGAAGATACTCCATACGATGTTTTACTTGATGAGTATGAAGTTGGAATGAAAGTTAGTGATTATGATCCACTTTTCGCAGAATTAAAAGAGCGATTAGTACCTCTTTTGAGTAAAATCATGCAATCGGGTGTAGAAATACCAAGACTTCCGGAAAGTTTAGTTTTCACAGAAAAGAAACAAGAAAAATTCTGTAATGAAGTTTCAAAAGCAATGGGTTTTGATTTTGAGGCAGGTAGAATGGATATCTCAACGCATCCATTTTGCGCAGGCCTATGGCCTGGCGATACAAGATTTACTACCAGATTTGACGAAAAAGATCCATTCTCTTGTTTGTACGCTGTAATGCATGAATCTGGTCATGGATTATATGAACAAGGTTTACCATTCGAGCAGTCATTCTCGCCAGCGGGTGGTGCAATTTCCCTAGGGGTTCATGAATCACAAAGCAGGTTTTGGGAGAATCAGATTGGCAGGACGGCTTCATTCTGGAAAGTAGTCATGCCCTGGTTCAGAAGAGAATTCCCAGATTGTCCAGATTGGGATAGTGAGACTCTAGACCTAATTGCAAATGAAGTCAAACCTGATTTTATTAGAGTGGAGGCTGATGAAATAACATACAATTTACATATTATGATAAGGTATGAAATCGAAAAGAAAATTTTCAATGAGAATATACCAGTCGACCAAATACCAACACTCTGGAATAATATGATGAAAGATTGGTTTGGAATTGAAGTCCCTAATGATTCGTTAGGTTGTCTTCAGGACATACATTGGTCTATGGGAGCATTCGGTTACTTCCCTACATACACGCTTGGTAATCTATACGCTGCACAATTACTTTCAGCAATGGAAAATGAATTAGGAAATATTGACGAAATCATAGCATCTGGAGATTGGAGTTCAATGCTTACTTGGCTAAGAGAAAAGATTCACTCAAAAGGCTCAGTTCTAGAACCATCTGACTTAATCGAATCAGCTACTGGCTCACCACCAAGCCCTGAACCATTCCTAGAATATGTAGAGAAGAAATACTCGAAATTGTACAATCTTTAGATTTCACTCTTCGCTATCAGAATGTTGGGCTTGAAGGTTTGAGACCATTTCTTTTAATTCATCAATTGAATCTTTGAGGCCACTAGAATCGACGTTGAATGCTAGACAACCTAGCAGGATTATTATTGCTCCAGATAGCATAACAACCGCAGACATGAACAGGTCTTTCAGTGAAGAATCCGCTTCGTTAGAAATTAATACTCCCCATATCGCTCCAGCAGAAAAAATCAACAAACCTAATACAATTTGCTGATGCCCAGGTCCAAGTTTTTGTTCGAGGCTACTCATGTTTATCCCTTGATTTCTATTTTGGTTACAGTAAAAAACATAGCGCAGATTGATTGGCAAAAGTATTCATTTCATTCCCAAGGCATCATCACCAGTGGTTTTCCAACTTCCCCTGGTTCAACCAAACATTTGCCTCTAGGACCTGTTTCATCATTTCTTTCAAACACTGGAATTCCATCCACAACAGTTAGCACAGGCCACCCAACCAATTCCTTTCCGATAAATGGGCTCCATCCGACTGTTGTCCATGTGTTTTCATCTTCCACTGTCAAAGATTTGTTCATATCAACTAATACGATATCTCCGTCAAATCCTTCTTCGAGTTTTCCCTTTCCTACCATTTGGTAGCAATCTGCCACATTACTCGACATCCATTCAACAACTTGCTCAATTGTGCACTTTCCTTCCGAAGCATGCGTTAGCATAACTGGAAGTGAGGTCTCTACCCCTGGCATTCCGCTTGGTGCTTTAGGAAATCCTTTCTCTTTGGTTTCCATTGTATGTGGGGCATGATCTGTCGCTATACAATTCACAGTTCCATCATGCAATCTCTTCCACAAAGTATCCTTGTCCTTTTGGTATCTTACAGGCGGATTCATTTTCAGTCTGGTTCCTAATACTTCTACATCTCTTTCGTCAAATGTCAGATGTTGTGGTAATGCTTCGGTAGTGATGTGAGCTTTACCCTCTTCTCCATATAGAGAAGTAATTCCATTCAACCAATCGGCTTCAATTCCCGAGGTAAGGTGCAAGACGTGCAATCTATGACCGCTTGCTTGGGCGTAATTTACTGCCCTTTTTGTTGCAATTAATGCTGTTTGGTCATCTCTCCATTCTGCATGTGCAGCCATGTCGGTTCTGCCTTCAATCATTTTTTCTCTTTCAATCATCCTTGTTTCATCTTCAGCATGAACTGCAATAAGACCTGCTGTGTTGTCGAAGATTGTTTTGAGCGCACTTGATTCATTTACCAATAAATCACCTGTCGATGAGCCCATGAAAATTTTGATTCCACAAATTCCGGGGATTGCTATTGGTGAGCCAGGTTTTCCTACGGCCTTTTGCAACTCCTCCACATTTGATTCTGTAGCACCTATGAAAAACCCGTAATTAGTTACACATCGATTTGAAGCGGTCTCTAGTTTGTTGTACATAGATTCGAGAGTGGTTTGGCTAGGCACATTGTTAGGCATATCTAGGAAAGATGTGACGCCACCACTTGCTGCAGCACGGGAACCAGTGTGCAAGTCTTCTTTCTCAGGTTGTCCAGGGTCTCTGAAATGCACCTGTGGGTCAATGATCCCTGGAAGCAGATGCAAACCATTAGCATCAAAGATGTATTCATCATCTTTGGGTTCTATGTTTCTATCAGTGGAAATCTCAGAAATAATTCCATCGCTAATTCTCAAATCTCCGGTTACAATTCCATTTGGAAGAACCATTTTCGCTCCCGTAATCAGTATATTTCCCTTCATGTTATCTCCTCCGAGCGCTTTTTGGTCTAAAGGCATTACACACATCGTCATTCATATCAATGTATGGTCCTTCGATTAAATCAATACAATAAGGTACAGCTTTCCATATTTCATCCAGGGTTTCTCTAATCGCCTTTGGCCTTCCTGGTAGATTGAATATCAGCGAATTACCTCTTATTCCGCCGACTTGCCTGGAGAGTATCGCAGTTGGAGTGAATTCAAGTGAAATATCACGCATTCTCTCACCGAAGCCAGGTATAATTCTCTCACAAACAGCCTCAGTTGCTTCAGGAGTAATATCCCTTTTTGCGGGCCCAGTGCCACCAGTGGTTACAACTACATCACAGCCGAGAACATCGACTAATTCTGTCAAGGCAGCCTCTATCTTTTCTGTGACGTCAGGAACTACTCTGTAATGATGTGACCATTCTGAAGCAATTGCTTCTTGAAAAAATCCTAGAATAGCAGGGCCTCCCTCATCTTCATATTCTCCTGTCGACGCTCTATCCGAGACAGTAAGAATACCAAATACAGCAGGGTCTCCAACCATTATTTACAACTCACTGATTTCCATACTTTTCTTTGATATCTGCGTGGAAGGAATCCAACAATGTATCTTCGAATAGTTCAGCCTGTCTTCTGATTTTTGTAGAACGCATGTGCAAGAATGCCATTCCAATAAATGCGATAATAGCAATCGGTATTGCAGCTTCGAGTTTGTATTTGTGCATCACGGTTACAATGCCTTCTGCTGTGTAAGCCCACGTAAGCGATGCTGCGGCTCCTCCAACAAATGTTGCCCATAATACTCTCATGAATTTCATTCTTGATAAGAGGCCTAACATTGCCCCTACTAGTACTCCTGATGCCATAAATGGAATCCAAACGAATACTATCAATCCCCAGAATCCCCACTTGTTAATCATCTCTCTCTTTTCATTAGCAGTATATTCAACAGTAGATAGAATATCACCAAACAACTTAGTTTGTAGTACTCTACCCCCAAGTCCATCTTGTTTAGCAACCGCTGCAACACGGATATCTTCTGATGAAGAACCAGAATGCTTCTCTACTCTACCTGCTCCTGATCTATCTGCTAATGTTGAAACTAAATTTCTACCTTTTACTATTAATTCCTGAACACCAACTAAGTCCGGATTCTCTCTTGAAATGAATTTTCTTAGATTCTTTTCAATATCAATATTTGAGTCTTTGAATCTAAAGAAAGCGAACCTCTGATTAGGTTTGTAGGCTACTCTAACGAATATAATCGAATCTTCACTTGTGACAGTAGCCATTTGGAGTATTAACTCTGGATTAGCTCTGAAATACCCTTTTACAGATTCTCTTACATCATCTTCAACCTTAGATAGTAAATGTAAATCTCTAAAGAAGGCAGTATAATCTTGTTCTTCAGATTCCTCTTCATCAACCATTCCACTGCCAACACCAACACCTGTTTCGAAATCGATTGCTTGGTTTTCTCCAATAGATCTTACAGTTAGTTGCACAGGTTTGTAAACTCTGAATAAAGCGAATTCATCGAGTATGTCCTTTAGAATTTCAGACCTTACATCATTGATGTCTGAAAAAGTTCCATCGGTGTTGGAATAAGGAACCATAATATCAATAGACAAATCACGAACTTCTATCTTATACAAGTCCCAATCAATGTTTATCTTCAATCGGTTTTCGTTATTTCTGAGGACGTCTACTACTACTTTCTTGATGTGTGTTCTAGAGAGCATGTCGTCAGTTTCTTGATGGTAGAGTTTGTACATAACTGGATATGCCAAGAATAGGGAGATTACAGACAAAGATAGTGACACGAAAGCCATCCACCAAGCTGGAATTCCTGCAGCACCGCCGGTCAGCATTGCAGTCTCTCTACCTCCACCTAATTCAGCCCCCATTAGGACAAATCCCCAATTTCCTAGATCGGTAACACTCCAACAAGACCGAGGCCCTTGGTCTAGAAGTTGTCCTTCTCTTTTGACATCAGACTCTACAAACGGTAAGAATGCAAGAGCATTATCAGATGTGGTGATTTCAAAATCAAATGTTTTAGAAATTGTGTTCGTTCCGTTGATTAGCAGAGTATCATTTCTTTCTTCTAAGTCAGTTTCCAGTTCATAAATTTGAACTAAAATCTGAATTTCATATTCACCTGTTGACCATTTTTCAAAGTCCACTCTTGCTTTATTATTGTCAAGAACCTCATCTTGTTCGATGAATTCAGTTGAACCCTTTTCAGTTATTGTCCAATTTACAACAACCATTCCTTCGTCCAAATTTTTCCCTGCTATTTTCAGTTTCTCAATATCATTGTCAGGATAAACGTGAATCCAAGGAGTATCTTTCAATTCCTCACATTGGTCTCCACTATCAAGGAAAGTGCCACTTGCCCAGTGGTCTAGACTTGTAGATTCTCCAAATACTCCAGCAGACATGCCGAAAATGAGTAATGCATACATTGCACCATAACCAATACCTGCTAGCAGTGTCCAATCTTCGATGGCTGAAGGGAATCTTGTTTTTGAGTCAGTATTCCTTCTTTTCCTGATATTTGCAAGTTCCTTGCTTACTTTGTCTACAGGCTTTGATTCAACAGGTTCATCTGGCGTCTGTTCCAAAATTGAATCATCAACTTCAGACGCCATGAAACCCCTAGTGATAACTAGCAAATGAATGATGTGCTAAAAATACTAATTTAACAACTAAAATAGGTCAACTAAAACAAATTCAGCCAAGAGCAAATGGTGGGTCAGGCCGGACTTGAACCAGCGACCTCCGCATCTTCAGTGCGGCGCTCTCCCAGCTAAGCTACTGACCCGGGAGTATTTGCTCCACGAACCTCTGTATTTCAAGCCTTGCGGCTATCAATCGATGCCGTCAAGAGCAGCCGATTGCATTTCAGATAATTGAGCCAAACCTTTTCTTGCCATGTCAATCAATGCTTGTAATTCGTCATATGAGAATGTGGATTCTTCTCCAGTGCCTTGTATTTCAACGAATTTTCCATCAGATGTTCCTACTACATTCATATCTACATCAGCATTAGAATCCAAATTGTAATCGAGGTCTAGATATACGTCTTCTCCAATCAGTCCAACAGATATAGCAGACAGGTCATTTGGAATGACTCGATTTTCATGCGCAATAGCCTCTTCTTCGGTAAGTTTTGGCTTAGTCCAACCATTATCTCTATCTTCTTTTGTAGGTCTCATTTCAATTGGTAAGCAGTCACCATTTGCTATTAATCTTCTAACCGCTAGTCTAGTTGCTATATTTGCCGCAGTTATAGACGCACATCTTGTCCCACCATCTGCGTTCAACACATCACAATCAACAGTCAAAGCGACAGGCCCTAAGGCTTCGAGATCAATTGCTCCTCTAAGAGATCGTGCAACTAACCTTTCAATTTCTTGAGTTCGTCCCTTAGCACCATTTCTTTCTCTTCTGAATCTCGAATCTGTAGAACCAGGTAAAAGTGAATATTCGGCGTGTACCCAGCCTTTTTGGGTATCTTTTGGAAACCAGCCAGGCATCCTTGATTCTTTTGTGACACAGCACAAAATGTGAGTGTTACCTTGCCTGTATAATATGCTAGCAAGTGCATTTGGAGTAAAATCGATTTCAATGTCGATATTTCTCATTTCGTCGTTATTACGGTCGGTTTCCAACTCGGTCTTGAACTTGGCCATATGCTTCCCATGAAATCCTATTCAAGAACACTTCTATCGAAGCGCATATTGAAGTGATGTGTCTATTTCCCCACACCATGTCGAGAGTAGCCATTTGTGGAGTCGCACGAACACCCATCGGAAAATTCCGAGGCAGCCTCTCGAGTTTAACCGCAGTCGAATTGGGAATAAGGTCTGTAAAAGAGTTACTTAGCCGTTGTAATATCAATCCAGAAAGCGGAGTAATCGGTGAAGTGTTATTCGGTCAGGTTCTGCAAGCAGGTGCAGGACAAGCACCTGCAAGACAGGTAGCACTGGGGGCAGGACTGCCCGATAGTATAGCGGCTACAACAATCAACAAAGTCTGTGGCTCTTCACTAAAAGCGGCAATGATTGGCGCAAACAGCATCCGTGCTGGAGAATACAAAGCGATAATTGCTGGAGGCATGGAAAGTATGACAAATGCCCCAAAATTTGAGAAAAGAACAGGTGAAGAAAGAGAGATGATCTCAACAATGGTTCACGATGGATTGTGGGATGTTTACAACGATGTTCACATGGGGAACACTGGAGAAATTGTTGCAACTGAATGTAATATTTCCAGAGAAACGATGGATGCATTTGCAGCTAGGTCACAAAATAAAGCGGCTCAAGCAGAGGAAAACGGATGGTTCGATTGGGAGCGTTTCTCAATGCCAGAATTATCGATTGATGAAGGAGTAAGGCCAGGTACCACTCCAGAGAAACTTGGTGAACTAAGAGCCGTTTTCCAAGAAGATGGAATGGTCACAGCAGGAAATGCTTCAACTCTCAACGATGGTGCGTCTTCAATATTAATCGCAGACGAAGCCTTTGCTATTGAGCAGGGTTGGGAAATAATTGCTTTCATAGAAGACTACTGCACGGCAGGAGTCGAGCCTCATAGAGTAATGTATGCGCCAGTTCCAGCAATCAAAATGTTACTAGAGAGATCCAATCTTGATGTTTTGGATATAGACGTTTATGAACACAATGAAGCATTTGCTAGTGCATCCTGTGCAGTAGCCCAAGAAGTAGGAATTCCAGAAGAACGGTTCAACTTACATGGTGGAGCAGTTGCATTAGGACATCCTTTGGGCAGTAGCGGCACTAGATGTTTAATCACAATGTTAGGAGTTATGCGAAGATTGAATGCTAAGAGTGGGATTGTTTCTCTTTGCTTAGGCGGCGGTAATGCGGTTGCAATGCGAGTTTCAATGAATTGAAACCCTCAATTGTCATTGGTTGGATACAAGACACTGGATAATGATTTTGAGATTGCGACCACAGCGAAAATGATTGCAGCAAATAGAGCAATAGTTGAACCGCTCCCAGAACCTATTTCTGATGAAATTAACAGTCCACCAAATACAGAAGCTAATCCGAAAACCTGAGTCCAGATTATACAAGAACGGAAACTTTTGCCTACGAACTGAGCAGTTGCAGCAGGTGTTACCAACAATGCTGTGACAAGTAAAGTCCCAACCACTTGAACCATACTTACAACAACAGCTGCTGTGATTATACTGAACAATAAACCGATTCCTCTTACTGGTAGACCTTGGATTCTAGCAGCAAGAGGGTCAATTGCACATGCTAGTAATGGCTTTCTAATCACAGCGAGAATGCATAAACATGTTAAAGTAATAATTGCAATCATATCTAGGCTATCTTTATCGATTAACAATAAATTTCCGAAAAGGTAACTGTGAATGTCGGCAGTTATTCCTCCACCACCCACTCTTAGTATTACAAGTCCTAATGCTAACATTCCAGTAAGGAATATTGCGATAGATGCATCACCAGTTAGTAACTCTCTTGACTGCAGTTCGTAGATGAGAATTGCAGAAATCGTGCTAAACAATAATGCATACCATAACGGAGACGATGCTCCTAAAACAATTCCTACAGCAACTCCTCCAAAGGAAACGTGGGCAAGACCATCTCCAATTAGTGCAAGATTTTGAATTAGGAGGAAAACTCCCAGGAACCCAGCAACTACGGTTACCATTATTGATGCTAATAATGCTCTTTGCATCATTTCCATCTCGAAAAATATAGGAAATGTTTCTCCAGGCATCAGAGGAGCAATTGCTTCCATACTAGGAGCCACTAAATCATGAATAAAAGTGCCAAGTCCCATCTAATCTTCCTCTCCTTTTTGGACGGTTTTCAACAAATCATGGTCATGGACATGTTCGATCCCTCTCAAACCTGCAAGAGTTGAAAAGTCAGGAAAGTCTTCAGAAATCCCATCATATCTTATTCCTTCTTCCAAGTATATTATTCTGTGAGCGGTTTGTCGCATTGCGGTCAAATCGTGAGAAACCATCAGTATGGTTTTATTTTCTTTGTGACAGAGTATGTCTAGTAATTTCAATAATGAATTTCTTGCGTCCCTATCTATCCCGACAAGTGGTTCATCCAACATTATGAATTCTGCGTTTGATGCTAATGCTCTAGCAATTACAGCACGTTGTCTTTGACCTCCTGAAAGACGACTAATGTCAGTATGTTGCTCTTCTTCTAAGCCAACCATTTTGATAGCATTGCCGATGTCATTGTTTCTATCCTTAATGTTCAAAGAAAACAGATTAGTTGCGTTAACTACTCCGAGACTAACTAACTCACGCACTGTTATTTTGATTTCTTTAGGTAAGTTGGCTGCTGCTTGAGAAACCCATCCGATTTTTCCGTTTAATTTCCTTGACATTGGCCTACTACCATATATCTTAATGCTACCTTCTTGAGCCTTTAAAACTCCTAGAACTGATAACATCAGTGTGGATTTACCACTGCCATTTGGCCCCACTAGTGCAACGAATTCGCCTTTGTTAATTTTGAAATCAATATCCTTCAAAATGATTTTACCAGATCTCAAAACCGTAAGATTTTCAACTTCCAGCGCAGGTGTTCCTAGGGTAATATCTACTGCGTCCATAGATTATCACGTCCGGCAGAGAATACACTCGCTTGTCAATACTAGGGCAGTTTTTCAATCTAAACTTTCCTAGCCTTCACAAATTCTACAAACAGGTATCCAATTACGATTGTGAATGCGATTGCAACCAATGTGATTGGTATAATGTCAACCGAACTCATAATTTCACCCATCCCATCTAAGTGTTTATTATTGGCAATCGGGATTAACAGCTTAAACCAGACTTAAGGTTCTCCAAATTCTTGTACATTAGTGATATGTAATCCTGGCTGCTGTCACTTGGGGCCATTTCCATTGTGTATAGATATTCTATGCTAACACCGGTTTCATCAACTATGCTTTGCACTGAACTTGCAGAGGTGTATTCTTCAATGAATAGAACATCAATGTTCTCTTCCTTGATATGGTCAACTACTTTGACAATATCTTCAGGAGAAGGTTCTCCTTCAGGGTCTAATCCGTGTACTGTCAAGAACTTCATGTCATATCTTAGTGCCATGTAAGAATACGCATTGTGATTAGCGACAACTAACTTGTCAGGACAGACATCGTCTGCAAGTATAGCACTGTATTCAGCGTCTAAGTCATCTAATTCATCCATGAATTTCTCTGCGTTAGCAGTGAAGTCGCTTTCACCGTCTGGGAATGCCTTGATCATGTAACCAAGAACAACCTCCACTTGAGTCTTGTAAGCAACAGGGTCTAACCAACTGTGTGGGTCGTATGCCATACCATCTTCTTCGTCACTGTGATCGTCGTGGTCATCATGATCGTCGTGGTCATCATGATCGTCGTGGTCATCATGATCGTCGTGGTCATCATGATCGTCGTGGTCATCATGATCGTCGTG
>PAMN02000006.1 GCA_002707335.2 Methanobacteriota archaeon | reverse complement strand
CCGATTATCATAATCCGCTTTGGCCAAGGCGATGGGCTCTGGACGGATTGCATGTTGCAAGCCACTAAGCCAGTGAACTTGAATCAAACGCATCATTAGAGTCCAAGTTCACTAAGTTTCTCGGGCAAATATGTGTCAGTAACGAAATCTAAACCATACTTTGCTAATGACTGCTGTTCGGCCTTTTTACCTAAATCAAGCATCATATTAATCTGGTCTTGCCACCAACCATCTGCAAATCTTGGGTCTGATAATTCAGCTTTTAGAGCCTCTTCATCCTTCTTAGACAAGTCATCAGAAGGCAGGTCATAAGCGACGATGTCGTCAGCAGTAATGCCAAGATATGTTGAGGTTGGAGTGGCCAAATATTCTGAAATATGCGCAGTCTTAATCGCTCCATAGGCTATTGATGCAAAAATTCTGAATGACCATGGGTCGCCGTCCAGGAATACAACAACCGGTAAGTCCCACTCTTCACTCATTCTTTTCATGATTCTTCTCGTCGATCTTGCTGGTTGACCTTTTAGGTGAACAAGCGCACATTTGTAGTCTTCATCAAAACCATTTTCCACCAATCTATCAAACATACCACCTGTTTCAATAGCCATGATGAAATTGACATCATGTTCTTTCAACTGAATTTTTTCTATTTCGACATTGTATGGAACNCCATAACCCGAATCCCCAACATCATCACGAGCATTAATTGTCATCCATTGACCTCTTCGATTTAGTTCATTAACAGTTATGTTGCCAATTATTCTGGCACCGTCTTCTTCTGGCCTAAGTTTGAAATCCTCTCTTAGGCATGTAGTTACAACTTCTAGATCTTCAGCCAAATTATTTGATTCATTTTGACTTCCGAATTTACCCAAGCCCCAACTTTCCGAGATGTAATACATTTCNCTTAGTGTAGATGACTTACCAGTTTCAATCATTTCTTCAATGAATTCGACAACATGCAATGCTCTGAGGAGATTCTTTGCTGAACCAAGGCTAGTTGCATCTCTAGTAGACCTTTTCTTTCCATATTTGTAGACACCTAGTTTATTGTCAAAACCAATATTGTTTTTCGTTCTGACCGGGAGAGTCATCGTTGGAGGTTCACCCTTTACGATTTTATCATACATTTCTTCTACAACAAGATGTAATCTTTGCTTTGTCAATTCTGGATCATTCACCCTTGCCATCATGCATCACCTCCAAACAGTGTAGTTTGTTTTGAATTGGCGGATTTCGGTTCTTCTTCAATAATTTCTTGGTGGTTAATTTCTACTTCTTCTGCGGACTCAGGAATGCTAGTTTCTTCTTCATTTGTTTCGCCATCTTCATCAGAAAACATTTGTTCTTGATTACGGATTTCTTTTAGCATCTTTTCGTCAAGTTTTGTCGCTCCAATTACATCTTGTGTGCCTCGGAAGAATACATCNGTTTCCGTCCAATCGCCCCTTTCTAAATTNGAGAGAGAATATTCGATTAATGCTTTTTCGCCAGGCTCTAAGGTTTCAAGTTTCCAACCCCAAATCCCGGTTGCTTCCTTTCTACCCCCTCTATCATTTCCTTTCATTTCAGAGCCTTCTTTTTCAGGCCAATTTACCAACAAGGAATAACTCCTCGCTCTTGATGTATAGTTGAATAGTGTGATGCTGACATCAGTCATCTTTGTTTCTTTATTCCAGGTTGTCGTTTCATTACAGATTACAGCACTCATAATCCTTGTAATAGANCCAGCTAAANTTGGTACTGGCCTTTCCAGAATCGCTGCTGATTTTTCTGCGATTGCGGGCAAAATATCGTTGATAAGTTCAAATTTTTCTCGAGTCTTTGCCATCTTCTTCTTTTTCTCAAGATGCTTCCTCAGACCTCTGCCCATTTCGAGCATGGCTTTTCTCGCTTCTTCGAAAACAAATTCGTTATCTGCTAGAGCTTCTTTTGCTTCAGATGTAAATTGAACGTTAGTGCTTGCCAAATGGACAAGTATTGCAGCGGGGCCCTTTGGTAATCCTTTACCACCTGCTTGATCTAATCCATATTGTCTCCAATCAACGCTTTCAATCGCTTTTGTTAGCAAGCAACCACCTTGTTGATACATCAGAGGAACTCTGTTTGCGAATCTTAAAACTTCGACATGCTTGTCAGATGGCAAATCGTTTCCAAAGATTAGTCCGACTTCAATTTGGAATGGGTTGCCATGGCTAACACTAGGTGCTCTAGTCATGGTTGCGATAAACTTTGAATCAATAGTCTTGGATAGCCCCTTTTTGATCAGCATTTCTTCAATAGGGGAAAGACAATTAGTAGGGGGGGCCAATAGTTTCACTATTTTCCCGCCCAATTTCCTCTCTCCCTGGAAGGTTTCCAACAACGCTCGAATTTCATCTGGTTTCAAACTCGTGGGCTTTCTTTCAACCTTTAGTTCAGCAGCAGCACACAAATCCTTAGCTGCTCTCATCGAAACACCAGAGAAATTCTGGCGTAAGAATACACTCATCCTAGAATCCCTACTCTCTCTGCACATTCGCTGTAATTGTCCGAGTTCAATTCCATGAGGATGCGGTTTGATAGCATCTACTTTACGCGGTAGTCTTTCAGTAACTCTTGGCCAATGAAATTCTTGGCCATCAGGGTCGATGAATGTGATGTCTGCATGAGGATTAACGATACTAGTCATTCTCAGGTATTGGAATACAGATTTACTTCCCCTCTGATATTTTCCTTTCATTCTTGTCGTGACTTTCAAACCGTGTTCTTTGAGGGAGCCATCATGTTTCGTCCAGACAATTCTGTCTTGATTTGACTTTACAGCCTTATTCTTACGAGTGTCTAAACCAATATCTACAGTAACAGCAGATGTCTCGGTGGAAATTTTCGAAACGACATTTGTCGGCTTTCCAGTTGTTAATTGAGCATACATCACAACTCCAGTGATTCCAATACCTTGTTGACCCCTACTCTGCCTAATGGCATGAAATCTTGAACCGAATAACAATTGTCCGAAAACCTTCTCTATGCTCTTTTGAGGAATACCCGGGCCGTTATCTTCGGTAACCAATTCCAAGATATCTTTGCTAGTATTGACCTTAGTAATTTGAACCCGAATTTCAGGAAGGATCCGTGCTTCTTCGCAAGCATCTAATGAGTTGTCAACAGCTTCCTTTACTGCTGTAATAAGTGACCTTTGTAGTGAATCAAAACCAAGGAAATGTTTGTTTTTCTCAAAAAATTCTGATATTGCAATTTGTTTTTGGTTGCTTGCCATCTTATCTGCGATACCAGCCATTTATTCACCACCTAAGGTCCTCCTCCGTCCTAATGACGTTGGGCCTTGAGCATAGTAAGGCCGATGGCCGAGGTTATTGAATGATGGTATTCATTTNCCNTCNCTAAGGCCGATATTTGCAACAGTTAGGTTTCGCAAATAGTAAATTATCCATATTGTGAGAATTATCGACGCAGTAAGGGCTGTCCAGTATGTCCAGTCTCTTGTTCCATTAATTGCTGATACAATATCTGCTGACTGTGAACCCCAGTAAGCGTAAAGTGCACTAGGTACAATCATACCCGCCGAGCCAAGAATGTAATCTTTCCACGATACATCTGTCAAGCCGTATCCATAATTCAGCATCGCATAAGGCATTACCAGACTAACTCTGGTCAGAAAAACGCATTTTAATCCGTTATCTTTCACTGCTTTTTTCACGCCTTTGATAACTGGCTTGTTAGCAGTTTTGTTTTCAACGAATCCATGCAGATATTTTTTTGCAAGTAGAAAAGGTAGAATTGCTCCCATTACAGCCCCAATGAATGCAATGACCCAGCCAAGCCAAAAACCAAACAGTATGCCNGAGATAAATTTGTGGAAACTAGCAGGTGCGGCTAATAGTGCTAAAAACACATACAAGAACAACCAAAGAACGACTCCAACAATTCCATTATCGGGAAACCAGTCGGCTCTTTCAATAACTGGTGCCAACAATGTCTGGGTTAAAAAAATCGAAAACGCAATCCCAACAACAACTCCAANNATNCTCAACCAAGCAATCACCCTGTTTGACATCAAACCACTTCATCGAAGAGACCATCTTGCCACGCAGTAATTTTACCTAAAAACGCACTTGATGCTACAGTTAGTGGACTTGCCAGGTACAACTTTCCTGGCCCTGAGCGGCCTTGAAAATTTCTATTAATCGCTGATACAGTAACTTGTTCTGGAGTTATTGAAACTCCAGGCCCAGCGCCAATACACGCACCACACCCAGGATCAATCAATTTGACACCGACTTTCTTGAATAGCTCATGCCACCCCTTTCTAACCGCCAAATCTTTGACTAGCCCACTGCCATATTGGATATAGAAATCAACGCCTTCAATGACAGTTAAGCCAGCATCATCAGCGGCCTGGCAAACTTGTGCATAATATGCAACATCGTCTTCNTTACCAGCAGTGCATGANCCNCCATATGCGATGTCAATTGANACAGCGCCTATTTCGGAAATGTTNGCACCATTAGTAGGGTCGGAAGGAATTCCTTCGTCAGGGTTACCTGGATGGGCAACCATTGGCACAATATCGGACANATCAATTGTGTGAATTCCACCATCATAAACCGCATCAGCGTCTGGAGAGACAGAAAGATTTCTCATATCATCTCTTGACAAACCTTGAGATTTTTCCATCCAGTCATAGAGCATATCATCNGCTTCACAGATTCCAGTTCTTGCACTACACTCTGTAGCCATATTACAAAGCGTAGCCCGTTCATCAACAGAAAGTGAAACGAGCCCAGGTCCGCCAAATTCCATAGAACGGTTTAGCGTCAATTCCTTTCTTGCATGGTCGGCAAGAATGTATAGAATTACGTCCTTTGCCGTGCAACCTTTATTGAGAGTACCAACAAGTTCGAATCTAATTGATTCGGGGACTTTAGCGAATGTGAATCCCGAATAAACCAAACTAGCATATTCGGTAGCACCAACTCCGTATGTTAGTGCATTAGTTGCACCNCCCATACAGGTGTGAGAATCAGTNGCTTGTATGAAATCTCCAACCTCAATGAATTCTTCCCTTGCTACTTGATGNCAAATACCCGGAGAAACACCATCTTTTGCAGAATAATCCCTTACGCCTGTGTGCCTTTGGAATTCTACTTGTAAGTCTCGAAGAGTCTGAACTTTATTCATGTGAGGGACGAATTTAGGATTATGCTCTGCATATAGCAGGTGGTCTTCGAATACTGCAAACTTATCCGGGTTAGGCAACTGATAGTCTTCACCATATTCCTCACTTAGGAAGGTGTGAACTTGCGCTGTTGTAAATTCGTGACTGTAACCGCCTTGTACTTGAGCGATCACAGGGTCGTTTGGTTTTACACACTGCCCTTCTTTTTGTCCGACAAGATTTCTCGCAATTATCTTCTCAGCCATAGTCATAGGTCTTTCANCGGTATTTAGTGGCGGAAGTGTGATTTCCCTGTTACTGAGTTTGGATGCAAATGCGAAGAGGCCGCCGTTTTCGATTACCTTTTGAGTAACAGGATCGTATTTTTTTGTAAATTCTGACAATGGTATATTTTCTCCGTTTTGAAGCCTCGATAAGACATCATATCCACCCATTAATTGTCCTAGATTGATGTTGTTCCTCTCGTGAATAGGTGCAAAAGAGGAAGCGATAACTATTCTAATTCCAGCCCAGCGCTCACACTGGGCAGCGGTTTCTCTTGANGATCCAGTACCNTTTCTTTGACCAGATACTATAACTTCGAAATTCCCATTGATTAATGCATTTTCATTGAAGACTCTCATGCCTTCATGCATCAATCCGGCATATGCATTTTTTGCGATTTCAGAAGGAGCGTGATCAAAACATACCCACGCAGGAGTCATCATGTCTGTATTGATGTCGTCAAGTAGGTCAGCAGGACTAACNTCTTCCATTCTAAGATTTAATCCCTCATACAACTGCTTCTTAATCAAATCAAGGTCTTTGGTGAGGAATAGAACTCTTTTTTCAGGATTTAGTTGAATTGATTCCGGCGGCCAACCCTCACTCATATCCCTGCCCCATCCNGTTCACGAGGGGACTCCGTATAACGAGTTCGGAGAGTAAGAATTTTTCATAAATTTATAATAAAATTGGACGTTCCAAAAATTGCTATTTATTAAAATAAAATCGGTTGTTTTTTGGAAAAAAAGCCTAATCGTGCTACTGCAAGGAAGTAGGCATAGAAAATTTATTAATGGTGTCTAAATAAGATTTAAATATCCCCTGCTGGAGGGTTTAATGCTTAATGTATTACTTTAGGTAATATGTGGAGGGATAATTATGGATAACCAACAAGTAGAAGACATCGTAAAATGTAGTGATTGTGGAAGNAGATCTCTTACNCGTGATGAGACGCGCGGAGAAGTGGTCTGTGACGACTGTGGATTAGTATTAGAGGACAATGTAATTGATCAAGGCGCTGAATGGCGTGTGTTCTCTCCCGAACAAGGCGACCAAAGAGCTAGAACCGGTGCGCCAATGACTGTTATGCTCCACGACAAGGGATTGTCTACTGATATCGACTGGCAAAACAAGGATTACTCTGGTAAAACAATCAACTCGAGATACCGTTCACAATTCTACCGAATGAGGAAGTGGCAAAAGAGATCTAGGGTTTCAAATGCAACCGAAAGAAATCTCGCTATGGCACTTGCTGAGCTTGACAGAATGGCTAGCAGATTAGAACTTCCAAAGTCTGTAAGAGAAGCTGCAGCCGTCAATTACAAGAAAGCAGTAGAGAAGAGATTAATTCGTGGAAGATCCATCGAAGGTGTAGCAGCAGCATCGTTGTATGCAGCATGCAGACAATGTAACGTTCCAAGAACACTAGATGAAATCGGACAAGCCAGTAGAACCGGAAGAAAAGAAATTGGAAGAACCTATAGATTCATGGTTCGTGAACTAAAGATGAAAATCATGCCAACAGGGCCGGAAGATTACATCTCCAGNTTNTGTTCTGGATTAGGTCTTGATGCTGAAGTTGAATCAAAGGCTCATGAACTTATCAAAGCAGCACAAGAAAAAGAATTGACTAGCGGAAGGGGTCCAACCGGTATCGCAGCATCAATCATATACATTGCAAGCGTACTATGCGGTAAAAGAAGAACCCAAAGAGAAGTTGCTGAAGTAGCAGGAGTTACCGAAGTTACCATCAGAAATCGATACAAAGAATTGATTCAAAACCTCAACATCGAACTTGACATTTGAGTAAAATAAAATCAACTCCTACCAGGGGGGCTCAAATGAAAAGTCGGAAAAGGGTATCTGAAAAGGTGTTGGATTCTCTAGCACAAAGGCTAGTTGAAGCACTTGAGAACGGCGCTAAGTCTTGGCCTTTACCAGAACCTCCACTATTTGACCCAGATTTCCCTCCAATCCATCCCTCTGAAGGAAAAGAATTGTCGGAGAAAGGGGTTGCTCTACTACAAGCCGATAAAGGAATGTTTGACAGGCATTTGTCAATCGTNGTTGATCTAATTGTCCCACATAGAATGAATCTATCTGATGACCCTTTTGAAATTCATGAAAAATTCTTGTTAAGAAGATTAGATGTTTTGAACGAGAGATTACTTTTTGCTATGGCGACAGAATGGTTTGCCCAATCATTAGATAGGTCTTGTCCAGATCCGGATAGGTGGTGGTTGGCGATTTGTTTACTAAACGGACTAAGCGATGCATCACATGGTCAACCAGTGCACCAGGGCTATCATTTGGTTGAATCAATTGCACTTGCTGAAAGACCGGGCACTTGGCATACACAACCTGAGGTGACCAATTCAAACATTGATTGGAATCCTCATGCAGTAGTTCCTAGAACGACAGCAGTTATCGCTCATGATGCAGGTGCAGAAGCTGCCAAATGGATGTTAAATCAGTTAGAAAATGGCGGCGAAGAGAAAAGAAAACTCTTGATTGAATGGTGTAAATTATTGCTCGAAAGAAAAGAATTGATTGAACCACTAGGAATTTCTGAAATTCTAGTTAGAAGAGCGTCTGATAAATCCGATGAGGTGTCAACAAGAGTTGTATCATGCTTAGCTCGTTTAATAGAGGGTGATATTGATTCAGGAAAAGAGTGTATTCGAATACTCAACCAAAGAGAAGATATTCTGACCCGTCGGGCTATGGCTGATGTGTTAACCAGATTGTTTAGGAGGATAGCGCACGATGCTATTCCACTTTTCGAAAAGATGTTAGAAGACGATGATGATAGCGTTTTAGCCGCTGCAAGCGCTACAGTGGGCGATTTAAGATTCCTTGACAAAAATATGTGGGCTGACAAAATTCTAGAATTGTGCAGTCATAGTTCGACAGTTGTAAGGAGAAATATGGTTCATACAATAAGAGATTACATGGAAGAATTCAAGGATGATTCACGGGGAATCATTCCTAAATTATGGGAAGATGGAGACGAGGTAGTTCTTACAAGATTGAAAGAACTATTGATACGAATGGATCAGGTTGATGCTAATAGGTTCGCTTCTACAATAAAGTCGCTACAAAATCTAGACTTGGAACCCTTGTGGGCGCCAATGCGAATTAAGGGTGAGTCTAGAGTTAAACAATGGGAACAGTGGCTAAACGAAGACGCTGAAATGCCAACAAACCCAGTGATAGTTGAGAGACATGTTTCTGATATGACTGAAGGCGAATTGCCAAAATTAAACGATGCCCTAGATATCTTAGATGATATGGGATTCCTTGATTAATCATTCAGATTCATCACTAGTCTCTGATAGTGGGCCAGTAACTGACATCCAAACATAAACACCGTTTGTCAAAGTCAAAGTGCCAATCAACGTAACTATCAGCCCTGCGGGTTCAGGGAAAAAATCAACCCTTCCAATGATGTAAGCTCCAANCATCATTACAATTCCTGTTGCAATAACTCTAAGCGATGTCTTTTCTGGATTTTTCCATAAATCCATTGTCGGAACCAAACCTGCTCGATTAAATGTAAACCTAAACCAAGCCATGTAAANCATGGTTAGTCCGATGAGCCCTATTGAGCCGGAAGTAAAAGTAGCATCATTCCAAGGCCCCTTTGGCGAAAGATCAGTAAATGTGAAACCAACTAAAATAGCGCCGACAGCCGCCAATGGTTTCCAGTTAACATTCCCTCCCATGGCACCTCCACGGGGCGTGACCCTTGAAAGCCATGGCGCTATCGTAGAACAGATGGCGGCTGTTGAGGATGCAATCATTGTCGCGGGCGGATTAGGCTCAAGGATGCTTCCAGCAAGCGGTATGGTTCCAAAAGAATCGTTACCANTAGTTGACATCCCAGCAATTTCTCATCTTGCTAGAGAAGCATCTCACGCAGGGGNAAAAAGAATCCATATTATCTCATCACCAGCAAAGGATTTCTCATCTATTATCGCTGACAATTCTGAATTAGAAAACATTAGGACGGATATTGATCCAAACCTTCTTTCTCCTTTCAATGATGTAGATGTGCAGGTTCATGTTCAGAGCGTAGCAAGAGGTTTAGGGGATGCAATTAATTGCGCATTAGATTCAATCAACGGTCCATTTTTGGTTTTACTTGGAGATAATATTGTATTGGATAATTACTCGACACCGAGTAAATACATTCCCTCAAANGCATCTAAATTATTAGTTGATAATTTTCAACAAAACGGTCTGCCATGCGTTGGTCTAATTGCTGTTGAAGACCCGCAGAATTATGGAATTGTATCGCTGAATGGGAATCGAATAACCACAATAATCGAAAAACCAAATCCTGAGCAAGCTCCATCAAATTTAGCGCTATGCGGCCGATATCTATTCACCGAAGATACCGCAAACCTCCTCAACAAGTATTCATTTGAAGATCATGGGGAACTACAATCGATAGCAATACAAAAACATTGGATGAACAACAATGGCCTAATTGGTGTTGAGTATTCTAATTTCAAGTGGTATGATTCTGGAAATCCTAAGTCTTGGATAAGGAGCCAAATTGATTATGCTCTTAATCGAGAAGATTTAGCGGATGATTTACTCAGTTTCATCTCCAAAATCACTCAACGTTGACCTGGTTTCCAAAATGAAAGAGATTCTGGAGTTTCATCAGAAGCGGCCCTTATAGCTAAATGGTCTGCTCTTTCATTCCATCTGTGGCCACTATGTGCTTTGACGTGCTCCCAAGAGAGTTTTCTCAGTTCGCTAACTTCATTCCAAAGATTCTGGACACGGCTAACTAATTCCCTATTCGCCTTTGCCTTCCAATTACCTGTTGCCTGATTTCCTGCATATTGTGAGTCGGTTTTGATAATGATGTCATCATCCCCTCCTTCGGTTAAACACCAACGCAATGCTTCGGCAAAGGCTGTAAGTTCAGCGGTGTTGTTGGAACCAACTTCGGCGCCTATGAAATTTTCATCATCATCATTGGTTATGACTTTACCATGGAATTCATGTAGAATATCTCCATTTCCTCTNCCCAGGTCGTTTGAATCTTTTATGATAACAACGCCCCATCCTGCTGGGGTGTCTTTGTCTACGTTCTGATTTCCCAAACAGGATCCATCAACGTAGATGTATAGCATTACATTCACTCGCCAATCTCAGATTTATAGTCTCCTGGAGACATCAAACCAGAGACCGCTGCAGGGTCGTTAAGTTTCATTTTGACAATCCAGCCTTCGCCATATGGATCTTCATTCATTAATTCAGGAGTGTCGTCTAGAGCATCATTTACTGCTGTTATTTCTCCACCCAATGGTGCGAAAATAGGAGATGCAGACTTTACAGACTCAACAATTGCGAATTCTCCCATGTCATCACATGTTTCACCAACTTCAGGTAATTCGATGTAGACGATATCTGTCAAAGCATTTTGTGCATGATCGGTGATTCCAATAATCACTTCATCACCATCAACCTTCAACCATTCGTGCTCTTTAGTGTAAAACAAACCTTCTGGGACTTCACTCATGTCTCTCCCTCAAAGTGTCGGGATTCGTCAAGGCAATCAAACCTTTCTCACAAAGGATTAGTACACTTTGGGCAGATATTCCAATTCGCATCGCATTGATTCCCACAATTACTGCAAATCTTTTGCGAGTTATCTGAAATCATTACTGAATCATTAAGCACAGTATTTCCAACTTGTCCAATTTGTACTACAGGCTTGCTGTTTTCAAGATGGTCTTGTCTTATCTTACCTGCTTGAACATACATCCCTGCTTTTTCATAGGCTTCAGCAGCCCCTTCCCAGTTTCTAGCTAGTTCTAGATTTGCAGCTTTTTGTGCCCACATTTGCTTGTTATTTCCAGAGGCTGGTTGTTTCGTTGGGGCTTTTGGAATATTCTGTTGAACCGGAACTTGTTGGACAATATATTTTCCTGGCTGCTGAATAACTACAACTCTTTCGTCATTCTTCGTACTCAATGCGCTTATTGCAAAAATTACTGAAAAACAACAAGAAGCTCCAAAGCAAATGTCCATGGAAGAATTACTACGAGTAAATTCGTCCGAACCATCCCTACAGTTTTCAACTCCGTTATTTTCTAGTTTTTGATTACGATCTGGAATCAATTCGCCATCTGAGCATTCATAGTGTGCAACACCCTCGACTTGGACAAATTCTCCTCTTTTTTCCCGCGTTTCTTCATTAACGCCAATCGTGAAAAATATGACTGAAAGAATTCCTAGAATCATGCATAAATTCCAATATCGGGACCTTTTTTTTGCCCCTTTATCTTCAGGAATTTTGATCGACATCACTCTTCCTCCAATTCTCTTGATAACATTGAGTGCTCTAGTTTAGCCCAGGCATCACCTAGTTCTTCTTCTTTTTTTGTAAAGGATAACTCGTTCTGGACTTGAGCGGAGAGGGAAGAATTGTCTTGATTAGGAAAGACATTAGAAAAAACACCATTTTCTTGAATTACCAATATTGAGCACCCTACTAGAGAGATACCGATCAACGGGAATAATAATTCAAGCCCAATAGAATCTATTTTCGCAACTCCAGAAATATATGCAAAACCAGTTGCTAATAACAAACCAAGCCCACTTCCAAACATCAAGCGTTGAGCACTTGCGGCTGGGTTCATACCCCTCCGATTGAGTAATAGCGGAATAAACCACCGCTAATCAATAGGTTTCTCTCATCAATTTGTGTATTTTGTACGGAAGTAGAGCGCGATTAACGGGTGTCACTTCCAGAATTCTTGCATCATCCCTTCTCCTGATATCTTGAAGGAGAGGGTGTCTGCTCTTTTTGTGGAGAGCCAAGAGGGTTGGTTTGTCCATTTCTAATGCTGATCTGACTACTTTCACAAAGTCTTCAGATTCTACAGCGAATTTTCCAATTTCATCAATCACAATAACTTCTGAATAATCTCTCGCATGCTCAATAGCGGGTATAGCGACGCTTTCTAGCGCCTCTGTGTCAATTCCATACCCTAAGACCCTCATCCTACTATCGATGTTCTTGTGAGCCATTACAGCCTCAGCCCCAGTTCTGATATCGATTACCTTGTAGCCTACCCTTTCTGAATTTTCAGAGATTGGCTCAGTTCTCATACCGCCAATTATGTCCGTTTCATGACCGTCCCCGCCTCGAGCATTTATCTCCCGAATACGCTCATCAGTAAGCATTTCTAGTACTTTAACGAGTACTGCAGACTTGCCAGACCTTGGCAAACCAGTTATCCCAATTTTTGGATGTATTCCCATTTACGCCAACACCATTTGCGAAATTAATCAATTCGCTGTTTCACTCGAGGTAGGTATTGATAATAAAATGTAGGGGTAAAATACAGTTTTTTCTTGAATACGGAAATCAAAATCCATAATCCAGTACTTGGAGAATTTAGTTTTTGATTATATCATCGTCTCCCAACATTGGCGCCGATATTAATTTCCTACCCTTTGCACCGTTTTTCCAACATTGAGAAACCCAGTCTAAAATTTTAGACAATTTTGTTTTGCTAATACCACAAGACTCAGCAATCAATTCAAGGGATTTAAGCTCCCTTTTATCATAATCTCCGTCAACGGATGCTAACAGTGCAGCATCTCTTAGAGCAATTTTTTTGGCGGAATCGTCCATTCCATCAGTAATAGATTCAAGTGAAGGTGGATTTGTGAGTAACTGTCTAACTTCTTCCCTACTCTCTGGATGAAGCATCATTGCGCCCATTGCTGATTCGATAGCAGATATTTCTTCCCTGACTAATTCTCCGTCAGCAGCAGCGACTAGAATTAGAACGCAAGCAATTTTCCTTCTCTGCTCTTCAGGAAGAGAGAGAGCAATATCTGGTAGCAGAAAATCACCTTGATAGATTATTCAGAAGGTCGTATCCTTCTTGCATCCAAGCATACCCCTCTACAGTCCATGTTAGAAGCTCATTAATCGCATTCTCTTTTAGATTCAAGTGCTTTGCAATTTCGTGAAGAACTTCTTTTTCATCTTCGTCAACCGTACCATCAGATGCTGCCATCAAAACAGCATCTCGTAAGGCTAGCCTTCCGGCTTCTTCCCCTAAACCTTCAAGACATTCTTCAAGCGGAGGAGGATTTTTGAGAGCCTTTCTAATGTGTTCTCTCTGTTTTGGAGACAATAGTGCTGTGCCAAGCCTTTGTTCGAACATAGACATTTCTTCTATAGTTAATTCATTGTCGACCCTTGTCATAAAAGCCAACAATTTTGCATATGCAAACCTCTCTGTTTGTGGAAGTTTGTGTACTGTGTCAGGCAGCATGGAATGTGCGTGTAAGTTGTAACCTTTCAATGCCTCGCTAAATCGGTTAGTTCAAATGCAGAAAATTGTACCAACATAATGTGCCCAAAGTCGAGGTTTACACCAATCGAGGCTGTCCGTCTTGTGTAAACGCTAAACAGTTTTTGGATCGTAAAGGAGTCCAATATGAAGAAAAAAAATTGGGAAAGTCAAAGTCGATAGATATTGAATTCAAATTAAGGAGCAGGGGTGCTAAAACAGTACCGCAAATTTTTATCGACGGAGAACATATTGGTGGTTTTGATGATTTGCTGAAATACGATTCAGCCAACGAACTGGATTGGAGATTGGGTTTGGAAGAAAGACCAAATACGAATATATTGCAAAAAATCCTCAGGACTCTAAGAGGGGAGAAGTACTAACTTCCTTGAACGCAACTTGCTTTTGCCCAAAATAGTTCAACCCTCCCCAAACTGCATAATTTAACACCCATATCAAACCAATCTGGAAGACAAACCCAGCAATTTCAATTTGATTACTAACAGCCAGCGACAATACTTCTGTTGCTATGTAATAACTAGCCATTGAGCCAAATAGTGTAAATGCATACACAGACATTGAAGCAGGTATTGTCCACTTCAAATCTCTCTCAGAATTGAATGTCAAAATTCTATGAGTCCAATGAGCAATATATGAACTCAGAATCCAAGAACTACCCCAAGAGATTGTAGGCCAGATTCCATTATCTGGGAGAATTAAAAAGAAAATCTCCCAAAGGATAAGAAAAATCACTGTGTTTACAGCAGCTGTTGAGAGATATCTGACAAACGACCCTTCCTCTCCAATCATCAATCGTCCTCCGTTGCAACATCAGACATCTTTCCAGTCTCTATCTCCCTAAGGCGTTCATTATCGTCCTGCATAGACTGAAGGAATGAATATTCTACTCCTAATGATTGGGCCAGATGCTGTAATGCGAGGGTGTCTTTCGGGAGGCATTTGCCGCCAAAACCTCTTCGTAAGCCCATTATTGGTTCGAGGTGCGAATCCCCAATCATTTGGTCTTGAGGTGTGGTAATAATAGTCTTGATAATGTCGTAATCGACATCCATTTTTTGACATATATCATAAATCTGGTTTGCAAATATTACTTTGAGCGCGTAGTAATTATTCTTTGTATATTTTACCATTTCAGCCTCCGTTGATGAAGTAATGAAGAATCGAGCATCATCCAACACTCCTGCCGATTTATGATGCTCATGAACAAGGTTTGCGATATCTCGATGCGTGGTGCCTACGACAAGAATCCGCTGATTTTTGAAATCCTCAATTCTATTTCTCTCTACCAAAAATTCAGGCGAATAAGCCAACTTTAGGTTTGGAAATTTTTCTTGTAATTTCTTTGTTGTCCCTGGGATAATAGTGCTTTTTATCACGGCAGCGAATCCATCTGGCAACTGCTTTAGTACAGATTCAACAACAGATATGTCACATCCTCCATCTTCATTTGATGGCGTGGGTACTGCGATATAAGCAAAATCACAATTATTAGTTACATCTGTAATTGATGTATCTAGTAATGGGTCGTGAAGGAAAATCTCGTGATGGTTTTCAAAGCAATCTCGTATTGTGCCACCGACAATTCCAGCACCAATGATTCCTATCTTCATGACCAGATCTCCTAAAATATTCCCTGCTTCACTAATTTTTCAGCAATCTTGAGATTTTCTGGAGTTCCACAGTCTAACCAACTGTTGTCACCTATTGAAATTATTCTAGCAAGGCCTTCTTTTACATATTGTCTAGAAACGTCCGAAATTGAAAAATTCTCCTCAAAGGAAACCTCATCAAAACGCTCCCAAAACGTCTTATCGAAAAGATAAATTCCACCTATTGCAAAGTTGCTGGGAGGGTTTGTGGGCTTTTCTTCAATATCTACGACAACACCATTTTTCAGCACAGCAATTCCAAAATCTTCTGGTCTATCTACTTCTCTAGAAAGTAGTAACGCTCCTTCGTTGAATTTCCGAACTTCTGGATTTAGGTCAATGTTAGTTAGATTATCAGCAAACCAAATCAAAAGATTGCACCCTTCATTTCCATTCCTTGCTAAATTTATTGCATTTGCAACACCCTTAGGAGTTTCTTCAAGCACGAAATTTGCTTTATTTCCTACATGATTTTGTATATCCTCTATGAACCTATTCGCAACAATTGTAATGTCCTTTATTCCAGATTTTTCTATTGAATTGATTATGTAATCTATGATTGGTCTTTCATTTAATTCGACCATCGTTTTATTTTTATTCTCTGTGAGCGGCAATAATCTGCTACCGTGTCCACCGGCTAGGATTATCGCTTTCATGCTCATATGCTCATCAACTTAGTATATTGACTCATTGGGATTCATCATTTAATTTAGCCACTTTTTCGAACGCCCCCTCTTCAGCATTCTTTTCAAAATAATCAGTTCTAACCAAATCTCCTAATCTATCAACGCCATATTCGATTAAATCCTTATCTTCGGATTCACTCTTCTCCCATCTTTTTTGAGCATAATCTGCATAGTCCTTGTTAGCTTGTTCGACCAATTTTTCAGTTTTAGTCAAATCATCTTCCATCCCTTCATATTTCTCACCCTCGGCGATTGCATCCCTTCTTTCAGGTTCTTTACCTAATACAAAATCGGTCTTACCCCAATCTGGCCCCGAGGGGTCTTCTCCTCTGATTCTGATAGGATTTACTTGCTCCATATCACTCGTAATCCATTCCGATAAGTGTTGAATATATGCTTCAAACCTCTCTTCCTTATCATCGATATCTAACAGATGGGTCATGTCGTATTTCTCGGCGAAAAAATCTTCTGTAAAGTTCACAAGATTTACTAGGATGATGATTAATAGGCCGCTTATAATTAATATTAGATGAGAACCCATAACAAAAAAATCATCTATTGTTAGGGAAATAACAGCTCCTATGGATGCTAACAATATGCCTAAAATAAGGCATACAGGATACAGAATTTGTAGTCTTCTTAGACGCCCTAATTCACGAATTGAATCATGCATTCCATCACATCAGCCCATCAGGGCTATGAGGTCGTCACTCATGCTAGGTGTTGAATTATTCTCCTGCGTGAGTACTGAATCCTTCATATTGATGTTTTGTCGGGGAGTTAGGGCTAACTTCTCTAATACGACCGAGAGAACTTCTTGGACTCTTGCCGTTTGATCTCCCTGAGAAATTATCATTCTTTCAAGTGATTCTAGGGTTTCAACCGACCTGCTTGCAGAAAGGTCGATAGCTTTCTTTTGAGCCTTTACGGCCTCTTCTTGCCTCGCTAATAATTCTCTTGCAGCAGGGCTGCCTATCGCATCTCTACGATGTAATTCATCTAGAGCATGTCTTAGGTCAGTAGTTGTATTATCAAGCGCTCTCTTCATTTGTCCTAATTCGCTTATAGCGATGTTTAATTCATTTTGAAGGTTAGAAGCCTTGTGCTTCAGATGCGCCCTTGCATTAGATTGTACAGTCGATTCAGTAATGAATGCCGCAAAAATTCCGACGCCAATCGAATACTCTCTTGGGAAGTCCAGGGAAATCATCATTGCCCATGCTAATATTCCCATTATTGCCGCTCTTCCTATTGCCATCAATATATTATATCTCTCCCACAGTATATATTATGCAAGCAGGGAGTCCATGGGAGCCCTAGTTTTCTTCAACGGAATCCAAGGTAAGTGAGATAATCCAAGGCGATATTTTATCCAAACATTCCTGTGGACACTCAAACTGTGGGTTGTGCCCAATGTTCGGGAATCTAACCAATTCTGAATTAGGCAGCTTAGAATCATACCATTCGCCCATGCTAACCGAGCAAATCGTGTCTTCTTCTCCCCAAATTAGCAGTGTATTAGTGGAAACCTCTTCGATATCTACTGCATCAAAATCGTCCCAAGTTTCTGCAAATTCTCGGAACATTGCATTCATGCTACCTGGGTATCGCGAAAAATCCCACATTCTGTCAATTTCTTTGTCTGTAATTGATGACCCATCAAACACCATATCCATCAGAGAGTCTTTTGCCATTTTTCTGGACCAAAGACGTCTAATCAGGGCACGCCCAAGTGGACTCTTCATCAATTTGAGAGCCATAGGCGGAGATGTTTTTTCTTTTTTTGGAGCACCACTTGCTGAAATCAAAATCAGACCTTTGACCTTCTCTTCGTTTTCCATTGTGTATTTCAGCGAAATTCGACCTCCCATAGAGTGGCCAATTAGGATAAAATCGTTAATCCTAAGATGCTGAATTAACAAGGATAGATCCAAAACATAATTGTCAAGCTTGTATTCATTATCAGGCGCAGGACCTGTCAAACCATGCCTGCGTAAATCAAAACTTATTACCCTGTAGTCCACGATTAGTGTCTTGACGAGTTTGTTCCAAGTGTGCAAATCTTCAGTGTGTCCATGAACAAATATGATTGGAGGAGATTTTGGGTCACCCTCGTCTCGAACATGGAGATTAACCCCATTTGGTAGGCCAATAAATTCTGAGGGAGGTGAACCGTATTTTTTCTTCAAGACTCCTATGTCCTCTTCCTTGTTACCGAGGAATAGTCTTCTTATTCTTCCCATTATTTATTTTAAGAAATGGTTTAATTTAATAATTTTCAGGTTATCTAAAAATCAGTCTTCACATAAAATAAAAATATCTTTAACTAAATTCTATTTTCGAGTAATATGGAGCATCGGATCGCTGATTGGGATGCAATCAGTATTGATTTTTCTAAGATGTTTCATAAACTCGGAGAAGTTAGAATCACTGAAAGCCACCTATCTTATTCTTCGGTCAAACCTCATGTTACAACCGCTATAATGTTGACAAGAGACGGTCAATTGGTTGCAAGCATGCCATTGCATAATGTCGATTCAAAATTTGAACAGGTAATATTCGATGACTCTCTTGAATCTATTCGACTCGTTGGAACTTCATTCAATTACACATACACTATTCCAAAAGAAATTCTGAAAATTAGGGATGCATTTTGATTGATTTGTTATTATTTCCTAATTTTATACCAAAGCCCAACGCCGGCGATAGTCATAATCGCTCCTGCTATGATCAAGCCAATCGCCAGATTAGAGTTTAATGAGGCTTGATAATTCCAACCAACATCAAATTTCTGTAACGTTTGAGAATCTTCACCGCCAATAACGAAACGATACTCTCCTGGTTCGGGCTCCCATATTATTTCACCATCTGAGTCTGGCCCTCCTGCAATCATTGTAATGGAGTCTTTAGGACACTCATAATAATCATCCTTTAGT
>PAMN02000044.1 GCA_002707335.2 Methanobacteriota archaeon | reverse complement strand
CATCGTAGTTGACGGTGGAATATCAATGACTTGCCAAGAATCTGGATATGAAGATTCAACTTCTGATTGTGTATACACAACTGATGGTGACAGCTACTGGAGTGTTTC
This sequence comes from Methanobacteriota archaeon, assembly GCA_002707335.2. GTDB lineage: Archaea > Thermoplasmatota > Poseidoniia > Poseidoniales > Poseidoniaceae > MGIIa-K1. The sequence goes on along the minus strand of PAMN02000044.1, from coordinate 45,243 downwards.
TGAAGAAATTACAATTTCAGAGGGGGCGACAGACCTCTGCGATGGGTCTTATGGTGGATGCGAAGTTGATGTTATTATAATCAAAATAGGGATTGGTAACGAGGATGACAAAGTAGTAGGTAGCGTAAATGCATATGCTGACGCATATTATTGATCATTCTTCCTCGCCTTTAGAAGCCTGAATCTTAGCATCATTTGCTTTGATTTGTTCCCACACGATTTCAGCAATGTCTTTGACTTCCATCTCTGAACCTATTGAGGAAAGACCATCTGTAACCATGGTAGAACAGAAGGGACAACCAACTGCAACTGTATCTGCACCGGTTGCAGCTAACTCCTTCGAACGAATAATGTTGACACGGTCATATCCTTCATCTACATGCTCTTCCATCCACATTTGTGCTCCTCCTGCGCCACAGCAGAATGAGCCTCTGCCATGATTCTCGGTTTCTATGTCTACGCCACCGATTGCAGAACGAGGCGCTTCCATTTCGCCACCTATTCGTCCAAGGTAACATGGATCATGGTAGGTAATTTTCCCATCATGGTTAGGTTCTGGAAGTTTGCCTTCTTGTTGCAGGTGATTAATCAATTGTGAATGGTGCATTACTTCGATGTCTTGGCCTCCAAAATCCTTGTACTCGGTTCCCAAGGTATGGAAACAGTGTGGACAGGAGGATACTATCTTCTTGACTCCAATTTCTTCGAAAGTTGCTAAGTTGGTTTCTGCAAGCATCTGGAACAAATATTCGTTTCCAGCACGACGTGCAGCGTCACCAGTGCAACCCTCTTGCATTCCGAGAATCCCTACATCCAATCCTGCTTCCTTCATGATAGAAATTGTATCTCTTGCAACCTTCTTGTTACGCTCATCGAAGGAAGCAGCACATCCTGCGAAGTAAATGTATTCTGCAGGTTCTGCGACCTTCACATCTAAGTCAGCAGCCCAATCTCCTCTCTCGTGCATAGGAATGCCGTACGGGTTGGAGTCGCTCTCAAGATTCTCAATGGTCATCATAAGAGGCATTACAGTGTCCTCTACGGATTCATCGAATTCCATTCTCTCCATCATCAAGTGGCGTCGAGCATCGGTTAGTTTTGGAACATGCTCGATATTTACTGGACATACGTCAACACACGCATTGCATGTTGTACAAGCCCATATTGCTGATTCACTAAATCGTGAAATTATGTCTTCTTCTGGTGCTTCTCCCTTGAATAATAGTTCAGCGTGTTCATTTGCATATCCTCTTACATCGTGGATTATTTGCATAGGATTCAATGCTTTACCAGATGCGTATGCAGGACAAACATCTTGGCATCTAGCACAAGATGTGCATGCCCAACCGTCAATCAAACTGCGCCACGATAATTGCGTGTAGGAAGCGGCACCGAATGACTCCAAGTCTAATTCATCAAGGGGTACTGCTGTTCCATTTTCATCAGTTTGAAGTGGTCTCATCTTCGCCATAGGTTCTGTATCAAAGAAGAAGACATTTGGCAATGCCATAACCAGATGCATGTGCTTAGAGAGAGGTATGAGGAATAAGAATGTGCAAATTGCAACCATGTGTGCCCAATAAGCCCAGTTAACCAGGCTTTGTGTAATGGTGAATGTCTGTGAAACCCAATATCCAATCATTTCGTAAGTTGGATCAGGGCCTTCTCCAGCCTCGATTACATACGAGGTTGTACATATTGTCATAATCAATAACAAAATTACGTTCCCTTCCAACTGGCTTTTTCCTTTTAGTTTTTCAGGTGTGAAAAGGATTCTTCGATTTAATGCCAAGAAACATCCAATTAGTGCACTTGTGTATCCTAACTCTACCATTCCATTCCAGATTGGATTGAGAATTGATGGAAGTATATGTTCACTGAAACGATTACCACTTGCTAAATCGAGCATATCGCTTGACAGCATCAAAAATCCCCAGAACATTAAGACGTGCATAGCACCTGCTACTGGGTCTTCAAGCACCTTTTTCTGACCCAACCAAACAGTTGCGGTTTCTTTCATCCTAGCGCCCCAGGAATCGAACCTGTTATCTTTAGCACCCAAGAGCACTAATCTTGTTGCTTTTTGAACTTGGTATGTGAAAAAACCAAGTGATAGAATGCCCATGAATAGCAGAATGTACCAACCTGAAATGCCAAAATAGGACACATCCAGCGGGTGCTGCATTATGGCAACGAATAGTATCCACTCCTTCAACCCAACGGCAAAGTACTTCCTACCCCACCCATCTCCATGGTGCAGGCAAGTGCTCCCGGCAAGTGTATCCTCTTTGGAGAACATGCGGTGGTCTTTGGACAGCCTGCAGTCGCTGTAGCAATAGACCAGAGAATGACTGTAAGTCTTGAAAAGAACTCTGAATGGCGGATAGATGGAATGAAATTTATTTCTAAAAGACATCCTCATGTTGAAGCATTAAAACAAAGACTGTGGGCTAGTGGCCCACCACTTTCTGTGAAAATAAAAGGTGATATTCCTCCAGCAAGCGGGCTCGGTTCATCTGCAGCATTATCAGTAGCGGCAGCAGGAGCGCTTAGATGTGCAAGAGGTAGGCAATTAATCGGTCAAGATTGGGCGGAGGGATTCAGTGCCAGAAACCCAAACAATGTCTATCAAGGACCATGGGAGAATAGTGCAGGCGATTCGATTCTAATAGGCAACAAGTCTGTCGATGTAGATGAATGCGCAATCTTAGCTCATGCCGTTGAAGCACACGCTCAAGGAGGTAGAGCATCTCCTCTCGATTCCAGCACATGTTCACATGGTGGGTGCATTGTTCTATCTGACAAAGTTGAAAGAGGACTAGATTGGCTTTACACTCGCAAGTTGAACGGTGTGGCTTGGGAAGTCCATTCAGTCGACCTTCCAAGTAACATAGATGATGTTTGGCTAGTAATCGGTAACACAGAGGTTCATGCTCCAACAGCAGATCAAGTGTCAAAGGTGGCCACATTACTAAAGGAAAACCCAGACAAAATGAAGGAAATTGAAACTATTGGAATAGTTGCGAGACGAGGAATCGACGCTTTAGTGTCCGGAGATATGGATGGTGTGGGTATTGCCATGACAGAAAATCACCTACTTTTGAGGAATCTTGGAGTATCATCTCCAGAGTTGGAAAATCTGATTTCTGCTGCAGCTCCATCATCTCTCGGAGTGAAGTTAACTGGCGCTGGCGGAGGTGGCTGTATGATTGCATTAACAAGAAATCCAAAAGAGACCAGTGAGGCTATTGAACTTGCAGGAGGTAAAACACTCATCAGCAGATTGGCTAGCAAAGGATTGGCGGTTGAGGACACAAATTTGCAAATTTGGAACCCCTTTGACAACTGACTTGGTTTAAATAGGGGTTTATAATCGGCCGTTCATGAACGATGAGGACCGTTTGACTGTTGTTAACGTAGTAGCAAGCACAAGAGTAGCTGAAGAACTTGATTTACCTGATATCGCAATTCAATTGAATTGTGAATATGAACCAGAACAATTCCCTGGTGTCGTGTACAGAGTATCCGACCCAAAATTGGCAATTCTAATGTTCAGATCTGGTAGAGCTGTTTGTACTGGCGGAAAAGACGAAGACAATATTCACACCGGTATTGAAAGAATGATCAGTGACCTAAGAGAGGCTGGAATCACAACATGGGACTTGAAAGATGTTGAAATCGAAGTCCAAAACATGGTTGCAACATACGCACTTCATTACCCAGAAGATTTCGATGGAATCTCCGACAGAGATTTCACTGACCTTTATGTATATGAGAACAAAGATGGTTCTCTTCGAATCCCTACAGAGGAAGAAGAAAAAGAAGGCAAGGCATATATCGATGCAAACAGAAAAACTTGGAAAGATGAGTTTAAGGGTCCAGGTCCTAGATTGATGAGAGAGGGTGACCCGTTTGCGGCAATGCCAAGAAAACTAAACCTAAACAACTTAACATTCCACCTTCCATTCGACAAGGTTGAATACGAGCCAGAACAATTCCCTGGTCTAATCTACAGATTAGATTACCCTAAGGTTGTCTGTCTGATTTTCGGTTCAGGAAAGATGGTAATCACTGGTGCTCGCCACAAGGACGAAATTCTTGAGGCTGTACAAATTATTCAAGATGAGCTGGCTGACCTGCTCTACATGTGATTTTGATGCAACCTTTAGGGCCAAGTGCTGTTCAACCAGACAGTATTGATGTTTGGGTAGTTTCTCACGGTGGCGTAGCATCGAATGCATTGTGCGACCATATGGAAGCACAGGGGATTAGAACTAGGCCTGAAAATTACGGATTGATTTGCCATAGACAACACCCTGGTGAAAAAATTGGGAAACCGATTTTAGTAATCCATGGTGATTATTTGGATGCAATTAGGTCAATGGACAGAAGAAAATTCCTAACTGCAAACGCATCAAAGATGTGTTTAGGAATAAATGCTCCAGAAATACCACTTTCAAGATTTTTACAATCTTTTCCAGATGATCCAGTGGGTTTCAAAATGTTCCTTGAAAGTTTCAAGCAAGCAAATGAAGATGGAATTGATAATGTTGCTTTCCTAAGGTATCCATATTCAAATCAAGAAGCACTTGAAGCATTCAATAAGTTAGGTGTGGAAATCAACTTAGAAGGCTTTGCTTTGAGGGACCGAAAGAAGAAATATTCTCCCAGGTCTAAAGATGTAAAACAAATTCTAGAAATCTATTCAGATTTTGAATTTAAGGAGTGATTCTCATGATAGGATGGATAACCACCTGGGGAATCAGGTGTGGAATCGCAACTTATTCCAAGTTCCTTATCGATGANATTCAAGATGAGGTNATAGTAATGTGCCAATCCGGTGAAGGAGAGGTCGAAGGAGCTGTTCCTTGCTGGAAGAGAGATTCCAATTTCTTTGGGGGAATAATTGCACAAATTGCAGCGAAAGACATCAGAACCGTTGTAATNCAACACCAACCTGGGTTGCTGAGATTTTCTTATCTAAACGAACTATTACACAAACTAAGTGATATGANTGTNAANGTATTCATTACAATGCACAATACCAAAGACCGCTCAATTATATTTCCAAGTAAGAGAATTGAGAAAGCAGTAAGTGGTTTGAAGACCTGTTCTACGGTGATGGTTCATTCAAAGAGCGACGTAGAAAATCTGAAGAAACTTGGAATCGAAGATAATGTAGTGATGATTCCTCATGGCGTATATCCCCCACCAAAAGAAGAGGTTCAGTCTCTTAAAATCAAAGGTAGAACTATGGCTACTTTTGGATTCCTACTTCCTCACAAAGGTCAAATTGAATTGGTAGAAGCATTTTCTAGACTACCTGGATGGGATGAACTTGTTTTACTATGTGCAACCAGAGATGGAACAGGTAATACTNAGAATAAGATAAATGCCATAATCAAGAAAAATGAACTTGAATCTAAAGTTCGGCTTGTAACCGAATTTTTGGATGATGATGTTGCGATTTCGACCCTATCAAAGTGTGAATTATTGGTATTCCCATATCAAAAAACCAACGAATCTGCTTCAGGAGCAGTAAGGATGGGAGTTGCATCAGGATGCCCTATAGCAGTAACTCCAATTCCGATTTTCGATGACATCGAAGGCGCGATAAGAATGCGCGGAACAGGNGTTGAAGAAATAGTAGCTAGTCTTTCACAAATCACGAAAGAAGACATGGACAAATCAAGAAAAGAAATAATTTCATTGAGAGATTCACTCCAATGGAATATAATCGCAGCACAAATTCAAGAATTACTCAAGTAATTTAGAATGAAATCAGCAGCTTCTTCTGCAGACATTGACATCGTATCAATTCTTATCTCAGGCTCTTCGGGATTTTCATAAGGACTAGAGATTCCTGTGAAATTAGGTAATTCTCCTGCTCTAGCTTTTGCATACAGTCCCTTGACGTCGCGCTTTTCACATTCTTCCAGTGGAGTGTCAATGAAGACCTCGACAAATTCTCCATCTTCAAGGAGATCTCTGGCCATTTTCCTTTCCGATGCAAATGGTGAGATGAAGGAGGTAATACAGATTAAACCTGCATCAACCATGAGTTTAGCAGTTTCGCCAACTCTTCTTATATTTTCAACACGGTCTGTTTGAGTGAACCCTAGGTCTTTATTCAGGCCATGTCGAATGTTATCTCCATCGAGAGTTATTGTGTGCCTACCTTGAGCATTCATTTTCTTCTCCAGTATATTTGCAATTGATGATTTACCAGAACCAGATAGGCCTGTGAACCAAACGACTTTTGCCTTCTGATTTTTCTGCTTNGAACGATTCTCTTTGGTGATATCCATCGTTTGCCAATGGATATTATCTGACCTTCTTAGAGCATAATCGACNAGACCCATNCCGACTGTATTATTTGAAATTCNATCTATAACAATGAAACCACCCATTGTTGGGTCTTCGTCGTATGGGTCGAATGCTACTCTCTTTGAAAGGGATATATTGCAAATTCCAATCTCATTCATCTCCAACTTTTCAGCAGGTATTTCTTCTAGAGTATTAACATCGATTTTGTGTTTTAATTTCCCCAAGGTCATTGATGAGACTTGAGTATTTGATTTGAATAAATATTCACGCCCTGGAGCCATCGAACTTGAGTCCATCCAAAGCAGTCTTGCCCTAAATTGGTCAGCGGTTTGACTTGGATTATCGGCTGCCGTAATTATGTCTCCTCTTGAGACATCTATTTCGTCTTCGAGAGTGATCGTTACTCCTCTACCAGCGCCTGCTAATTCTAAATCGCCCTCATAAGTTACGATTTGTTTTACAACAGATTCGGTTCCACTTGGCAGAACTCTAACTCTATCGCCAGGTGAAATTACACCGCTTGCTATCAAACCTGCAAATCCTCTAAAGTCACTATTTGGGCGATTCACCCATTGAACAGGCATACGGAATGCTCTTTTCTGGGCAGGAGCAGAAACTTCTACAGTTTCCAAATATTCCATAATGGATTGACCTTTGTACCAAGGTGTATTTTCGCTCATTGAAACAATGTTATCTCCTTTCAATGCTGAAATAGGAATGCTTGTGATTTGGTCTAAGACCAATGCTTCGTCAGCAAATTTAGTAAAATCTTCTGTAATCTTATTGTATACCTCTTGCGAGTAATCCACAAGATCGAGTTTGTTGATTGCTAGAATTATCTTTTTGACGCCAACCATTGAAACAATGAATGAGTGTCTTCTAGTCTGAGTTAATACACCTTGACTAGCATCGACTAATATTATTGCAACATCTGCTGTTGACGCCCCTGTTGCCATATTTCTCGTGTATTCTTCATGACCAGGAGTATCCGCAACTATGTACTTCCTCTTGTCAGTCGAGAAAAATCTGTAAGCCACATCGATTGTAATTCCCTGCTCTCTTTCAGCGGCTAATCCATCAACAAGTAAGGCAAAATCAATTTCCCCTTCTTGGGTACCTACCCTCTTTGAATCTGCTTCTAATGCTGCAAGGTGGTCATCAAAAAGCATCTGAGACTCGTATAGCATTCTACCGATAAGTGTAGATTTACCATCATCAACTGAACCGCATGTAATGAAACGTAAGAGCTCTTTTTGTTCATGACTAGCGAGGTATGACTCGATGTCCGTTGCAATTAAATCGCTAACGTGAGCCACCATCAGAAATACCCCTCTTGCTTTTTCTTCTCCATGGAGGCTGTGCTATCAAAGTCAATAACTCGACCTTGCCGTTCGGAGGTTGTTGTAAGTAACATCTCCTGAATGATTTGAGGCAATGTATCTGCGTCGGATTCTACGGCACCAGTCAAAGGATAACATCCAAGAGTCCTAAACCTTACATTTCTCATCTCGGGAACTTCTCCATCCTCAAGTGGAATACGATCATCATCTACCATAATCAGAACACCATCTCTTTCTACAACCGGTCTAGGCTCAGAAAAGTAAAGCGGAACGATTGGTATCTTTTCGAGATGTATGTACTGCCAAATATCTAGTTCGGTCCAATTTGATAACGGGAATACTCTGATTGATTCGCCTTTATTCTTTCTTGAATTGTAAACATTCCATAACTCTGGCCTCTGACTTTTAGGATCCCAATGATGATTTTCATTTCTAAAGGAAAATATCCTCTCCTTGGCTCTAGATTTTTCTTCATCCCTTCTAGCACCTCCAAAAGCAACATCGAATCCATATTTATCCAGTGCTTGTTTTAGCCCTTGGGTTTTCATTACATCTGTATGCGTAGATGAACCGTGAACAAATGGACTCATGTTCATCTCCTTCCCATCTGGATTTATGTGAACTATTAGGTCAAGCCCTAGTTCTTCTGCGACATTATCCCTGAAATCAATCATTTCCGAGAATTTCCACATAGTATCGATATGCATGATTGGAAATGGAGGCTTTGCTGGATAGAATGCTTTCATTGCAATATGCAGCATCACTGAGGAGTCTTTTCCAATTGAATACAGCATAACTGGGTTTTCAGCTTCTGCGACGACCTCCCTCATTATGTGGATGGCTTCAGCCTCCAAACGTTGAAGATGAGTCATCCTATCTTGCATTCAAGCACCTCAGTTGTGTCTACGCAAATTGACCTCATTCATCAATTCTAGCATCATTTCTTTTGGAAGTAAATCGATGCCACCTGCGGTTTCTCTGCCGCCACCACCAAATTTAGAACACAACTCCCCGATTCCCGATTTGCCTCGCAATGAGACTTTTAGATGCTCACCTAAATCTATTGCAATTACATGAGGGCCGTCACTCTTAGAGTTTATTCGATGAGCAAAAACTCCAACCACTCTTCTAGCCCATGCCTCATTTGGAAGAATGTAAATACCATTTACTTCGCTTATTGATTCGGATTTTTTGAGGTCTTCTTCAAAACCGCTTTTCAGGATTTGATATGCTTCTGTATTCAAAAATTCGGTTGGAGATTTTGATTCGAGGCATAGTAACATCAGTTCATCAGGATGGAAATGTAAATCCGACAGGTCTGCACCATAACCATTGTAATTCAGTAATTCACCTAGTTCCTTAAACTCGGGTTTAGAAGAATGGCCTGATAGGCCATCACCATGAAGTGCAACCTCTGCCCAGTCAGATTTAACGCCCAAATAATTCTCAACTAACTTCGCAGTACAAACGTTTGATGATGTGTCAATGTTTGATTTGATTCCAGATAATTCATCACCTGCAAGATGATGATCGAACCATGTGATTTCTATCCCTGCAGAGGAAATTTTTTGTGCTAATTTTTGATTTCTAGCATGTGAAATGTCCATAACAATTAGTTCATCACCTTCATCGGGATATACTCTGTCAAGAAGTAGGATGTCTCTCTTTACACCTGTGATTCTAGAGCCTTCGATTCCATGCACTAGTCCCCACTGAACCATGGAACAAATTCCATCTGCATCACCATTGTAGGCAAACCAGCGCATGTTCCCGCTAAATTCCCATTAGAAATGAGTGTATTGACTATTTTTGCAATATCAACCACATTCTAATTGCCCGCAATTATATCTATTCGCCACTATCATATCGGTACATGCGCAGAGAGGTGTGGGTCATGCTCTTGCTTCTCTGCTCAACGGTGCTAGTTCCTTACGAAGTTTCTGCTAATACACCTGCAAACAACGACCCTGGAGTCAGTGATGTACCTACATGGAGAGTTGGTGACACTTGGATATATGCGGGTTCATTCGACCCGGGTGACCTGATTAGGGATGCTGGTGTTGACGCCAGTGTTGGAATGATTGGAGGGGATGCAACAACAGTTGTTAGAAGTATTACAACTGCAAATATTCAAGGAGAAGAAACTCTAGTTTACGAAGTTCGACAAAGTGCTAACTTTGACAAGGGTGGCGTTTCTCTAACAGGGTATACTGGGAATGTATTTATTGAATATCAAGTAGATGAAGTAAGAAGAGTTTCTGATCTTGCTAAGATTTCTTCAGACTTATCGCTATATGTAAAATTCGTTCCTTACGGTATTTCCTCTCTAACTGTTGAAGTTGCAGACATTACTATCTCCACAAATTACGACCCAATGAGTGAAGCCTACGATTTCCCTCTTAGAATTGGAGAAACATGGAATACATCCTATGTCTCATCCACATCATGGTCAGGTGAATCAGAATACATTACACCATTCCCTCAACCAACTAGTGGCGCAAATCATACAAATTACGAAGTCACAGACATTGGAAAACCAATGAGTGACATTGGAGAGCAAATTGGATATGGTGGTTGTGAGGCTTCGTACGAGATCAAATCTTACGACGATAATGGTACAGAAACTGCCTATGAATGGTTTTGTCCAGAGGTTAGAAATTATGCATGGACGCATACCGAAGAAGACATAGGACTTGTAATTGATTTCAGGCTTAAACAATACCTTCCTGTAGAATCGAGTGGAGTTCTATCAAATGAAGACCCTGGATATAGAAACATGAACCTAGACGTAGAATTATCCTCCGAAATAACGGCTTTAGATACCCCTCTAGGAGTATGGGCTAATGTTACAGATTCACAGGGGAATCCCCAGAGTGGCATAGACGTTGAAATTAGACATGAAACCATTGGCTACTCTACCACGCTTACAACCCAAAATAACGGCAGTGTTTGGGCTGAAATTCAAGTAGGAAATGCCACTGATACATCATCTACATCTATTGATTACTCCAGTTTAGGAATTATTGCAAGAAGCGGAACGATGTTAGGTGTCGCAACCATCACGCTTGATGAAAATATTGTAGGATTAGATGTAGTTGCTAGCTTAGAAAGAGCGAGTATCCTCAGGAATAGGACTGGTGAATTGACCACATTGAACATAATCTCTGGTTTCAGCGCGCTACCTGGAGATAACCTATCGATTCAGTTGCCTGTTTACAATAGAGGCATATCAGATTCCGCTCCCGCCACTGTCACGATTACAGACCCTAATGGAGGACAAATTTCCAAGCAGTTACCAAGTCTGAAACTATACGAACAATACATTTTCGAGATGAATTGGACAGTTGATGAGAATACCAGTATAGAAAATCAAACCATTACTTGGAGTATTGATTCTAGTTCTAATCCTACTGATGCGGACTTCTCAAACAATGTTGCCGCAATACCCCTATTTGTTGGAAGGGCTCCAACATTTGTTGCAAATAACGTGATTGCAATGACAAATGAAAAATTACTAATCGATGCTTCGCAAAGTTTCGATGAAGATGGTGGAGACGTTTGGTGTTTCTTCGATATTGAATATGACGACGGTTCATTCAAAATGGCTCACCGAAGAGTGCTGAGATCTGGCTGTTACATCAACTGGACATGGATTGATGATGGAATTTATGATATTATTGTCACCGTTACTGACGATGAAGGAGATTCTATCGATGAATTAATCCAAGTAGAAATCCTCAATCGAGCCCCAAGTGTTTCGATATATTCGCAACGTAGCGAGGTCAAAGTTGAGCATCCAGTCACACTACATGTCCTAGCAAATGATACCGATTCAGAAGAAGGTTGGCCTGGAACTGTAGACGTTTTCTGGCCAAATGTAGATTGTAAGGAGGGGTATTACACTAGAAAATGTACTACGACGGCTTGGGAGGAAGGAATCCAGACCTTTACCGCCGTTGGCGTCGATGATGATGGAAACGAAACCTATGCCAGCATTGACATTGAATTTACAAACATCGCACCCCATGATGTTGCGGTAACAATGTGGAATGAAAATGGCGGCATAATTACTCCAGAAGGCCAAATGACTTGGCGTGTTGATGAAGACCAGCAAGTTGAACTGCAAGCAAGAGCTGAAGATTCCATAGATGATTTATCAGGCTTGAGATATGAATGGTCACTAGGGTTGGAAACCGATGGACGGACTTCCGCAATACCAGCAGAATGGACTACAGCGGGCATGAAGAAAGTTCTGGTAAAAGCGATAGATTCTGAAGACTTTGATAGTGGGTGGATAGAAAGGTGGGTTGATGTACAAAACGTCCAGCCGATGATTGATCCATTACCCGATATACTTCCTGTCGCTGAAGGCCAACCAGTTACACTTAGCGGAAATGCTTGGGACACTGAATCTGATATGTCTACACTCAAGGTTTGCTGGGACATAGACCCAGGAGTTGATTCTGATGGCATCGGTTCAGCGGATGATGATTGTGACGTAGTTGGTAATGACCTGTCTTGGTCATGGCAGAATGCTGGAACACACAACATAGTATTCCATGCTACTGATGATGATGGAGCGAGAAACTCTTCCACAGCAACAGTTGAAGTCCTGAACCTACCTCCAATGGTCAAAATAAAAGTTCCATCTAAGGCAATATCGGGTGAAACTGTAACACTAGACGCTTCTGCAACTATTGATTCCGCCCTGGACATTGACTATCTAACAGTAGTTTGGGATGTGGACTGTAGAACTGACAGCGATGGTGACGGAATCACCGATAACGACGCTGACTTGGTTGGATCTGTCGTAGAATATGAATTCCCAAGAGCTGGTAAATTTACTATCAAGGCGATAGTTTGGGATGAGGAAGTAATGAAACCAAGTTCAAAGAGTAAGGTAGTTGAAGTTGATTCAGCAGACATGACAGTATTTGAGGAAGTGGTTCAATCTGTTATCGGAAATGGAGACAATCCATTCTTCCAATTATTGTTAATTTCGGGAATTATTGCAGTTGTANTATTCTTAGTGAACAAGACAAGACCAAAAACAAAATCCGCATGGGAAGAAGATGCTCCTAGTATAGAAGCACCGTTAGCACCTCCTAGTTCTACAGCATTTGATGCAACTAGAGATGGCCAACCATTACCGCTACCAGAAGAGGGCTTACCGCCAGGTTGGACAATCGAACAGTGGAATTATTACGGCCATCAGTATGTACCCGACGATGAATCTCAAAATAGTCATGGTGAAATGTGAGAAGTCACTACACAACCACATGCGGAGGACAATTGCGTCTTTGATTCTGCTAATTTTAATATCAACAGGCCCACTTACCATCCTTAGTGATGTAACGCCTGAACTATCTCCTGAGATTGAGAAAAAATCTGAAACTGGAGCGGGAGCGGGAGTGTATGATGTTCCTAGTTGGCGAATTGGTGACAAGTGGGTTTATGAAACCAAATTCGATGTAGCCCAACTAATTCAACAAGCAAATGTCCAAGCATCGCTCAACACGCTTACTGGTGACACTACAATGGAAGTTGTTGACATAGATTATGTCGACATAGAGGGTGTAACAACACTGGTTTACGAGGTTGATATTGAAGGTGAGTTTTCATCAGGCAATAATGGAGCAACATTTGATGGGTTAACCGGACGACTAGAAATCGAATACGAAGGAACAGACTTCGTAAGAGCAAGTGACCTTTCGGTTTGGGATTCTGAATTTACGCTCTTTGTNAGATTCCTTTGGTTGAACNTANTCCCACGAACTTTGGCNGANATCACATTTTCAACAGTTTACGAACCGCCACGTGAAAAATATGATTTCCCATTACGAAAAGGAGACCAATGGACNAGCAATTACATGAGTGCAACAAATGTAAGCGGCGATTCTNACTACTTCGATGTAGATACATTTAGTACACCTTACCTTGAAGACAATACTACTTATCAGGCAACAAAAGAAGGTTCACCAATTGAAGATGGTGACACCATCAGTTACACTGGTTGTAGTGATTCAATCAAAGTTGAATCTACCAATAATACAGGAACCCCTACTGGATTTGAATGGTATTGTCCTGCTGTGAGATCATATGCATGGAGTAGAATAGTCAATTCGGCTGGTTTCCAAATCGACTGGTTATTGAAGACTTACAACCCTGCTCAATCAGTTGGCTACACTGAAACTTCTTCCCCAGGGTATAGAAATACAGTTATTGAAGTCGAGCCAGAATTTGTAGCAACCTTGCCTAATGCCACCGAAGGGATTTACGGCTATATGTACAATACTGCCGGAGATATTGTGAATAGAAATTTACAACTTCGATATGAGGTACAAGATTTAGTTCTCAACCCAACAACAAACAGTAGTGGAAGAGTCGCAGAGGACATAAATGTAGGAAGCATAAGGGACAATTCAAACAGTTCTGATGACTGGTCAAGTAACGGAGTCATACTTTACGANCCTGTATCAAAAACAATTGGAGTTGCAACAATTGTAATTGATTTGTCAGTTGTAGGTATTGATTTAGTTGCCAATACAGAATCTGTTATCGTAAAGAGAGTTAGGGGTAATGATACAATATTTTTGACCCAATCTACTGGGTATAATGCTCTACCGGGAGATGTACTATCATTATCAGTACCCGCACAAAATAGAGGCGTATTGACCTCTCCTGCCACCGTAATGCAAGTAACAGATCCCGATGGCAATACTATCAGAGGAGATATACCTGCACTTTCACCATATACTGAAGGAAGAGTTGATCTTAATTGGACTGTGCCTCAAAATTTAGGAATTGGAAATCAGACATTATCGTTTATTGTTGATCCTGATGAAAATGTCACTCAAGATGCTAACAGAACCAATAATCAAGGCTACCTAGACATTTTCATTGGAAAAGCACCTNTAGCTCANATGAATATTTCTGATGGCTTATACACATTCCAAAACATCACTATCGATGCTTCATCATCGTTTGACCCTGATACGGGGAACGTAGAATGTTTCTTCGAAATTCAAGANGGATTTAGAGTTGAATACATTGATGCTCCTAATTGCCAAACAACCTGGCAGTGGGCAGATGATGGTGATTGGCAGGTTACAGTGCGAGTAGTAGATGATGAACTAGATGATGCAATATTAACCGCAAATGCTACTGTTCTAAATCGCGCACCTTATGTCAACCTAACAGCGGACGTGTTGACTGTTCAAGCAGGTTCAATCATAACATTCGATGCTTCAGATAGTGGAGATTTAGACACCATAAGTCCACCAGGACAGGAACTTGATATTACTTGGCCNGGNACTACATGTAACGATGATATCGTGTTTGGACCAACGTGTCCTGTAACTATGCAAGAAGAAGGAATTTTCTCAATGGAAGTGGTAGTTACAGACGATGACGGCGTATCAGTTTCTTCTTTCCTAACTTACGAGGTCACAAATGTTGCACCTACTTTGCAAGAAATGTTCTTCCTAATCGATGGGATACCATACTTACCTGACGGAGATGGCACTTGGACAATCGATGAGGACATAGTTGCAACGTTATCAATAGTTGGAGAAGATACACTATCTGACAGAGAAGATCTTCTAATCACCTGGTATCCAGATGATACAGATATGAATTGGACTGAGACTACGATTGGTACTAACTCAGAAATTAATGTNTCATGGGGAACATCTGGACTCAAAACCATCAAAGTTGTTGCAACCGATGATGATGGAGAAACAAGTACAGAAGTTCTTGGCTATGTCAAAGTAAACAACATCGCTCCAGATCTAGGTGTTCTACCTGCACAAACATCACTGTTTGAAGACAAGGTACTCTATCTAAATTCAACTGCTATNGATTTTGCTGACGAGGAAGACTTGATGTTCTGTTGGGACGTAATGGGCGATATAGATTCAGATGATAATGGAATCCTAACCGATGATTGTGATATCATCGGTAACCAACTAATCTACTCATGGTCAACTCAAGGAGTCAAAACAATTACTGCAATTGTTTGGGATGATGATAATGCTTCTGATATGTTCAGCATAGATGTTAACATCGTAAACCAAAAACCAGAGGCTAAAATTACTGTAGAAAACGACATTTTGGAAATTACCGAAGGTGATTCAATCACATTCAGCGGAAGGGAATCGTCAGATACCGCTACCGATCAAAGCAAACTGGTATACATTTGGGACGACCCTAATACACAAGGTGCTGTCCAGGACGGATTTGGAATAAATTACACAATTAAATTCGATACTCCTGGCACATACCAAGTAAACTTGACTGTTACAGATGATGATGGGAAATCGAGTACCGACACCGTCGAAATAACAGTAAATGCGAAGCCTACTGAAGGAATATTTGGATTGAATAATTCCACTGCAATCGGTGGTGGCATGGGAGTAGTAATACTAATTCTTCTTGTTATTATTGTTCTACGAAGAAGAGAGTCTTCTGATGACGTGATGTATGAAAAGGGAGATTCCGCAATATGGAATAGCGCAATTCAGCCTCAGGTCGAAGCACCAATGGCTGCACCTCAAAACACCNNTTTTGGACAAGGACCACCAATACCAGCAACTGGTTTACCAGCGGGATGGTCTATGGAACAATGGCAACATTATGGTGAACAATACCTTCAGCAACAAGTTGCTCCAGCTGCTCCACAACAACCTGTGGTTCAACCAGTACCTACGCCTGCGCCTGCTTATCAGCCACCTCCGGCCTATCAGCAGCCTCCAGCATACCAGCAACCTCCACCTATGGCACAGCCGCCGGCTCAGCAATTTAGCCAACCGGTTGCTGCTCAACCACCGAGAGAACTTAGCCTAGACACACTTCCAGGTAATATGGTTCAAGAACCCCCACCAACTCCTGCCTCACAAGCCCTATCAGATTTGTTAGATGATTTGGACTTGTGAGAGTGAAAAAGATGGGAACACTTTGGCAATTTTTTGGTTTCCCCGACCCTGAAGCGTCGGTGAGTACCGAATCTGTAACTAAGAAGAAGAAAGAAAAACCTGTACAGGAAACTGGACAGCAACTTACTTTGGTCAGTCATGAGACCAAACCAGCCGTTGAAGCGACACCTGATGATGTAGCAATTCCAACACCGGTCAAAGTCAAACCTACTTTACCACCTAATTGGAATGGACTTGTCACACCAGACGGAATTGCTTTTCACGATTTATCTAACTACAAATCAAAGTCGACCGGATTTCCGGATAGGGCATTGAGATATGTTACTCCGAACAGGATGCATCGGCTTCCAATCAGGGAGATTGAAGGTAGAGTTAGGCGTGGAGATACAATAATTGTTGATTTGAATAAATTAATTCACATGGAAACACAAACAAATGCTTGCCGAAGAGTACTGCAGCAGATGGGTTCTGAATTAGGGATTGCAATTTTTGCTTTGGACGAGGATGACAAACTATTACTCGTTCCAGGACTTGATGTCACTATGGATGTGTCAAAGAATGATTTGGGGCTTGCTCCGATTTTATTGTAATCAAATCAGATTTAATGCACTGGGTGCGAATCCAAGAACTGTAAGTTCATCTCCATCGACGAGCGTTGCATAATCTCCTGCCATACCCGCTAAATCGTAGGCTCCTGCTTTACCAAGCCATGATTTTGATTTTATCAATAACTCAATTTGTTCCTCGGTTAACTCTGTGAATTCAACTAAGGCAGATTCAATAAAAAAAGTCCAATCGCCAGCAATTTGAATCCCTGTTGCAGACCATACCTTGTGTCTTCTTCCTGAGAGTCGTAGAAGCATTGATGTCGCTTGCAACTCATCGGTAGGTTTGCCAAGTGCTGAGTTGAAATCATCAGGATCTTCAATCATAGTATCAGCTACGATCACAAAATCAAATCCATGATTGAAATCTACAGCCTCACTTTTCCTTTTACATATCTCCAACACTTTGTGCGAAACTGAACCACTAGGATGAGCCTCATCTACATCATCTAATGGCTTAATGAAAATATCTCCAAATCTATCTTTGAGGATTTGTGAACGCCGTTCGGATGCGCTTGCAAGCCAAATCCCCATGTCAACCGAAGCAAGGGTCACCTTGAAGAGTACATCGATGCTACGTATGTACGAGGGGAGTTTGTGNCTGACATAGAAAGAATCCCAACCCATATTGATGGACTTGATGAAAACATGCAAGGTGGAATACCTCAAGGTCACATTTGTATTGTTGCTGGGCAATCTGGAGCAATGAAATCTTCAGTGACTTTTTCCTTATTGTACAATGCTGTACTCTACGGGGAAACAAGTGGAATATATGTTACTCTAGAACAAGGTAAGGATTCCTTAAGATCGCACATGTCGAACATGGGTATGAACGTTGACGACCCTAGAGTTAGAAACAGAATTGCGATTATCGACCTCTCGGACCTACGTGTTCAACTTGATGAACAAGGCATGAGTAACAGGGTCGATTGGATGGGTCAATTGATCAAACAATTGACTTCTTATAGACAATCTATTGGATTTGAATTATTGGTTTTCGACTCATTAGGTGCTTTCTTTACTCTTACAAAAATGGAAAATCCACGTGACGAAATTTTCAGATTATTTGAGGCGTGCAGAAGACTTGAACTTACTTCATTCTTTATCTGTGAAATGACTGGAGAAGACCACAAACAGTTCGGAGAATATGGAGTTGAAGATTATCTTTCAGACGGAGTTATGCATCTTACTATGGAAAGAGTTGGAGACGATATAACTAGAAAACTCGGTGTTATCAAAATGAGACACACTCATCACAAGCTTGGATATGCACCAATTATTTGGAATTCTTCTGACCAAAGATTCAGTGTCAAGTAATCTATTCCACAGTTACTGATTTTGCCAAATTCCTTGGCCTGTCTACATCACAACCTCTTTCAAGAGCGGTTTTGTAAGCAATTAATTGAGTCGGTATAACTGTCAATAGCGGGGATAATAATGAATCACACTCAGGAACGCGAATAGAAACATCGACGTCGATATCGGANTCATCACCTTCTTCATGTATCAAGATAATTTTAGCACCTCTTGCCTTACATTCGTGAATTGACGCTTTTGTTTTCTCTTTGTGTTTGTCATTAGGCATTATTACAACTACAGGACTACCNTCTTCTAACAATGCAATGGGCCCATGCTTCATCTCTCCTGAAGGATATGCCAAACATGGGATATAAGCCACTTCCATCAGTTTAAGCGCACCTTCACTAGCAACTGCGGATGAAGAACCTCTTCCTAGGAATAATACGCTTTTTGCATCTTTAACCAAATCCACTGCATCTTGAATAGGACCTTGGTTTGCCAAATAAGACTCCATTAATTGGGGTATTTGCTCCAAATTCTTGATTATAGATTGTCCTCTTTCCCTGGAAATTGACCTAGTTCTTCCTATGCGAATTGCAAAGAGTGTTAGTGCGGCAACCATGTTAGTAAATGCCTTCGTAGAGGCTACTGATTGTTCTGGTCCGCTATGAATGTAAACTCCTTGTCCACATAACCTAGCAATACTCGAACCAACTACATTCACGATACCGTGTACTTCTCCTCCCCTGAGTTGAATCTCTTTTATCGCTGCAATTGTATCCGCTGTTTCTCCTGATTGAGACACTGCAAAATGTATTGCATTTGGGTTAACAACAGGGTCGGAATAACTGAATTCACTAGCAACATGATTAACAGCTGGAATTCGGGCTAGGCTTTCGATTGCTATTTGGCCAATTTTACATGCGTTTAATGCTGTACCGCAACCAATTAGTCTGACATGAGGTGATGTCCGTAGACGAATAGGGTCGAGATTCAAGCCACCTAGTTTTGAACTACCATTCGCTAAATCAAGGCGTCCTGTTATACACCTGCGCAATGCATCTGGTTGATCGTGAATCTCCTTCAGCATGTAATGCGGGAATCCCCCAAGGTCGGCTTCACCCCAGTCCTCTTCGATTACAGAAATTGTGGTGCTCGAAGAACCACCTTCTAATCTAGAAATCTCAACATTTGTCTTGGTAACTGATGCCAAATCTCCGTCTTCTAAGTAGTATACATTACTGGTATGTTGAGCAAGTGCATGCGGATCAGAGGAGATGAAATTCTCTCCGTTACCTCTACCAATAATTAGCGGTGAACCATTTCTAGCACATATGATTTCATCGTATTCCTTGAACAAAACACACAGACCCCAAGTACCTGTAACTCTCCTAAGTGATTGTCTTACAGACTCCAAAGGAGATTGTCCCGATTCCAGACCTATAGATATCATGTGAACTAATGCCTCGGAATCCGTATCGGATTTGAATTCGTAACCTCGAGCAATCAATCTATTTCTAATACCGTTTGCATTGTCAATAATTCCATTATGAACCAAAGCAATTTTTTCATTACTACAGAGATGCGGATGAGCGTTATGATCTGTAACTGAACCATGAGTGGCCCATCTAGTATGGGCGATTCCAGATACCCCCTCGATATGATTTGGCAGTATTTTGGATAGTTCTGATACTTTTCCTACTTTCTTGTGCACGCTAAGAATTCCGTTTTTGACTACAATTCCCGAGGAATCATAACCTCGGTATTCGAGTCTCCTTAAGCCTTCGAGAAGTAAGGGAGCCGCTGCTCGATTACCAGTGAAGCCGAAAATACCGCACATTTCAATCACTCAAAGTTTGATTTTTGATGAACAGATTGGACAATCCATCACCATTATCGTGATATCTTTGATAGTAACATTAGCACCACATTCTTCGCACTTTCCGATTCTCTCAGGAATTGGAAGTGGAGGCAGTGCCATATCTGCGGGGCTTGGAGGTGGAGGCATTGGTAATTCATCAGGATCAGGGATGACTAATTCTGCTTCCCCTATTGGAGTGACCTCTACACCTAATGGGGGCAATGAGCCAAGTGGAGGTAAATTCTTGGTGATGTTCTCGAATATTTCTCTGGTCTCTCTCTGTTCTTTACGCTTGATTCTACGCTCCAATCGCTTAGAAGCTGAGCCTGCTTCAACCTTAGCCTCTAATTCCTCTGACAAAGTTAGTTCCTCTTCAATAGGTTCAACCTCTTCTGATGACCCAACATTAACAACGAGTTCTTCGGCTTCTATTTCAATATCTTCTTCGGTTTCAACAAGTAGTTCTAAATCGCTGGTTTGCTCTGAAACCTCTACTTCTTCTTCATCTCTTTGTCTTCGCAGTACTACAACTACGACCATTAACAGAATGAATAAGAATACTGTTATTCCTGACAAGACATACAGTTTTTGTATCCCCTCACCAGGTAAAGGTGCAAGTAAGAAATCAAGGATTCCATTTCCATCATCTCCAGTATCTTTCTGACCTGCAAATAGTAGCTTTTTGTAGGTGATTTGGCCATTCGGGTCGGCCATTATTACATATCCATCATATCCAATCGAACCTGCACCAACAACATAACCAAAACCTATGTTATTTGACAGTCCAACAGTTGGGTCACCTGCAGTAAATGAACCGAATCTTGTATATGGTTTCGCACCGCTGGATGAAACTCCGATTTCATCATAAAGGAATTTGATTTCTTTACTCGAGGTCTTGTACATCACAACATTTGTTGCACCTGGCGCTGAAATATTGGTTACTATTTCATTGGACCAAATTGTATCCTGAACTGCTGCGATTACTTCAGTCGAACGCCCTGTGCCCTCAATCCATCCTGCAATCAACTGATCCTTGCCCTTATGCTTCACTATCAACAAATCTGGTTTACTAGCATAGTCGCCTGCAGGTGCTTGGAACCCAAATGGTGTTTGAGAGATATCTCCGTGAGCGTAGAATAATCCAGCCCTATCAATGCCATTTCCGTCATTCCTAATCTGCTGGTACAACAGATGGATATCATCGGTTCCGATTGCTACTGCAATTGCATCACCTTCGCTTGGTTTGATATCTACGTCTATCAATACATTCATTTTCACAGTCCATTGAGATGAAGAAGAATAATCTTCTTTGTATAACATGAACACATTTGTTAAGTCGTTCCAAGAACCGCCTGTTTTGATGTCTCGGTGATATCCTGCCAGTACAATTTGATCATCTTTCGAATCTAAGTCAAGCCCCCAGTATTTTCCTTCTGATGATTTAAGCGGGTTCATGTGGGAAGAAACGCTACCCATTTCACCAAGCATACCTATGCTAGACATACCAATATCGGTCATCGTGTAGCCAAGTTGATTCTCAAATCTCTTGGTCCATGCAAGATGAACCCTGTTGTCTTCTCTTAAAGTGAAGGCGAATTCACCTGCCCAATCTTCCTCAATCGTCGTATCAGTTTGCATTGAACCTATTCGATTCAATGTCCTAGCGTGTAATTCACCATCAATTGTTGTGAAGATTAATCCGACCCCGTCTGATTTACCATCTTCTTTTACCGGCATAGATACGAAACCTAAGACAACTTCTCCATCGGATAAGCTGAGGGCGGTTCTAGATCCTACTGAGTAATCATCAACAACGACACTGAAAATCAGTTCCGAATAAGCAGCCTCTACTCCGTCCCCTTCGAGTACCGCCTTGTATTTGTAGGCGCCAGGAAGTTCTTTTTGATCGGAAAAGATTGCTTCTTTATATCCAGATGATAATGTGGAACCCGGTATGACGCTGAGCACCCTAGTTTCACTTCCATCGGTAATCCAGCGACCAGCGTCATCCACCTCAGTGTAAAGAGTCATGCGTATGTTTGTAGCATCATTTTTACCTAAGTTATCGACTCTGATTGCAATGGAAAATGGATCTAATGCATCACTATCGTAAGTTGGTATCGGAATTTTTGGAGACACCTGCACAGCACTTGTCATGAATCTTAACATCGGCTCTACAGGCCTCTCTTCGATAGTAAATGTGAATGTGTACTCATTATCTGAGTCATCATCACTCATAACTCCATTAGGGTCGATTTGAATTGTTACATTATGTGTCCCGGGCTCTGTTGCCCACCACCACAACCTGACATCTATCGTCTCGCCCTGGCCAAGTTGTGGAAGGCGACCTTCGCTTGGGTATGTGTTTGAATTTGCTCCAGGTGCTTCAAGCCTCAAATGTAGGTCAGTTGCATCGGCATCACCAATGTTTGAAACTCCGAAATGTACTTCCAGAATTGTTCCGGCGATTGCAGTCTGTGCAGGTAAATCTTGGTCATAAACCTGAACAGTTCCCTGGAATCTTAATTCTGGAGCAGCAGGGAGGTTGTCGACAGTAAATGTCCGCCTTGTGATATCTGACTCAGCACCAGTTTCATTTACCAACCTAATAGAGATTTTATGTGAACCATCAGGTACTTCTGTTGAGTCCCATGTGAATGACCAATCTTGAGGACCATAGTCTTCGGAATCGAATGAATATGCCTCAATCCAAGCACCGCTGTTAACTCTGTAAATCAAATTATCAGGGTCAATACCTTGTGCAGTACCACTGAATGTGACATATCCGTCAATAGTGGCACCCGAGGATGGTGAGCCAAAGTTTGCAATCATTTTGCCTATGTTTCCATAACGCACATCACTTGAAATCAAATCACCGGAACCTGTAGCTTTAACTTCGATGACTACATTCATTTCTTCAGAATCATACCACTCATCTTTGATTAAAACATCAAGATACCAGTAGTCATCATCTCCCCCTGCCGTGGTCCAATCTTGGAGGGTAACCTCTTCCAAATCCTCAAGATACTGAGTAATCCTAATGTTTACGTTTTCCCAAGGTCCTGTACCGTCAATTAGAGTACCTTCGATTCTTAGTAGTTCATCTGTTACGAACCACGAACCGTTTTCCGGAGAGGTGATGTCTATACCTAGAGACGTGTCATTATCTGGTGGAACAAATATTCCGCCCCCACCAGTTAGTGGGGTGCATGTTCTGTCGAGTACCGTGTCAACTGCACAGGATGCATCCATAAGACCGAATCCCCAATCCTCATTCCATCTGTCTGATACACCTGGTTCAGAGGGGCTGCCTTTCTTCTCGCTTGAATTACGAAGGATATCTTTGATTTCTAACGGTTTCAATGCAGGATCTGCTTGCAACATCATGGCAACCACTCCCGAAACTAGTGGAGTAGCCATGGAAGTGCCGTCCTTCGATTCATAGGAATTATCAGCTTCAGGCCTAGGAGTCCCTGGTAATGATGTACCTGTTGCTGCCGAAGCAGAGTAAATACCGCTGCCATAAGCGGTTAAGTCCGGTTTTAATTCGTCCCAATCGTCGTCGTCATTATCACTAATTCTTGGACCGGAATTTGAGTATGATGCCATGTAGTCATCTGTTCGATTGATGGTATCTGCATTGTCTGCTGAACCTATTGTAATTGCTCCGTCTGCACTACCAGGGGAAGCTATTCGCTGTCTTCCATCGTTTCCTGCAGCGATAATACATGCAATATCATGGTCATATGTTGCATTGTTCACTAATCGGGCTTCTGCTCCAGTGCCATTATCTCCACTGTCTTGATTTATTGGATTACCAATAGAACCGAATGACATCTGTCCTATGTCGATGCCTCTTGCACCATTGCCCCAATCAGTATCTTTATTGTTAATCATCCACTGAATTCCGTTCAATGAATTCTGAGAATTTGTTCCGCCACTGTCGGTTAGAACCTTGATATCAACAAGGAAAGCACCTGGTGCTGCTCCAATGTGTACACGTGAGGAATCTCCTGTTCCAAGGGCGATACCAGCCACGTGCGTTCCATGCCCTTGGCCGTCATCCGGGTCTTGAGACCCATCTGGATTAGATGCTTGTGAGGTTGCATCGTATCCAGCAACCCACTTTTGGTCATCGTAGGAGTTTGGATTCAGATCGGGTGCGTCGTTCTGATCATCGAAGTCATTCAGTGAGCGGTGTTCGTTATCCACACCACTATCGAGAACAGCGATTACGATTCCTTCACCATCATAGCCTCTGTCATAAACGGTTCCTGAATAAACGTCAGATGGCTGAATTCTTGTGGCAGGATTAGCGCTTTGCAAAGTTGGATACATGACATTCTGCATCTCAACGACAACTACTGATTCTATTGCATGAATCTCAAGTAGAGCACTTACCGGCACATGGTCAACCACGATTGAGTCAATAGAATCCATAACTTGGAACCAAGATCCATCGGCTTCCCAGCCGTGCCTACTCAAAATTGCTACTAGTTCGTTTACTTCTTCTTGACCAGGATGCCATGCATAATCGACTACAATTGCTACTGTCTTTCTTCCATCAGCACCGATGATTGCAGTAGTAGAACTAGATTCCTCACCTGCTAAAACTCGCTCAAGACGGTCGTCCATGCCATCAAAATTAGAATCTGGGCCGTAAGCAAACCACCAGCCATAATCCTCCGAGGAATGTTTATCTCCACGGAATGGCATTCTGTCCTTCGTTTCTTCAAATTCTTCTGAGGGTTGAATTTGGTTTGCTGTAGCAAATGCAGAAAAACTTGAAATCAAGAAAATCATAACTAAAATAACTGCTTTGACGCCTCTCATTGATTTCACCCCGCCCTACGGGCGGGTCTCATAACAAATGAACCTTGGGTGTCTAAGTGGCAGGTTTTGCATCAAGGCCAAGAAACATGGGAAGATGCAGATTCACATTTTATTCGCATTTTTTTGACATATAATCCAGAGCCACAAACTGGACATTTTGCCCTATCTGCGATTTCCTCTAACCAAGCTTGCCGTGTCTCTTTCTCATCACCTTCTTCGATCAATCTTTTTACAAGTTCATCGACGCCTTCGAATGGATTTTCTTCAGATATCTCAGATAATTCAGCTTCTTCTTCCCATTCTATGCCTTTCTTCAAAATTGGCAAAAAGGCGTAAGCGGCGATAAATCCTCCCAAGTGAGCGATATGAGCAACATGAGATATTTCTGAAAATTCGTAAACCTGATATGCTCTAACAATTTCTAAGCCGAAATATATCAAAGCAATGAATTGGACAGGCCATTTTCTTATCAGAATAAATGGGAAAAATACCTCATCTCTCGGCCATCCACAAAGGTAAGCACCGAGTATTCCAAAAGCGGCACCTGAAGCACCTAATGCAGGTGTGTAAGAGCCAGAATTTGCTACAGTCCATGCTATAGAACCTCCTAACAATCCTATGGTGTAGGAGATTAGCCATTTATTTCGTCCTAGTCTTTCCTCAAGTGGGATACCAACAAGCGCGATTATGATGATATTTCCAAGGACGTGTAAAGCATCACCTGGAGAATGAACAAAACCACTCGTAACCAAAGTATGAAATTCTCCATTTTCCACAAAAGCAGGAACCATTACTACATATCGATACAGTTCATATGCTCCAAAAAAGTTCCAAAATAATTGAACAATATATCCAAACAAAAGCGACAATGTCACGCCCATGGCAACCGATGCTTGATTGTACCAAGCCCAAGCAATTGGTCCAATAATTGCAAGGATCCAAATTGCGAATAGAACCTCCTGCATGTACACCCCGAGGAGTAGGTGCTTTGAAGCCACTGCGGTGTTTGGAGCGTAACAATGGGAATTATCCAACTTAGTGAGGTCACCGTTCGAAGAGGACGGTCAACCGTGTTGGAAAAATGGTCATTATCAGTAGACAGCGGAGAAGTTGTTTGTCTATTCGGGGAAAATGGTTGTGGTAAATCCACCGTTATCGAAACAGCTGCTGGACTAGTCCCAATGGAGAACGGAAAATCAACGGTATCAGGGCAATTAATCAGAGATTCAGAAGGAAGAAGAGGGAGAACTGAATTCGGATTATGCCTTCAAGACGACTGTGTTATGGGAGACGAGATTGTTGGTGAAAGATTACTAGATGTTGCAGGTCATGAGTTCGATGTAGAATCGTTGTTAAAAAAATGGGGGCTGGATCACAGAATTCACGATAGAATTGCTATGTTATCTGGAGGACAGAGAAGAAAAATCGCTGTCCTATCAGGACTTATCCCTGCATTGATTTCTGACACACCTATTGCTGTTTTACTCGACGAGCCCGATAGCGGATTAGATGAAAAGTCGATAGATTTGTTGTGTAATACACTAAGAGATTTGGCTGATGGAGGACATGCTGTGTTATTTTCAAGCCACAATGAAAAATTAGTAGATTACTCAGATAAGAAGATACTATTTCCATTCGAAATAGTAAATAACAAGCCACAGAAAGGTGAATTCTCAAAGATAACCACCACAGGAACAAGAAAATCACTGGTTGGCCATAGACTCAACGTTCGAACACTTTCAGGAGTCGCAAATAATGGAGTTGTTGGATTGATAGTCCTGGGTGCAATGCTTGCATTGTTAGACCCGAATGATATGAGTTCTAGGATGGAAACTGCTTTCATTCTAGCACCCGCACTAGCTGCGGGAATGGCAGGTAATCCAGTCCACAGATTGACCTTAGAGAACAGGGCATTTGCTTGGTGGAAAACGAAAAGTTCAATCCCCCTAAATGCATTGATTCATTCCTTAATAGTCTGCGGTTTACTGACTTTTTTAGCATCCATGATAACAACTGGTTTAGACTTACAACTCGTAATCGCTGGTGCTCTACTAGGTGCTGTAACTGAAACAATAGTGGGATTTATGGCATATTCTACTCTTTCGTTGGCAAGACCAAATGCTGTTATGATCAGGTTATTGACTCCAATACTAGTGCTCCCTTGGGCGTTAGTGGTAGACACCCTATCATCGTGAACATTCAATAACAAAGCACAATGAGGTCGCTTTATGAGACAATGGGGCCAATCATTAGTGTTGGCTGGGCTCGCAGGAGCAAGTCTCACACTTTTTTTGGGTTTCAAATGGGCACCCTCGGTTTCTATCGCTGCCTTCCAAGCACCTGAAGCGCAGCGAATATTCTATTGGCATGTCCCAAGTGCATGGGCTGCAATGATTGCCTTCGGTTTGTTATTCGTTGGCTCTACAGCGTGGTTCTTCAAAAGAAGCGATTGGGCGTGGAGAATGCATGTTGCTAGCACCGAAGCAGGTCTTGCGACCGGTCTGATTGCGGTTTTCTCAGGTTGCGTATGGGGCGCTGCAGAATGGGGTGTTCCATGGGATTGGACAGATGTAAGATTGAACTCATTTGCCGTTCTAACTCTGCTTTCTCTATTTTTGGTATTAGGTAGGAAATCACAACCTGATGGTATTGAAACCAGAGATACATTTGCCGCTTTTGGAATGTTTGGCTTCGCTTTAGTTCCTTTCACTTATGTAGCAACAAGGCTTTGGCAAATCAGACACCCNGGCCCCGTAGTTGCTACTTCAGAAGGTTCACTCAATTCAGACATGGGATACGTTTTGCTGATAGGAGCAATTTCATTCACAATGTTAGTTGTCGGACACATCATTTATGGGATGGAACTTACAAAACTAGAAATGAGGGTGGAAGACCTTCAATCAACATACGAGGAGGCAAGAAAGTGAAAGACATAACATATCTCGCTATTGCTTACCTTGGGATGATTGCGGGCATTGCATATTGGACGTGGACAGTCTTTGCAAAGTCCAAATCTCTAGAGGCGAAGATTAGTTCTTTGGAGAAGGCTATTACCAATGATGAATCAGAGTAATTCAATCGCAGGTGATTGAATGGACTTAGGTGATGAATTCTGTTTGATTTGCGGAGACACTACCCCGTTGTATTCAGATAGAATGTGCGAGAAATGTACTCGTGAAAGAGTCACACTTGTTGAGGCCCCAAAGAATGTTCCATGGACTAAATGTGCTAGATGTGGCATGATAGATTTTCAAGGAAAATGGACAAACGTTGATTCTGAAGACCTATGGCACGAACTAGTTCAAAGGAATGTAGGATTCCATCCAGATGTCGAGGATCTTGAACTAGCTCTACAAGCCCAAGAGGTTGATGGAAGACACACCCTTATCCATCTACAAATCGAAGGCGTGATTGACAATTTACTATACTCTGAACAAAAAACAATGCGTGCCAGAATGTCAAACGGTGTCTGTTTGACATGTACTAGAAGAGCAGGGAATTATTTTGAAGCAACTGTTCAACTGCGTTCGAGCGCTAGAAGGTTATCAGAATCAGAATTCAATCAATTGAGAACAACATTAGATGTTGTAATCAATGACATGGCAGACGACCCGATGTTTTTCATCACAAAGGAAGGACCGGTTACTGGGGGCTATGATGTTATCTTAGGCTCCAAAGCATTGGCAAAGGCTTGGGGTAAACATTTGGTTTCTCATTATGGTGGTCAAATCACAACCACTACCTCTGTTGTTGGAAGAAAAGATGGTGTTGACCTAACAAGACTCACACTACTGTACAGAAAGCCAGGATATGATTTGGGAGACGTAATTCAATGGAGAGGCGGTTTATGGCGCCCCACTACATGGAGTGGAGATGGTGCTGTGCTTGAGAAAATCGAAAGAAAAGAACGCGTTGGCGCTAGTTGGAGAGACCTAGAAAGTGCACATGTCAAGGCAAGAGTTGAGGAATTATTGTATGTAGACTCTGTCAATGAAGATTCATCGGTGGGAGAGTTCTTGGACCCAAACAACTGGAAAATGACTGCTGTAAGGCTTCCATATGACCATGTTTTGGGAAGAAAACTTCTAGTTGCAAGAATCGAAGGCGAGTGGATTACTTTACCTTACTTAGGAATGGATGGTGATTAAATGGACGATGGCATCAATAGACTGGCTGCTGCATTAGACCAAGATGATATGATAGGATATACACGGTTTTTCATGAACGACTATATCCAAGGCTACAATTCAATCAACGAAGAATTACATCCTTGGCTTCCAGAACTGGACTATGGATGGGAGGGGGTCTTGTTCGTGGGCATGGGCGGCTCTGGAGCAGGAGGAGATTTTATCTCAACACTTTGCGACATGGAAGGAGGAGTTCCTGTAAAGTGTAACCGATCGTATGGATTACCAAATTGGTGGAATCAAAACTGGTTGGTTGTAGCCACATCATATTCTGGCAACACAGAAGAAACTGTTGCTACAACTGAACAGGCAATCAAACTTGGTGGAACAGTGGTAGTGATTTCTAGCGGAGGAATGCTATCCGGATTGTGTGAATTATCAAATTCAGCACACTTAATTTCATGCCCAGGAGGTCAGCCACCTAGGTCTGCATTCGGCCATTTATTTTCGAGACAACTAGGTTTAATGAATCAATTAGGAATTCTGCAAAGTGAACTTTCACAAGATGGCATTGCAAGATTAAAGCAGGCGATAATTGATTGTGACATTACATTACACCCTGAAGGAGATGTTGCAAGTCTAGCACTAAACATGATGGAAAATCCAATCGCAATAATTGGCCCCTCTGAGTTATCACCCGCACTATGTAGATTCAAAAATCAACTTAACGAAAATTCAGCGAGGTTCGCAAGAATTGGCGAGGTTCCCGAAATGAACCACAACGAACTAATTGCGTGGGGTGGAGTTGGCAAATATCAGGACCCAGATGCTCCAAATCAGGCTGTGATAATCGTTTCTTGGCCAGGAATGAATGAAAGGGTCACTCATAGAATGGACTGGTTTGTTGCTAATTGCCCAACCGATTTAGCATGGAAAATTCAGGGAGAGGGGGAAAGCCTTCTGGAGTGTTTGCTGCACATTTGCATAATGATGGACTGGTTGTCCATTGCTTTAGCCCTATTATCTGGTAAAGATCCGACAGCCATTGACCCAATTATTTCTCTGAAAGAATATCTATCGCAAATTGATTAGTATATTTGCCCTAATACAATTCTAGGGTCGGGGTACTTTTCCAAAGCTGATACCCTATCCTCAATAGCCACAACACCTGGTAAATCATTGTCTACTGGCTCTTCCCAACTTANNTGGAAATGAACGTGTGGCTCCCAGCCACCATTTTCTTCCTTTGAACCCACAAAAGCAATCACTTGGCCTTCAGCGACTTCATCGCCACATTCGACTAGGTCAAGGGAATCCGTTGACAAGTGTCCATACAATGCCCAAATTGGTTTGTTGTCTAATTCGTGTTGAATGATAATTGTTGGACCATATGAGCCAGGTTCTGAATTAACCCCCTTAGAAAAGACTACTCCTTTGTCAAAAGCGTGAACTGGTTCTCCTGCTGGCGCTCCCAGATCAATACCAACATGGTGGTTTCTTACTCCGCCGAATAAGTCATGTTCATACATTCCAGGACGGGTCTCATCATATCTTCCTATTTGGTAGGCGAACGGGCATACGAAATCAGGGTCTACTCCCTTCGAAAAATCGTAAACCCAGTAATCATCTGGTAAGATGATGACTTCTGCCATATTACATGCCAAATGTGCCTAATTGATGATTGTTCGCAAATGGTTTGAAAACCAAAATGCCAACCCGAAGTTATGGTTGTCGGACTTGCATTGTCATTTCTTCCGGGATTTGCAATAGCAAGAAGGCTTGACTCTGATGGAGATACTGCAAGACATTTGATGCTTACTCCATCCCTTGGATTACTCTCTTTACTTGGCTTGTCAGGAATTGCATTTTTTCTCGGATTAGGGATTGACTCTATCACGATGCTGTTCGTGGCAGCCAATGTTTCTGCATTTATTGCAATAAGAACCGAACTACAACCCGAGTATGAGTCTATTTCTATTGAACGAAAACCATGGTTTTGGATTTTTTCTTTGATTGCAGTTTACATTGCATTAACGCCGTTAACATATTATGTTCCAATGGGTGTCGATTGGATAGGATTCACATCGCTTGCAGAAAGTTTCGCAGCATATGATTCATTCAATATTTCCGAACCATCCAAAGGCAACTGGATTTATCCACCTGCTTTTCCCGTTCTCGCTGCTTGGATAGGTGGAGAAATTTACGTATCAGTATTCATTCTTGGAGTGTTTTGTTTTGCCTCCCTTCTACTAGGAATTGCTGCGGTTGGTGAAAAACTCGGTTTTGGTCACTGGCCAATTATGGCTATGTTGTTAGCACCTGCATTATTTGCAAAAAATTTGGACTCCGGCTTCCCTACTGTGACAAGTCAGCTAGGATTGATTGTGATATTGTTAATGATCAATGACAGATTAAGATGGGGTATTATTGCCACCACATCTATTGCCGTAGTCTGCATTCACCCCACTGGATTCGTTTACATTGCAACTTTGGTTATTGCAAAAATGTTGGTTTCAAAATCTCAAAGCATTAGTTTGGCTGAGAAAATTCAAATTCAAGTATTACTTATTGCGATTATCGCATTGATAATAATCGCAGCCACACAGTTTGATGGAGACGCTATTTTTGCAGAATATGGTTGGCAAGGAGGCTCACCAATGATTCTCTATTCTGGATTATTATTGCCGCTTGGATTATGGGCTGCGTGGTCAATGAAAAACAATCTTCAGGCTCGATTAATTATTATCTGGGCTGGTCTAAATTATCTAATTACATTTGTACATCTATTTGATGGGCTAACAGGATTTGCAATATTCTCCATGACCTCTTACATCATGTACTCTATGAGTATGCATGCATTCCATATTCCTCTGGCTTTGTTGGTTGGCATGAGGCTATCGAAAATTGAAAACGGCATTACTTCAAACGGAGGNCGGGCGGTAATGATTGTAGCTTTGCTGATAAGCGGTGTTGCACATAGCGCCCTATCGGAACTTTCAGAGCATTCAGAATTACACGTTGTCTCTGAGGGAGATATCACTCTAATTTCTATGCTGGATGAATTACCGCCAAACTCAATAATTTACACCGAAAATGAACACTGGGGTCATGTAATCTCGAATGTAGACGATATTGGCGTGACATCAATTCCCACCTTGGGTATTTTGAAACAAGAACATTCGATACAAAATGCTGCTACAACGGCAATTATCTACGATAATGTTGAACGATTAGAGAAATTAGGCGTCACACACGCCTTAGCATCACCAAAAGGTGTAATGATTCAATATCTACTTCACTCAACACAGTGGGAGAAAATGTGGGAAAGTGAAGGCTCAATTTTATTCTCACTTCAGGAAGATAACCTGATTTCTACATTTACAAAAGTAGAGGGTGAGAATATGCGAATTGATCCATGGGCTGAATTTAGGTCACTAGATCCATTTTCAATTGGCGACAAGAAATTATATCTTTCCGAAGGCTCTCATTCCATCGATGTTAACGAAACAGACGCATACAGGGTTTGTATAATGCTTGAATTTGTGGGAGATGTTTCTGCAGATGTAAATGGGAAACATTACTCTGGCTCAGGTTGGAAAAATATTTGCAACTATGTTGGATTTGGAGGGTTTGATATCGAAATAACAAGTCAGATGGAATATTGGATTAATCCATTAGGAGCATCGGGAAGAGGTGATGCACTGATTGATACCACGGGAATTAGAGTTCATTGGATTGAAACTGTATACATCGCCTAATTCTTAGGAAAATGTTGACAACATAAACCACTAGCGCTTTGCATGCCAAGTCTGCTCATTACGCTTCCAGCGTTAGATGAAGAATTGGCAATTGCCGATGTAATTTCTAGGATTCCAACCGAAGAAATTTCAGAAATGGGTTTTGAAATTGAAACCTTAGTAGTAGATGGAGGCTCATCCGATAGAACCGTTCAAATTGCTCAAGATTTAGATTGTACAATTATTGAACAATGGGGAGAAGGAAAAGGATTAGCTGTTCGCCAAGCATTCAAACATTTTCTCAGTAATTCACACGATTATCTTGTAATGCTTGATTCCGATGGCACTTATTGGCCTGAAGAAATTCCTAGGATTTTGAATACAATTCCAAAGAATGGAATTGCGATAGGTGATAGATTAAGAGGCAATCTTGAACCTGATGCCATGACTACTACCAATTGGGTTGGAAATCACCTATTGACATGGTTAGCAGTTGCTCTACATGGTAGAACAATCAACGATCTGTGTTCCGGATTCTGGGGATTTTCGAGAGGGGCTATTGAGAAGTTAGAACTTAACAGCCTTAGATTTGAAATCGAGGCAGAAATGTATACTTCCTCAGCAAAAAGAAATATTCCAATCCGACATGTTCCAATTAGTTACTCAAAGAGAAAGGGTGAGCCAAAACTTGGTAGCGTGAAAGATGGAGCGTCCATAGCAAGGAAACTCATCATAAGGAGAATCTTCCCCACCCCATATGAGGAGAACCAATGACAAGGTATTCTGTGGCGATTCTTGGGGCGACTGGCCTTGTAGGTCAGCGTTTACAGGAACTGCTTTGGAACCACCCTTTTTTCGATGTTGAGGCGATTGCTGGTTCACCCAAAAATGTTGGATTGATGTTCGAAGAACTAGAATGGAGACTTGAAACTCAAAAACCTAGTTACGATATTCTGATATGTTCTATGAGTGACATACCAGATGTTGATATTGCGTTTTCAGCCCTGCCAAATAATGTTGCAGAAATAGTGGAACCCTCCCTTGTGGCAAGGGGTATCCACGTCTTTTCAAATGCTAGCACTTTCAGAAGAATTGCAGGCGTGCCAATGGTTATTCCTGAAATCAATCCTCACATCATGGATGAATATGAAGGGCATGCATGCGCAACAAACTGTACTGTAGTGCCAGTTGCCACAGCAATAGCTGGATTGCGAGAATTAGGAATCAAATCTATTACAATATTCACAAGGCAGGCCTTGTCTGGAGCAGGATGGAGATTACTATTCGATGAAAAAGCACTTTCAGGTGATGTAAATCCATTAATCCCTGGGGAAGAAGAAAAAATGATGGCTGAATTGAAGTATCTTCTAGAAATTGATGTACCGATTTTAGCCACATGTAACAGAGTAGCTGAGAGGGACGGCCATATGGTATCGTGTGGCGTAGAACTTGAATCTGATCCAACTCTTGAACAAGTTGAACAGTTGATGAAAATCCAATCCCTAGATTTACCATCTTCTCCAGAAAATGTTAACGAAATTATACTTGAGACTCCGACAAGAGAGAATCATCTATGGGCAGGAAATGGAATGTCTACAACCATTGGAAATATACGTGTAGAAAAAAACATTGTCAGATTTGATGCATTATCGCACAATACAATCAGAGGAGCAGCCGGAGGAGTTATCCTTCTGGCTGAATTTGCGGTACAAGAAGCATACATCACCAAATAGGTCACATGCATAGGAGTGGACGGTGGTTACATGGGCGTCACAGCAATGATTCCGAATATGACATTCCAACAACTTAGAGATGAAGCCGTTTCTAGATGGGGAGAAATATGGGACCCGGGGGCAGACAGGCTTGAAATTATGCTACTGTGTCCTAGAAAAGAACGTAAATTATTGGAACTTCATGGAGATATGATTGACCACGGGCAACCAGTAATGGGAATATTCCACAGACCTAGAGGAGCCGAGGATTTATTGGCAGAACAAGGATTCGACCACAGAGATGCTTCTTTTCAATTCGTCAACGTATCTAATTCTGATATGGGAATTTGGATGCAGCAACTTGTCACACAGGAAGGATGGTTGAGGTCTACTGTTGAAATCAACCCTACACCTTTCTCGGTAGGCATTCCAAATCAACGAGCTTTCGAAAGGCATTCCATTCTATGCTTCAGACATCCTAGTCTGCCAAATTTGGACAAGTACTACCTTCCTTACCCAATCCATGCCCTTGTTGGTAAAGCATTCGTGTCTTTACCAAGAAGACAGGCTGCTGAATTAGCGAGACAGCAGGCCGAGATTCTAGGTGTAGGATTAGCAAAACCCGAACCAGAAATTGTAGAAGTGCCTGTTGTCGAGCAACCTCCTGAACCAGTTGATGAAGAACCTGTTGACGAGATGGAGAAAGCATTCATCCAAGAAATGATGCCGGAAGCAGAAGAAATTCCACTGCCTACTTCAGATAGTAAGCCAATTCTACAAGCAGATAAAGAAGAAGTTCCGTTACCTGGTCAAGAAGCAAAGGCTGAATCTCAATCAGATGAATCTATTCCACTTCCTGATGCCGAACCAGAAGTTGATGACACTCCTGCAATAGAGAAAGAATTCCGTGCATTAGTCCAGGAATTATTAGACGCAGGCGTTGACCCATCAGAAATGATGTCGGACGTTAGAATGGAGGACATAAACGAACGTGCCTTAGCACAGAATTTCGAGACTTGGCCTGTATTTATGCAAATGGTAAGTTGATGCGAGGGTTCAAAGACGAGTTAGTGTTGGGATATTCATGGCATTCTGTACGACATGCGGCCAAATGCAAGCAGATGGCACACGCTTTTGCCGATTTTGTGGTGGTCAACAACCCAATGAACAACTTATTGCGGCACTGAGGAGAGAAGCCGAAGCAATAAGATTCCAATTACAACAACTTCAAGCCCAACAAATGCAGGCTCAGCAGATGCGCCAGATGGGTTACAACAATCAACAGCAACAACAGAGACGTTGGTGATCAATGTGAAGCTTCGCCAACTGGCGATTAAATTATCCAAATTACCCAATCATCCATGTAATCACGTGGAATTGGAGCAGTACCAAACAGAGGGCGACCTGGCTGCATTATGGCTTGCACAGATAGATGGCTACGATGGCCTGGAAGGCAAAAAAGTCCTAGATTTGGGAGCAGGTAATGGAATCTTAGGACATGGTGCACAATTATTGGGCGCTGAAGTTACTTTTGTTGAATGTGATGAAGACGCTGCAAAACTATGCCAAGAATTAGGTAATACAATAATTGGACGAGTTGGTGAAATTGATATTGGCGAGGCAGATATCGTGATTATGAACCCACCATGGGGTGTACAAAAACATGGTGCGGACAGACCATTTCTAGATGCGGCACTAAAAGCTGCACCTGTCGTTCACATCTTACACAGCGCTAGTGCAACACATCTTCCTGAAGGGGAAATTATTCTGGAAGGAGAATTCAGAATGCCTGCAACTTACGGTCACCATACCTCAAAAATGGGTACTACCAAGATTAGATGTTGGCGTATAACTCGATGAGAGGGGTTCAAGAACAAAGACTAACCGCATTAGAATATCCACTTCCATTCACCTTCGGGTGAACCCCAAAAAATACGAGCGTGAAAAAAATGACGAGCATCGTCACCCCAGGAGCAATAATCGGAAAGTCAGATGAACATACATCTGGTGAAGGAACAATAGAGAGAAATGGAGAGTTGGTATCTCTTCTAACAGGTATAGTCATCGAAACCGACGGTGTAATTAGCGTTCAATCTCATAATGAATTACTAAGATTAGAAGTAGGAGATTACATAATTGGAGAAGTTTCTAAATTACATGAAAAATCAGGTGAAATACGCGTATTGAGCGTGGAAAACAAACCTAACCGAGTGGTTATGGCAGACCAGATGTATGCGCAAATGCATGTAACTGCAATCTGTGACAGATTCTTGCACAATACTGCTGATGCACTAAGGGTGAGAGACCTAGTAAGAGCAAAGGTAACTGAAGTTGAAAATGTCGTTCGTGTTGACATGCGAGGGGAAAGCAACTGTGGAGTCCTATGGGCAATATGCCCTCCATGTGGTGCTGAATTTGAAGCACAGCAGCAAGGTGACTGGAATGTTTACTGTCCTACATGTGAAAACCGTGCCTTTAGAGCAATGGCAGATGATTTTGGTGGCTCGACAGGAATGTCTGCGCTTAATGGCGGAAACAAAAGATGGAGCGGAGATGCTGAGGCTCTATTCGCAAAAGGAAGCTCCGGAAGAGCCACATATATCGCTGAAGATGTAAGGGAAGATGGCTCTCCAAGAGAGTACTTTAGATTCGACGACGCTGGCGGAAGAGGAGGAAGAAAACCAAGAGCACCTCCTGGATGCAAATTATTCGTTGGTGGTCTTCCAAACGATGTTCAAGATGATGATATTCGTTCATTGTTCGAACCACATGGAGACATAACAGACTTCGCTATCATGAAGGATGACAATGGAAACAACAGAGGCTTTGGATTCATAACATTCGCAAATAAATCAATGGCTCAAGCCGCAGCAAAAGCATTGGATGGCCACAGAATTAACGGAAGAAGAATCGGTGTAAGAGATGCTGATGCTCCTAGGGATAAGAAACCAAAGAGAGACAGACCTAAGGGCTGTAGACTCTATGTTGGAAATCTTCCATTTGACGCTAGTGACGATGACCTAGGAAAGATATTCAAAGATCATTGTGATTCTGTCCATGTACAGTGGGCAACTGATCGTTCAGGAAAAAGAAAGGCGTTTGCTTTCGTCACTATCCAACCTGAAACTGCAGGCGCAGATGTAGTATCAAAACTAAACGGAACAGAATTCATGACCAGAACAATCAA
The DNA here is from genome assembly GCA_002707335.2 of Methanobacteriota archaeon. Classification (GTDB taxonomy): domain Archaea; phylum Thermoplasmatota; class Poseidoniia; order Poseidoniales; family Poseidoniaceae; genus MGIIa-K1. The sequence continues at coordinate 7,282 of PAMN02000044.1, read as the reverse complement.
GGTTGATTTAGCAAAACCAAGCGAGAAGAAAGGCGGTAAATCAGCTAGAGAACTAAGAGCAATTGCTGAAGAAGAAGCCTCTGGAAAGAAAAAGAAATTCCGAAGAAACCGAAACTGAGGTGGTTTTTTGGTTGAGCCAAATCCTACGTGGCTCGTTATTGATGGATATGAAGACGAGCCTGCTGCATTTGGAGTTCCTCCATACGTAGGTTTCCACGTTCGATACATCTGTGGAGTTTTAGAAGAGAGGAATATCGAATATGAATACTGCACTATCGACAGTTTTAGAATAAATCCCAGAACACTCGAAAATAGGCTTGGAATCGTTATTCTTGCAGGAGCGATTGTTCCAGGAAAATATCTGCGTGGCACTCCTATCTCATTGAATGAGACAAGAGACATCATTGGTCAAACCCCTAGAGACATTCCAATTTTGTGCGGTGGTTGGGCGATTAGAGGATGGCGACATCAAGGATGGAGCCCCTTGCAGGCAAATTTATTCCTTGCTCTGCAAGATACAGATGCTACTTTGAATTTTTATCTTGAAAATAATACTTGGAAACATAAAAGACGAAATGCAGAGCAGTGGACGGGTTGGGCGCAACATGGAGCAAAATCAAAGGCAGTATCAAGCAATCCTGACTTGGGCGGACCTCTAACATACGAGGTCGAAGTCTACCAAGGATGCGTTAGGTACAAGCGCGGGTGCAAGTTCTGTATTGAACCAAAGAAAGGGGTTCCCATTTGGAGAAGCCCTGAAGACATCATTGAAGAGGTGAAAATCGCTCATGACATGGGAGTTGAGCATGTCAGACTTGGAGGCATGACTGATACCTACACTTACATGGCAGATGGTGTTCTTGAACTTGAATATCCGGTTCCGAACCCTGAGCCAATTGCTAGTCTCTTACATGGTTTAAGAGATGATGAAAGATTGAAAATACTTCATACAGACAATGGCAATCCATCGATTATAGCAGAAAATCTCGAACCCGCAGAAGAGATTACAAAAACTCTCGTTGAGACACTCTCTGACGGAGCAGTTCTCTCTTTTGGCCTTGAATCAGCAGACCCAAATGTGCATAAAGAAAATTGGCTAAATTGTGATTCTAAGCAACTAAAATCCGCCATTGGTCTAATCAATAAATATGGGAAGGAAAAAGGTGAAAGAGGTTTGCCAAAACTTCTTCCTGGACTGAATTTTATCGCTGGATTAAATGGTGAAACCAACAAGACTTACGACATAAACCTTGAATTGCTTAGAGAACTAAAGAGTGGAAGACATATGATTCGAAGAGTAAATATTCGTCAAGTGGAAGGTGAAGGCTTCCAAGAAATCAATAACTCTGCATTCCAGTCTTTCAAGAAGACTGTAAGAGAAGAATTCGACGGCCCATTGTTGAAAGANATGTTACCGGTAGGAACAATACTCAATGATGTTTGGTGGGAATCTCATGAAGGAAGAGTAAGGCTTCCACGTCACTTGCAACCTGAAGCTAGAGATGGTTCTATTCACGGTAAATCCGGAATTACATTTGGAAGACAGATTGGCGCATATCCAATTCTTGTAGGAATGAATTACCTTGCACCCTTGGAATCTTATTCACAGATTATGGTTACAAATCATGGGGCGAGGTCGATTACTGGTGTTGAGACTAACATAAACTGGGAATCTGCAACTGAAAAGCAATTAGCAGCAATACCTGGAATCTCAACAAAAGGTGCTTGGAACCTGGTTAGCAGTAGAGCAAAGGCAAAGGCAAAGGGCAAATTAATCGATTCAATTGATGATTGGTTCAATTCTGCAAACGTAAATTTGCCAGATATAGTCGATATCAAGAAAATCTTGGTTTGATTATTCTTCTATCCAAGCATAGGTTCGAAGACCTTCCTCGACACCCTCATCTCCAACATCAACTAGAGCGAATTCTCCCTTTGGTGTAACAACTGATTCAGTTGCGAGTCCCTTGTGTAGTGCTTCGTAAGTCAACTTATCGATTGCGATTCTGCCCTCAAGTCTTTCGAACAAATTCCATCTGCTTGCAATTTGTCTCCATGTTGGTTGAACCTCAGCCTCGAATACCTTTGCCTTCGCACCAGATCCATATCCACAAAGTCCGAATACAGACTCTCCGATTTTGGCATTTTCTTCGTAATCTGCTTCAAATGTAGACATTAGAGCTAAGAATATCGAACCAGTGTATTGATTCCCAATCAATGAACTAGCCCTCTGACCTTTCTCAATTCTATCCTCAACGAATTGTTTGAATGATTCTGTCTTGGAAATCGCTCTCCTGTAGGAGTCCATCGATTTATCCCAATCCGCCTCGTTTTCAAAGTCGGATTCTAGAGGAGCAGGTCCAATTTCTTCTTCTATTGCTTCCCATTCTTTGAGGTGCTGTCTATCGTGTCTGAACACGTCAGGGAACATCCGCTTTGCTTGGAATGCATAAGGAAGATGCATGATGATTCTCGCCCATTGTTCGGTGAGGATCTCATCCATTGTGGGGTCAAATCTGCCTTGGTTTATTGCCTTCTCACTGAAATGTGTGAACGCTTGTTTCACCGCTTCTCTGTAACATCTGTTTGAAAACTGGCCATCGAAGACTGGTTCATCACGATGGACTTTGACGNTCTCTTCACCATGAGCAAAGATACCTAATCTTCTGACAGTTGATTCTGGGAGGTGCTTAATCATGGCTTCAGCCATTCCATCTCTTATTGTAGCACCTGCTTCTGCTGCCAGTTGCAATACGTGGTCAATTACGCTTTGAATCGAAACCATTCTTCTTGGTTTGAAGAAATCATGAACAGGGGTTGTTGAAACGCCCCATCTATCTGGGATTGCCACGAGTCTAGGATTGTGACGGATAAGTAATGCTCCACCGCCCGCACCTTGTGTATATTCACCTGATGATTCTAAGTCGTATTTTGCATTGTCAGAGAATACTACTATTCCCATTCTGTCATCTTCTTCTCCACCTCTAGCGACCCAATCCAAAGTATTGTGTAAAGCATCTACAGCACCAATACAAGCAAATGTCATGTCTACTACATCACAACCTCTGAAACAATCTTCACCATAGATATCTCCGTATCTGTGAGTTAACATGTCAACAATATATGTTGCAGTCGGTTTCGCACCATCNAGAGCTGATTCAGTTCCCAAGTAAATTCTACCAATGTCCCTAGGATCCAAGCCATTTCTGTCTATTAATCTACAGACAGCATTTGCACCCATTGTTGCTGTATCCTCGTGGACATCAGGAATTGCCATTGCAGCAAGCCCAAGACCCTTGTTTAATTTTGAATAATCGGCACCTCGCATTGCAGCGAAGTCCTCCATATCCATGTATAATCGAGGAAAATGAATCGCCATATCGTCGATTCCTACTTTCGTTCCCATCGTATAATTGTCAAATCGAGGCATATATGATGGATTCCCCTATTTCCATTTAAAAAACGGTGTTATTGGGCACACCAATTTTTCCGACTCTATGGTTAATGTCCTGTAACTAGGATTAGTAACCTCAATCAATCATGTCCTACACGACCTAATATGGCGACATGGGTAATCACAGGCGGCAACCGAGGAATAGGTCTTGAATTAGTTGAATCACTTCTTGCCAAGGGAAACAAAGTAATTGCAGGGATGAGAAAACCCGAAGATTTCACACTAGAACATGCGAACCTTACAACGCTTTATCTAGACGTAAAAGACACGAATTCNGCTAATGAATTTGGAGCAAAAATCGCATCAATGACTGACACGGTTGATGTTTTAGTGAACAATGCTGGAATGATGGATGGTAGATGGCAAACCTTCGAAGACGTTGACATGGAACAATCTCTGGAAGTGTTAAACGTAAACACAATCGGTCCAATGAGGGTAACTCAATCATTGTGGCCAATCATGAAATCAACTCCCAATTCTAAAGTTGCGATGATAACGAGTTTGATGGGGTCAATCGATGATTGCATGAGTGGAAGGTCATATGCTTACAGGACGAGTAAAACCGGACTAAACATGATTACTAAGGTACTTTCAATCGAAGGAAGAGATCATGACATAACTGTTACTTGTTACCATCCAGGATGGGTAAAAACCGACATGGGAGGAGAAATGGCTCCGGTTACAAAGGCTGAATCTGTTGAAGGCTTGATGAGTTTAATCAACAATCAAACAATGGAAAAGTCAGGTAGATTCTTTGAATATACTGGAGTAGAATTCCCATGGTGAAATCTGTTATCGATTCAGCNAAGAAACTCTCTAATGAATGCGATAAATTGATTCCAAATTTACTCAAAATCAAAGACTTGCAATACGTTACTAATCCTTTGAATTATGCCTGGGAATACCACGAATCATATCTAAAACAATATTCAGGACTAGGCGCCAAAACACTCCTTCTGGGAATGAATCCGGGTCCATATGGTATGGCTCAATGCAGTGTTCCTTTTGGTGCAACAGATATAGCAAAGAATTTCTTGAACATCAAAGGAAATTTCTCAGACCCTAAAGGTCGCCATCCAAAACGACCTATTGAAGGCCTTGATTTCGAGCGACAGGAGGTAAGTGGCACAAGGCTTTGGGGGCTTTTGAAACAAATTTGGGATAATCCAGAAAATATACACAAAAATGTGTTTCTAGTAAATCACTGTCCTCTTTTACTCCTTGGAGAAACTGGAAGGAATATCACTCCAGACAATATCTCCGGCTCTGCTTTGAAAAAGTTACTGAAAATTTGCGATGAACACCTCAGAGAGGTTGTTACAACCTTGGGAATAAATCGGGTTGTAGGGGTTGGAAAATATGCAGAAAAGAGAGCTAAAATCGCCTTAGAGGGGCTTGATGTTGAGATAACAACATGTTGGCATCCTTCGCCGGCATCACCGCTTGCAAATCGTAATGACGGCGCTGATTGGCGCAGAAATGTCACCAATGTTTTACTGACAGAGACTTCTTAATGCATACCTAATCTGTCAAGCCATGGCGAGAGAACAAGCTTGGCCAAGACAGCCTTCAGACAGACAATGGGAAAAGCCGGAAGGTGATGACCCGAGGACACTTTACCAGATGTTAATGGTAAGTCAGGAAAAATTTGGAGATGCAAATTGTATCGGATANATACCNGCACCTGGGATGCAAAGAATTCACCTTTCATACAACACATTTGGAGATTTATCAACCAGTGTTGCCAAAGGATTGAGAGATATTGGTGTAGAAAAGGGCGACCGTGTTGCAATAATCATTGACAACTCAGTTGAATGGGCTGCATTATCATATGGAGCAAATGCAATAGGCGCTGCTTACACTGCAATGTACACACATCAGCACGGCAAGGATTGGGCTTACATTATTGCAGATGCAACACCTAAGGTTGTAGCTGTTGCTAANACNGAAGTTCTTGACAAATTGTGTGATGCACTACCAGAAACTGGGTGGCCTTCCTCCGGAGTCATCTTACTTGGTGACGATCCAGCAAACAAATTACCACCAGAAGGTGTTAAAGTTCGCTCATGGACNGAATTTGTACAAGCAGGAAGAGCTGGGGAAGACCTTGCAGAAATTGCAGACGACCCTACTGCTCTATCTACTCTGATATACACATCAGGAACTACTGGAAATCCAAAGGGTGTAATGCTATCCAATTGGAATACTCTATCCAACGTACTTTGCGTGCAAGGAGTGTTTGAGTTGTACCCAGGTGACAAGAACGCTGCGTTCCTTCCTTGGGCGCACTCNTTCGGTTCTACATTCGACCTACATTGGATGATTAGAATGGGAGTTCACATCAACCTGATCTCTGACCTAACAAAGATTGCAGACGAATGTATCGAAATCAAGCCCGCTGCTCTATTAGCAGTACCACGTGTGTGGAACAAATTCTANGACCGTGTAAACAGCCAATTCGAAAGTGCAACTGGTCTAAAGAAATTCTTCGTTGGCAAGGCACAAAANGCTGCTGCGAAGAGAATCGCAAATTCTGGAGTCGAGTGTGACGCCGTTGCNCCAACCGGATTTTGGGACAAAAAGTGGGATAAGCTAGTCTGGTCAAAAGTTCGTGCAAGATTCGGTGGAAACATCAGATTCTGTATGTCTGGCGCTGCTGCGCTATCCCCTGATGTTGCTTCATTCGTTCANAAAGTTGGATTCAACTGCTATGAAGGATATGGNTTNACNGAAACNAGTCCNNTNGTNTCTGCTAANGGATGGATGGGCAAAGGANANTCNNGNCTNAACACGGTAGGTATGCCAGCAAATGGAGTCCGTGTTGTGATTGACAAGAATGCATGGGACGACCCTGACCGACCTGATGAAGGAGAAGTCATTGTTTACGGTCCAAACGTTATGCAAGGTTACTGGAATCTACCAGAAGCAACTGCTGAAGTTATGACAGAAGATGGCGGATTCAGAACTGGTGACCTAGGTAAGATGGTAGACGGATATCTTTCTATCACCGGCCGTGTAAAGAGTCAATTCAAGTTAGAAAATGGAAAGTATGTATCTCCTGCACCGCTTGAGGAGAATCTGAAACTATCACCGCTAGTTGAACAGGCTGTCCTTGATGGCAAGGATAGAAAGAACACCTTCCTAATCGTTCACCCTTCACTAGACGCTCTAAGAAGCGCAGCCTCCTCGGCTGGAGTTTCTGTACCTGCTGACAATGTAGCAATGTGTAATGACGATGGAGTCAAGGCTTGGCTACTATCCAACTTGCAAGAAAACAACATGCTTGAGCCAAAGTGGAAAGGATATGAAGTCGCTCGCAGTATCATCCTAGACCCAGAAGAGTGGTCTGTAGATAATGACATGATGACTCCTTCAATGAAGGTCAAGTTGCGAAACTTGCTAAAGCATCACGAAGAAGCAATCAACTCCCTTTGATACAGGCACTGATTTGATTAATTCGTTGCACTGTGGTAAACACATGCGCAAAGCGATAGGACTAGTCCTGCTGATTGTTCTAGGAACAATGCCGCTACAAACATCTGCACAAATATCAGTAGCTGCGGTTGACCTCAGTTGCGCAAATGTTAATGATGATTCAGATTTACCTCTGTTGATTATCAATACGGATAGTAATGTAACCACTGGTAATGTAAGTTGTACTGTAACCAATCCAAATTCATATGCTCAAAGAATTATGATTCAAATTGATATTGACAATTTGAATGCTACATCACCATCTTCAATTTCCCTTGGACCAAACGCAGAAGAAACATTCAATGTTACTATCAGTGCTAGTCAAAATGTGACTGAATTAATCGAAATATTACG
>PAMN02000041.1 GCA_002707335.2 Methanobacteriota archaeon | reverse complement strand
CACTTAATTGGTTCATCAATGATTATTGCGCCAAATGAATACCGAATTATTGCAGTTAATGCATCTAGTTCTTCTGGCGTATTGAATAATGGTGCTGAAACATTAGACATCAAGTGGCCAAATGGTTCAACAGCACAATCTATTTCTTGGACGCGTACACAATCTGGCTTCTCAACTATGGAGCAAGTTGATTTGTCTTGGTCTAATTCCGCATATCCGACTCCTGGCGCTCCTAATGCAGCATATTGGGAAGGTATTGAAAATGGAACATCTCCAGTAAGAATAACTGAAATTCTGGTAAATTCATCAATGGACGGCTCCCAATACCCAGAAGGAGAATGGCTGGAGTTGCACAATTCTGACCCCGTAACACCCATTGACTTGACNGGTTGGAAAATCTTGGATGGTATAGGCAATGTTACACATATCGATACCACGACATTAGTAAGTAATGCAACTCAATTAGGCACGATGATTGAGCCAGGTGAACGTAGACTAGTGCAATTTTTCACGGGTACTGAATTATATAATGATTATAATCATATTATGCTAATTGATAAAGATGAGTATATTGTACACAAAGCATGGTATGCAGATGACCCGCCGTTAAATGTTTCACTGATTGAATCTGAAAATGAACATGGTGAATGGATTCCAGCAAGCTGGCCAACACCGGGTTATCCTGANCCTGGCACAACACTCGTTAGTGGAGAAATAGCGTTCAATGAGATATTCCCAGACGCTGTTGGAAACGATACTGATTCATGGCCTAATGGCGAATGGGTTGAATTGATTAACACCGGCAATCAATCGGTAGATATTGCTAATTGGCACTTCACTTCTGGTTCTAGGAATTTCAACATCAACGTAATACAACTACCTGAAAAAGATAGTACGATTGTTAATCCCGGTGAAATATTCGTGGTTGCTATCAACGGAACTCAGAGTTTCTATCTGAAGAATACCGCACCCGACACTATTGAATTGAGAGATACCACAAATCAAGTAATATCTGTTGTAACTTACAACAAAACCACAGAAGGTGAATCTCTTTGGTATTGGAACAATGATTGGNCTCAAGCACCTTGGCAAACTCCAGGTGAAATGAATCCTCAAACATCNCCATACACTGGAGAATCAACATTAGAAATTACCGAAATATTGGCGCATTGTGCGGCNGACACAATTACTCCACTGGATGATTGGATAGAATTCAACAATACTGGAACTCAGGCAATCAATCTCAGTGCGTGGAGAATAATTTCGGGAGATGGGGACCTTATTCACGCAAGAATGGACAACATATACAATACGACTGATATGGAAATTCAACCATCGCAAAGAAAGATAGTTATGGCTCCAAACTGGTTTATCAGCGGCCTAGGTGATTCAATCATAATAGAAGACCCAGATGGCAATGTTGTAGACTCCGCTGTTTGGACAACGACAACTGATTGTAAGACCATGAATGGTGAAGGAGAAGTTCTGCCTTGGCCAACTCCTGGCTACGAAGAGCCTGACATATCATCATACGCAGGTCCTGAGGATTTAATTTTCAGTCGATTTATGTATCAAGAATCAAGTCTAAGTTCCAATGATGAATTCTTTGAAATTACAAATACAGGAGACCGCACTGCGGTTATGAATGGCTGGACTGTTAGAAAAACCACTACAACTGGTATATCTTTCAATGGAACATTTAGCGGCTTGATGATTAATTCAGGTGAATCTGTGATCATCAGCCCTGATGCAGGAGCTGTCAAAGCAATGGAACAGTCAACGATTGTTGATGCTGATGACGTCATGGATTTCCCAGTCTGGCTTCCAGATAGCGGCTCTACAATTCAACTAATTTCTCCGTTAGGCGTTGTTGCTGACACCTTCGTTTACGGCAATGGCCCAACAGACCTAGAAGGATGGTCAGGGGTTTCCATTGGAGAACCGGTTACATCTGTTGACCGTATTTTGTACCTTAGAGGAGATGGCTGTGGAAACCTAGTTGACACAAATCAATCCTCTGACTGGGAAATGCGTTGGTCTGTTGCAGGTGCATCTCACTTTTGTGGAGTAACATCATTCTCCGATGTTTCAAATGTAACTCCACTCATTGCTCCTGAAGCAGGTTTAGACAACATAGTTTCAATGCTCAATAACGCTCAAGATAACATACACTTGCATGTCTATCAATTACATCATGTTAACTTGGTATATTCGCTAATGGAAGCCCAAAATAGGGGAGTAGATGTAACTGTGGTAATCCATGAGCCAGAATCGTGGTGGTCGCAATCTCAAGTTGCTCAGAGTGATGGGATGGCATACGAACTTGAAAACTCTGGAGTTACCGTAATGCAATTTTCATCTTCCTCATCATCACCATACCAATATCTGCACTCGAAAGTTGCGGTTGTTGATGATTCAATGGTCTGGATTGGTTCTGGGAACTGGAAGTCATCTAGTTTACCGACTGACCAACAAGGAAATCGTGATTGGGGNATAATTGTAGAAAGTAACGACCTTGCNCAGATTGTACTAGAACGTCTNACATTTGACGAAGAACCAGGACAATTNCACGTCGAAGATGCAACATTCTCNCAGCCAGAGNTTGGGTCTTANCTNCCTCCTTTGGAATACATNCCNACCGACATAAAACCACCAATGNTTGAATCAATAGACGGNCATTTNTTGACTTGNCCAGATGATTGTGTTCAAGGACTTGCNGACTTGATTAATTCTGCAGATACTGAAATTTTGCTATCTCTGCAATACTTCGAAATGGATTGGTATTGGGGCTGGCAAAGCAATCCACTCGTCGAATCTCTAGAAGATGCAGCTGCGAGAGGCGTTACCATTAGAATGGCGATAAATCAGCACTATGTCAATGACAATCCAGGAATAAGAGAGGCTGTTAATGAATTAAACAGTTGGTCGGGAGATGTTGAAGCAATATTGATGGCTGAAAATGACACTGTAACAAAATTGCACAACAAAGGAATGATCATTGACGGTGAAACAGTATTAATTTCGAGCATAAACTGGGGAGACAATTCAATTCTAAGAAATCGAGAAATGGGATTAGCCATAGTTTCCGAAAATATTGCAGCCGTCTACGAACAATCGTTTTGGGAAGACTGGTCTAGACTCGATTCAACAACAGACACTGATATTGATGGGATTCCAGATTACTGGGAATTAGAAAATGGATTAGATAGAACACAGTCTGACTCAGACATGGATAATGACAACGACGGAATTACTAATCTAGGAGAATTTTCCTATAACTCAAATCCAAATTCAAATGATACGGACGGAGATTGTATTCTCGATGCTGATGAGATTATCTGGGCATCCCAAAATAGTAGCATTTCTGCAACTGACGCCCTAATTCTAGAAGACGCAGATTCCGATGGAGTAAAAGATAGCGACGCATATGGTTGTGTTCCAGACGTTGTAGTAACTCCAAGCGACGAAGATTCCGATGGTGTAATTGATGAAGAAGATGAGTGCCCTGGGACTGTAGGTGACGCTGCTGTTGATTCTGACGGTTGTTCTCAAGAACAACTTTCTCAAGATATTCAACCGGATGCGGATACAGATGGAGACGGTGTAATTGATTCAGAGGATGAGTGTGCAGATACGCCACCTAACACAGCAACCGATTCTAATGGCTGCTCTGGCAAACAAAATCAGCAAAAATCTACTGATAATTCCGAGGGAGGAAGTTCTTCATCCGGCTTGAACTTCATGATCATTCTAATCACCTTGGGCGCTATAGTATTCGGTGGAGCACTATTCTTCCTCTTGAGGAATCCAAATGAAGATGATGGTGCGATGAACATCGAGGATGTTGAAGGAGCAAAAACATGGGACTCGTCTGTAGTAGACGGCTCTGAAGAAGTTGAGAAATCATCTGGAATCGACATGAGTAAATTCCCAGGTTGGGACTCAGAGCAAGTTGAGAAATACCTTGAATCTGGTTGGACTGAAGACCAACTACATGAGTGGTATATGCAACAGATTGAGGAAAATAACGCATAAGATTCACAAAGGAGTGGTCTCATCGCTGTTTGAGTCACATGGTGTACAGACAGAGTAACCCCGCCCTCAACCCAAAATATTTCCAGCCAGGAATGGGTTCAGAAAGAATGTCCCTTGAAGGAACTATTAGCAAAACACTAACAATGCTAGGATTTGTTGGAATAACTGCCTTAATTGCTTATTCAATATGTCTTCAAAACCCAGGATATACTGGGATTTTCACCATTGGTGGAGGACTTGGTGGTGCCGTGATAGCAATAGCAGTCTTCTGGATTAGACCAGCGCAACCACAGGTCTTGATTGGGATATATGCTATCTTAGAGGGATTGTTTGTTGGTGCATTCTCGTTCTATGTTGAATATTACTACCTTGGTGGTAGTGAAGGTGTTGTATTACAAGCATTGGTGGGAACCGTTGCAGTCTTTATCACAATGCTTACGCTTTACAGAATGAGAATTATACAGGCCACACAAAAATTGACATTGGCTGTAGTATCCATGGTATTTGCAATCATGATGATTTATATGTTCAATTTCATACTTTCATTCATGGGAACAAGTGTTCCATTTTTGCACAGTAACGGACCAATCGGAATTGGAATCAGTGTGGTATTCACAGGTGTCGCTGCTTTATGTTTAATTCTGGATTTCTCAGCGATTGAAAACGGTGTGAAGTTTGGTGCTCCAAAAAACATGGAATGGTATGCAGCATTTGGTCTTTTGATAACACTGGTATGGCTTTACATTGAAGTGTTGAAATTGATTGCCAAAATTAATTCCCGTGATTAAAATGACTAGAACATTAACTGTTTGCGATTTGTCAGACTGGAGAGCTGGCGGTGAAAGGAGAGAGCGATTCATTAATCACGTCGGTGATGCTCTGCAGGACATAGGCTTCTTCGCTCTAACTGGTCACGGTATAAGTGCAGATGCAATATCGAAATCGTACGAAGTTGCAGAAGATTTCTTCAATTTACCCCAAGGTATCAAATCAAAATACGAACAATCAAAGATTTCTCGACAAAGAGGATATACGCCTTATGGCGTTGAACATGCTAAAGATAATCCAGCACCAGATTTGAAAGAATTCTGGCAAACTGGAAGAACAATTGATGACCCTGATTTTCCAAAAAATATTTGGCCTGCAGAATCGAATGAATTTGAAGAGTCCATAGATGGACTATACAATGCAATGGAATCCATGAGCCTAGAACTTCTTTCAGCCGCTTCCATTTACCTTGGTAAAGAAGAGGATTGGCTTCCTTCAATGACCACAAATGGCAACACAATTCTAAGAGTAATTCATTATCCTGCACTAGGCGAAAATTCACCCGAAGGTGCTGTTAGAAGTGCACAGCATGAGGATATCAATTTGATTACTCTGCTAGTTGGTGCAACAGCAGATGGTCTGCAAGTTATGGACCATGACGGAACATGGATTGAAGTTGAGGGACACCACGAACACATCATCGTTGATAGTGGTGACATGTTACAAAATCTGACAAATGGATTATTCAAATCAACCACTCATAGGGTAATCAATCCGCCAGACAATAACAGCGATAGATATTCAATGCCTATGTTTGTCCACCCAAGAAATGAAATTGACCTAACACCATTACCTGAGTTTATTGAAAAAACCGGTGGAGAGGCTTTGTATGATCCAATAACTGCCGGTGAATATTTACATCAAAGATTGGTTGAAATTGGATTGGCATCTTAGGTGGCAACATGCAATCAATGCCGCAAATACTTGAAGCAAAAAGAGATGGTAAAGAAATCTCATTGGAATCATTCAAATTTATTTGTGGAAATATTGACTCAATTCCAAGAGAGCAACTAGGTGCTCTATTGATGGCTTGTCAGATTAACGGATTATCTGAAACTGAAACATCTAATTTGACATATTCGATGCTAAACGCTGGCGAAAAGATGACAGTACAGCCAAACCGTGTCGATAAACATTCAACTGGAGGAGTTGGCGACAAAATGAGCATAATCTTGGCTCCTGCGCTTAGAGCAGTTGGAGCTACAGTTCCAATGCTTGCTGGCAGAGGCCTAGCACACACAGGTGGGACTATCGATAAGTTGGAATCAATTCCTGGATTCAATACAGGGTTGACACTTGAGGAAATGAAAAACAACCCTTGCTTTATTTCTCGACAAACCGAAGATATTGCTCCCGCTGACCGCATATTGTATTCAATAAGGGACATAACAGGTACTGTTCCTCAAATCGGTTTAATCACCGCTTCAATAATTTCTAAAAAGGCCGCAGAGGGATTAGAAAAATTAGTTTTAGATGTTAAATGTGGGAACGCTGCATTCATGAAAACTCATGAGGATGCAAGAGCACTTGCAAGATCAATGGTAGCAACCGGCAACTCGTTGGGGATGCAGGTTACTGCTCAAATCACTGAGATGGACAATCCAATCGGTAATATGTTTGGCAACAGTCATGAAATCGTCGAGTGTATTGAATGTCTAAAGGGCCAAGGTCCAGACGATACCATGGAATTGGTTTATGCACAGGCTGACGCATTAGGATTTGACATAAGAGAAGTAATTACTAATGGTAGAGCACTACAAGAATTTGGCAAAATGTGTGAACGTCAAGGAGTATCTGCTGAAACGGTTACAAAACTCGTTGACAATCCATGGAGTGTTTTACAGAGGAGTGATGTAATAACAGAGATTAATGCACAATCATCGGGATATCTATCGGAAATTGATGCATATGAAATCGGCACTATACTTTGTGAATTGGGAGCCGGCAGAACCGGTTCTTCCCCAGACATCAATCATGGCGTCGGTGCAGTACTGTCTAGGAATTTGGGTGAATCAGTGAATCAAGGTGATTGCTTATTGAAAATACATTCAACTGAAAAGTTGAATGAATCCATAAAAAAACGCTTAGAAGATTCGATAAAACTGTCTGCTTCAAAGCACGTCCCAAGTAGTAGAATCATTGAAATTATTTCTTGAAATTTCTAACATTTCAATGGATGGCCTCATATATGATTTGTTTTTCGGAGACCTTGCCGATTTAGCTTAGCTGGTGGAGCGTGGGACTGTTAATCCCAAGGTCATGGGTTCGAACCCCATAATCGGCGTAACTAACTCACAGTGGCTCTTCCTAGACAATTTCTTAGACAAGATTCTAAATCGTTGAATGTGAAATCGAAACCAGATTCTAACAAACGATTCGGCCTTACATCTTGACCTTCTAATACTAACTTCTTGCCCATTTCACCGAACATTAGTTTGATCATAAAACCAGGTAGCGGAGCAAATGCAGGCCTGCGAAGAACTTTCCCGAGTGTTTTTGCAAAGGTTTTCTGATTAACAGGAGTAGGTGCAGTTAGATTGTAAGGGCCTTCACTAGACTCGTTCATCATTAGGTGGTGGATTGCATAAATCTCATCATCCAATGAAATCCAAGATTGCATTTGTTTTCCTCCACCTACTGGCCCACCTGCGCCAAATTTCGCTGGAAGTAGCAACTTTGCTAATGCACCGCCCAGTGGAGATACTACAATTCCTGTTCGAAGAAATACCACCCTTATTCCTGAGTCGGATGCGGCTTTGGTAGATTCTTCCCATTCTCTACAGATGCTTGCAAGTATATCATCTCCGGATTCGGAATTCTCATCTAATACCTCAGTTCCACGATTACCGTAGAAACCTACGGCAGACCCACACAAGAGAGCCTGTGGGGGGGAATCTAACTTGGCGATGATGTTTGACAAATTTGTTGTTGGTATAACTCTACTATCCTTAATGAGTTTTTTCCGCTTTTTCGACCACCTCTTGTCTCCAATTCCGGCGCCTGCCAGATGAATTATTGAATCAAAATTCTCTAAACTTCCGTCTATTACTTCACCTGTAAGGTCGTTCCAAGTAACGATATTTTCTTTGTTTACATCCTTCGGTAATTTGGTTGATGGCCTGACTAAGCGGTGAACTTCATGACCTGCTGCTTCTAAAAATGCACATAACTGCAAACCTATCATACCAGTGGAGCCCGAAACAAGCACTCTTTGGCGAGGCAGATGGCTTGTTTTCTTAATCTGTTTTAGGTCATTGATAACGATATCAGTACGGTACCTGAACATTTGAACCATTCTTGGTTTTACGCTAAATGGCGCAGACCAGCCTGTAAAAATATGGAATGGTAGTTTGTATTCCACATTGTCATTAACGATAGTGAAATCTCCATCATTTTCGAATGTATGCTGATGATTCCAGGCACCGAATGGTCCTTTTATCATTCGATCTGAGAATCCCACTCCATGGTCTACAGAGTGGTGCCTTGCTAACCATGTTCTTTTGATTGGGCCAATGCTTACTTTGAAAATTGTCTCTTCTCCATCCTCCAATTTACCTGCCTGTATAGGGTCAATCCCTTCCCACTCCGGCATTATTCTTCTAAATGCACCCGGACTATTGTACCAGTTCCATATTTCTTCAACTGAAGCATCGAACTTGGCTTTGTGAGTGAACAACGGCATTGTTTCACCTCTTTTCGTATGTTATGTTAACAGAGCTCAAAGCGGGGTTTTGAAATAGTGTTGATTGTTTAGACCTTGGATTTGAATATGTTTCTACATATTTCTTTGTTCTAAATTTACGTTTTGTAGAATCACTTGTCATGTAACGAATCTTGCCGTAAACAGGGCGTTCTGTCCAACCTCTGTCGAATTTACCTAGTACCCAGCCTATTCCAGTGTAGGTGTTTGGATCTCTTCCATCCAATGCCCATTTATCATTGAGGGCTACCATGTAATCCATCGCTACTCTAGCATTTGGAGTCCATTCTAGAATCTTTTTACCCCATAACATTCTTAGATAATTGTGGATTATTCCATCATTCTTTAGCTGACATTGAGCCGCATTCCAAAGGTCATCGTGAGTTTCACAATTTTCTAGTTGTTCGAAGGTGTAAAGGTACGGACGTTCATCGTTTTCGTGTTCAGCAAGAGTCTTTTTTGCCCATTCTGGTAGAGAATCAAATGAATGATGGTTCTCATCTTGAGCGCAGTGTATGAAACCTAAGTCTCTCCATGTAATTATCTGGTCTAAAAATGATTCAACATCTCTTGGCAAGCCCCACCAACCACTTCTTCTTCCGTCATTTGGAGGAGTAATTTGCATAATGTCCCAGTCATATTTTTCAAAAATTTCTCTTAGTATTTGATGGGCACTAATATGGCCGAAATGTAAATACGGAGAAAGGCCGCTTGATCCATTTAATTCAGGTTGATTTCTATTTTCCCCATATGTCTCTAATCTGTTGTTGAGGAATTTATTCCACTTCTTAGAGGCTTCACTTGTTCCACCTTTCACGTGCTTAATCGGATGAACTGAATGGTCGATTGCTAGAACAGACAGCGCACTTTCGCCTATGCTGTGTGGTTCACAAACTCTCCACAGAAACTCGTATGGAGTTATTGGAGTATTACTTTCTGCGAATATTTCTTTTACCACTGACTGATCAATTTTTTCAAGTTTGTCTGCCTTATCCAATGGTCTAGCAGATGGAAATTCTCCCATGTGCTGAGTAATGGTCTTGTGCAAGTGTCTTCTCAACGAATATGCTGTTGTAAATTTCTTGTCGGTGTGATTCGTTGCCATGAAACCGTTGCTATCTACAACATGAACTTCGCACTTTGCCATCCGAATTGCTGTTTCTTTTACCTTTCTAGAATAGTAAGATGGATACTCATCGATTACTAAAACTTCGGCAGATTCCATCCACCTCGACAACAAACCTTTCGCTTCTTTAGGCCTGGTTTCCACATAAGGAATGTAAGTGACGTTACTATCTTCAAATGATTTCTTGTTAGATAGCATTCCTTGGATAACAAACGTGTGTATCCTATCATTAGCCCATTGGTGGTTGATTGCGAGTGGTTCCACGACGACAAGTGGTAGATTTTTTTCGCCGGCTATTTGAATCGCATGATCTAGGCTATGATTGTAATATGCTCGCCTTGATGCTATCATCCAGTAGACTACACAGATTCCAGGGGATTGTGTTTCCCCATGTATCTCAAGTCGCGTTTCTGGAATCATGTTATCACCTATGTTACAAGTTTTGAGTGTTTGTTCATACTGTAGACGTAGTATGACTGGCCAGATTTGGACAGTGGTTTTCTTGGTTGAATTGACATCCTGAAGCCGCTGAGACCTTCAATTGCAAGGTTATGCATTGTTTCTGATACCCAGTCCAAGTCTTTTAACTCCTCAAGGGAAAACCAACCGTATTCGATAATCTCCGTGCTTTCATGGTCATCTTTTTTGGTCTCTATGCTGACATCATAGCACAAGAATACAGCGGGGATATTGTTGCTTGTTGTTGAGCGAACTGCGGCTAAACCAATGATTGTGCCCGTTGACCCCGTTTCCTCTGATAGTTCCCTTAGCACTGCAGCTTCTGGACTTTCCCCAGGCTCGACATGGCCTTTTGGCAATCCCCACTTCCCTGCGTAGTTTCCGTGAGCTTCTTTTACCAGCAAAATCTTGGTGTCTTCGATGACTCTTGCTGCTACTCCTAAATCACAAGATTGCCCTACCATGGCATAACCTGCTTTCAATCTTATTTATACCACCGTTTATTCCTCTAGGCTTGAGAACGAGTTATTATAACCACAACCTATGAATGCTGCTCATGCTCAGCAAAAGCAACGGCAACAGGGACATAAATGCAGACGCGGAAATGCCAACAAAGTTTGGCAATTTCAGAATTAGGGCCTTTAGGGATCCCGACACAAACAAAGAACACGTACTATTGTACACTGGATTGGAACTTGATTCCATCCCGCTCATTAGAGTGCATTCAGAGTGTCTTACAGGAGATGCATTCGGAAGTTTGAGATGCGATTGTGGCGCTCAGTTAGAAGCGGCCATGGAAGCGATTCAACTCAGAGGTAAAGGTGCAATAGTCTACATGCGACAGGAAGGAAGAGGAATTGGTTTGTATGCAAAAATGCAAGCTTATGCACTGCAAGATGAGGGAATGGATACTCTCGATGCAAATTTAGCACTTGGACTACCCGCAGATGGTAGAACTTACGAATTTGCAGCAAAGATGCTAAAGTCTATTGGGTTTGACAAAGTCAATATCATGACCAACAACCCTGAAAAGAAAAAGCAACTCACAGAAAATGGAATCGAAATAGCAGCCAGAGTACCTATTATTGTTGGCACCTGCGAATACAATATTGACTATTTGCAAACAAAAGCCAATAGAATGGGTCATATGTTGCGAGTGTGAAGGCGATTACATGTCCAAGTCAATTATCGGCCAAACTGCTCCAGATTTTATACTTCAAGCCGATGATGGAACGATGTTCGACAGCACATCACTTCATGGAACATGGAGAGTTATATTCTTCTATTCAAGGCACAATTCTCCAACATGCAAAAGAGGATGCTTGAATTTTAAAGAACAATATGAACTTTTCAAATCCTCTGGTTGTGAAATAATTGGAGTCGGACCAGGAACATATGACAAATTGCAAGAATTCAAGAAATCTATCGGGGATTTACCGTTTACACTGCTAGCAGACACAGATCGTGCAGTAGGGGAATCCTACAACATACCACTTCACCTAGGAAAATTCCCGGCTAAATCATCATTCGTTGTTGGACCTGACAACGAGGTCAAGTATGTTTATGACTGGCTTTTCAGACCTAGAAGACACGTAGCGAAGATTCTATCTCAGTTATCATCTGTATCTGGAGGTGATTGAATGTGGGAAGAATTGCTCTACGAATCAGGTTTGAATGAAAGAGAAGTTAACTCGATTATGATATTAGGCAATAACCCTAAGATGAAGGCATCAGAATTAGCTAAGGAACTAAAGACGACCAGATTAGATGCTTACAACAGTCTGTCTAGATTACAGGAAATGGGAATTGTAACAGTAACTGCAGATAGGCCAATGCTTTTCTCTAGTATGAATGTTTTAGAATCAATTGAGCACATTATTGACATGAGAAAGCAGCAACTGAGCAGATTAACTGAAGGATATGAAGACCTTTCTAAAAATATTAAGGCAAAAAAACCAGTTGCCAGCAAACCTCAATCAAATGCTGATGACCCAAGATTTGCTGTACTCAAAGAGAGGTCACACATCTACAACCGTCTGAAAAAGATGGCGGATGAATCTGAAGAAAGATTGATTTTGATGCTTGGGCATTATGGAATCTTGCACCTGTGCAGGAACCCTACTGCACTAGAAGCGGTTAACACAGCAGCAACAAGAGGAGTAGTAATACAGATTATCACACAACTTGATAGCAAAACTGTAAGATTTTTCAAGCAGTTAAGCGATAGTGTCGAAGTCAGACATTCAAACGAACTAGAATCTCTGGGATTCGTCAAAGATAAATCTGAAGTTGTTCAATATCTAAACATTGAAGATAACCCAGTTGGCCGTGGAAAAGATGATGCAGCATTAGCAATTGAATCGCAGGCATTTGCAGATTCACACTTGAATCTCATCGATACNATTTGGGAAAATGCTGTTTTATTTGAAACCGCAGTTGCAAGATATACAGAGAACAAGATTAACGATCCGCTAAAACTTACGATTGGGGAAGGCTCATTTTTGAAGAATGTCACATCTGCTCTTGGTATTAATGAAGAATTACCAGAGGACGACACTCCATTTGACCCAGAAGCATTTTTCGCTGCCGGTAATGAAGTGAACGAGGCAAGAAAACAGTTGTCAGAAGGAAAATTGTCCAATCTAAAGGTACTAGGAATCGATATTTCTCTTATGCTCAGACAAATAGGAAATCGTGTGGGTCAGGAAATTTCATTCTCGCTGCGTTCCATTGAAAATGACATAGAATTCCTGGATGAAATTATGGATTGGTGGGAGTACGCCGGTCTTGGAAATCTGCAATACGATGTAGACCCGACCTTCCATGTTAAAGTTGGATTAAATCACCCACCTCTAGAAGATCCTGATGCCTTACCAATGTGGGAGATGGATGATGGAATAATCGAAGGTGCGCTGAGGCATCGCTTTTCAAAAGATGAAGATATTGTTATCAATCGAGTAGAAGGCACTGGTGAAAGTGATAATTTGTGGAATTATATGATTGTAAAGCAGTCTCATGAGCCTACGGAATTATCAGATTAAGTCCTAAACGCTAATTAATATATGAACCAACAGAGGTTATTTTATGCGATTGTGGACCTTATACAAATTTAGTAAGGAACTCAGAGGCAAAGAACCTGTTGATATCGACAACATTCAATCAATGGGTCTTTTAGCTGTTAAACTGGGTCAAATTTGTGCCCTAAGGCCTGACTTAATCGACCCTGACAGATGTATTCAACTACAGCAACTATACAGCAGGGCGCCATCTGTTCCAACTGAAGATTTTGATGAATTGCTAAGAAAAAATACACCTCAAGACTTTAGAGATAATTTCAACTACATAGAATCCAAACCATTTGCTGCTGCAAGTATAGGTCAAATACACAAGGCAGAATTGAAAGATGGCACTAAAGTTGTTATAAAAATTATAAAATCAAATTTTAGAAAAAGTTTCATTCGTGATGTAAAGAGAATGAAGCGTTGGGTTAAGATGGGTCTTTTGATGAATCCAAAACTTAAGAAAGTTGGAAATCCAATCGGCCTTTTATCTCACATTGAAGATTACACATTACGAGAACTGGATTTGATGAATGAGATAAATGGCAAAGAAAAACTTGAAAGTTTAGCAGAAGAATATTCTGCTTCTTTTCCTATGCCAAAACTAAGATTCCCAAAAATATGGGCTGAATTATCAAACAGTAATGTTCTTGTTATGGAAGAAATAACTTCACCAACTTTGGAGAATCACCTCAATAACAAATCTATGGAATGGGACGATATGTTACAGCTCTTCAGAATACACGGAGCGTTCATGTTTGGCTTGGGTGTTTTCCATGGAGATCTACATCCAGGNAACGCAATGATGGATGAAGAAGGAAACTTCACTTTCATAGACACTGGAGCGATATGTAAAGCACCTGAACATGTGAGAAAGGCCTTGTTTGGATTCTTCTTCTATCTTGCAAAAGGTGAATTGCAAAATGCATTCGATGCAATGCTAACAATGGCCGATGTGGAGCCTGTTGGAGATACCCTACAGACATATTACGATTCCATGTACGAATTGTATGATGGATTCGTTGGCACATCAGTTAGCGAAGTCTCCTTAACACAACAAATGATGAAGACTGTGAAAGCAGCAGTTTTAGCAGGATGTTCATTTGGCGATGAAGCGTTTCCAATTATTCGTTCTTTAATGTATATGGACGGAATGGTACTCAAGGGTTATCCTGAAGTAGATTTGATATCTTCGATGGGTCCATATCTAGACGAATTCGCCACACTAATCGACACTAATACCTTGCTTGACAGGAAAAATGCTAATTCAAAACCTTTGTTGAACAAAAACCCAAGTTTAAAACCTAATACTTCACCGTGATGTTTATGTCTACCAAAAAACAACCTTCAGTCGCTATTATTGGTGCAGGCCCAGGTGGACTTGCGTCTGCTCTACTCCTCGCAAAGTCAGGCGTCAAGGTAACCGTATTCGAACGTTCGGAAAGAGTAGGCGGTAGAAACAAAGTATTCGAGAGAGATGGTTACAAATTCGACCTCGGGCCAACCTTCTTCCACTATCCAGAGGTTATCGAAGACATCTTCCAAGCAATCGGTATGGATGCCCACAAAGAACTGAACCTCAAGAAGTTAGATATCAACTACAGGCTAATTTTNGGACAAGGAGGNAGCCTCGACTGTACCAGCAANACAGAACAGATGTGCGAAAGAATTGAAGCTTTGTCTGGAAAGAAAAATGCAGATGCTTTCTTGAAGTATCTGGAGGATAACAGCAACAAACTCGACAAGTCCAAGCAATGTCTACAGGAACCATGGTTTGGCGCTACTGATTTGATTTCACGCAGAGCAATGAGAGTATCAAAGGTTTTACGACCAACGAGATCAGTTGCTAAGGATTTGATGAAACTGTTCGATGATGACAGATTAATGCTTGCTATGTCATTCCAAACAAAATATCTAGGAATGTCACCATTCAATTGCCCCAGCCTTTTCACCATGCTTGCATACCTAGAGTATGAGTACGGAATATTCCACCCAATGGGAGGTTTAGGTAGCGTTTCTGAAAGAATGGGCCAAATTGCAAAAGACATGGGCGTTGAATTCAGAATGAACGAAGAAGTCAAGAGCGTCATTATGGATAAAAAAACAATCAAAGGAATCGTTACAGACAACGGCTCATTTTATGCTGACAAGGTAGTAATGAATGCCGACTTCGCTCAAGGCATGACCAAACTTTTCCCTGACAATGTAAGAAAGAAATGGTCGAACAAGAAAATAGACAGCAAGAAGTATTCCTGCTCCACCTTCATGTTATACTTAGGAGTTAACAAAACGTTTGATGATTTACCACATCACCAAATTTATGCATCAAAAGACTATATCTCCAATTTAGAAGACATAGAGGTTCACCACAGATTGACTTGGGACGATCCTTCGGTCTACGTGCAAAATGCTTGCGTAACTGACCCACAGTTAGCACCGGAAGGATGCTCAACTGTGTATGCTTTAGTACCAGTATCTCACATTCATGACAACATCGATTGGTCAAAAGAAAAGGATGGCTTTAGAGACAGAATTTTAGATCAAATTGAAGAGAAATTAGGATTTGAAGGATTGAGAGACAACATTGCAAGTGAATTAATTATCACTCCTGAAGATTGGGGAGACCACTGCTACAGAGGTGCTGTTTTCAACCTAGCTCATGGTCTTGACCAAATGCTGTGGAAGAGACCAAAAAATGAGTTTGACGAAATCAAGAACCTATATCTCGTTGGCGGAGGAACCCACCCAGGTAGTGGACTTCCAGTTATCTACGAATCAGCAAGAATCAGCACAAAATTGCTTCTAGATAGTCTAGGAATTGATCCAGACTGGAATGGGGTTGACACATGGTTCTCAAGCAGAAAAAGAAGAACCAAAGCAAACAAATCCGCAGTTGCTAGCGGAAACGAACTCAACAAGGGCAATCCTACTCAATCCTAGGTGGTTTTATGAAGACTAAACTAGTTGAGGATTCATACAATTTCTGTAAACAGATTTGTAAGAATGCATCTACAACCTTCTACAGTTCATTCTCTGCTTTAGATTACGAACGAAGGAAAGCTGTACATTGTGTGTATGCACTCTGCAGATGGATTGACGACATAGTAGACGGAGACGATGAACCTATAGTTAAAGATTCAATAGAATTGAAAAGACAGACTGAAGAAAGAAACAAGATTTTGCTCGAAATACATGCAGGAAGGAACCTTTCTAATTCTGAAGACATACATAATCAGAGATTGATGGCGTTAGTAGATATCAGAAATAATCTCTACAGGGCATCAGAAGGAAAAATTCACTCTAAAGATCACCCAATCTTTATTGCACTACAAGACGTATTCAAAAGATACCCTATTCGAGTGCAAGACTTTGAAACCGTAATTGAAGGTATGGAAGACGACTTATTTTCTGTTCAATGCAATACGTGGGATGAGTTAAGAGCATACTGCTACAAAGTCGCCTCAGCAGTTGGCCTAATCCTAATTGAAATATACGGATATGAAGATAGAGCGGCTAGATTACACGCTATCGATTTAGGAATTCAAATGCAATTAATCAATGTATTGAGAGATGTCAACGAAGACCTAGAACGAGGAAGGGTATATCTTCCAAAAGATGTTCTATCCCAACATAACATAGACATTAGTGATTTGACTAATCCAAACCTTTCGAATAACAACTCCTGGAAATCATTCATTAGAGAATATCTCGAAGTAGTTAAACAACACCAAACCTCTGCTATGCACCTATTCGAATATCTAGACGCCAAATCTAGAGTTCAGCCAAGAATAATGCAAGAGGCTTATTCAAAAATATTCGATGACATCATAAAAAGGTCAGGAGACATATTTTCTACTCCAATCGAACTTTCTACTCTTTCAAAGATTTCTCTTTGGATGAAGATAAACTACATGAAAATTAAATCAAAAATGTCAACAGAATAGGTGAATTAAATGCAATGTAACATTGGTACGGAAGGAAAGGCAGCGAGACTGAAATTGGGAATTATGGCCGTAATTGGCTCATTAATGTTGACTGGGTTAATCCTAGCAGGAGTACTCAGTGGCACATTTTGGTGGTTTGCTGCAGGCAGCGTCGCTTTTGGCGGAGCCTTCTCAATTTGGGAAGCAAGGGCAGGATGGTGCATCGTTCGAGCAGTCGGTATCAAAACACCATTGTGAAACTTATTCCCATTCTATAGTGCCAGGTGGTTTGTGAGTAATATCGTAAACCACCCTGTTAACGTCACCTTTTACAGCATTGGTGATTCTAGTACTAATTTTAGTCAAGACTTCATGTGGTATTGTTGAATATCTTGCGGACATACCATCTAATGATTGTACAGCTCTTACAACGACAGTCTCGCCATAGGCTCGAACGTCACCATGAACGCCTACTGATCTAACTGGTAACAAAGCGGCGAAATATTGCCATGGTATCTCCATTTTACCTGCCTCTGCAGCAGCTTCCAACTCTTCTTCAACAATGGCACAGGCTTCTCGAACAATATGCACTCTTTGGGGAGTTAATTCGCCTAAACATCGAACTGCGAGCCCAGGGCCAGGGAAAGGTTGCCTTTCAGCAACTTTAATTTCCAATGCTCTGGCTAATTCCCTTACCTCATCCTTGTATAAGTCTCTTAATGGCTCTACGACTTCCAAGGTCATATCCTCTGGAAGTCCACCAACATTGTGATGACTTTTGATAGTGTCACGAACACCTCCTCCAGATTCAATCCAATCTGGAGCAATAGTTCCTTGGACAAGATATTTAGCACCGACTTTTGCTTGTTCGTCTTCAAAAATTCTAATGAATAATTCTCCAATAATTTTCCTCTTTTGTTCAGGTTCAGTTACACCTTTTAATGCTGCAAAATATCTCTCTTCGGCAAACACTGTTGTGAGATTAAGTCCATGTGCTGCAAGCATCTCTTGTATTTCCTCAGTCTCATTTTTCCTCATAAGACCAGTGTCTACGTAGACACAGTGTAATTTGTCACCAATCGCTTGGTTTGCAATTACAGCCGCAACTGTAGAGTCTACTCCGCCACTACATGCAATAATGGCAATGTCATCAATTTCGTTTTGCATTTTTTCTGCGGATTCTGTAATGAATGCAGAAGCATCAAACATCTCAAGCCCTTCCGTTGACTTCAGCATCCATTTGTTTTACTTTCTCAACCTGATCGAGTTTGTTTTGTTTCAACGCATCAGCGTATCTTGGGAATTTCAATGCCAACATCTGTGTAGCTAGATAGCCTGCATTATCACCTCTGTCTACTCCAACTGTTGCTGAAGGAACACCTGGGGGAAGTTGAGCAATTGATAGAAGGCTGTCAAATGGAACTTTACCACCGCAAGGAACACCGATAACTGGTTTTGTTGTTATTGCAGCAACAGCACCTGGAAGCGCTGCAGCCAATCCTGCCATTGCAATGAACACTGAACAGCCATCACTTTCAGCATCTTTTACAATTTGTTCTACAAATGCAGGAGACCTGTGAGCACTTGCAACTCTAAGTTGGTATGGTACTTCGAACATTTCTAGAATCTTCGTACATTTTTCGGCAACAGGCATGTCAGACTTTGAACCCAATAGTATAGTTACGTCCATAGACGTCTTCGTGAATCGGTAGTTCATCAACGTGCCGAATGAACTATCTCAATATTGTTTCTGAAAATTTGTAAATTCCTCAATTTTGATAGTTTGGATTTGGTACTCAGTGTCCCGATTGTAGTCACATCTCCACAAATAATGTTCTGAATTAAAAATAGAACCACCTGAGATAATGACTATTTTGATTTTGTTTTCCCGTTTTAGAATTGAAATCAATGAGGGGATAATCCAAGCAGGCATGTCACGTAAATCATAAAATCGGCGACCTACCCATCGTTTACGATTCAAGGATTTTTTTAGTAATTTAGATTCTTCATCAATTATTTCCTTTGTGATTTTTTTTGCAAAAGTGCAAGTCTGATTGTTATGAATATAATCTTTGAATAATTTAATTGCTTTACAGATACTTCCATGTCTTAGATAAAGACAAATTGCTCTGCATATGTCAGGACCATTGTGGTGTTTTTCAGATTCAAGAAGAATGCTCAATTTATTATTATCAAATCTTAAATCGACATTAGGTAGCTGGTATTTCTCATCATAAGGAGAGACCCATTCCATTTCTTTTTGGCCATTAGATAAGAAAAATACTAATCCATTAACATTACAAGGTAACCTTTTCATTACTCAAGACAGATATTATCTCATTATTCATAGTTAACATCACTCTCCCTCCGAGATGAAATTGATTGGAAAGTCAGATTCAAGCATTATTCTATCATCAACTCTTATTCCCCTGACGATATTGTTCTCAATACGAAACAACGGCCTAGCCGCCCACTTTCTATGAAAATATTTTGCGCCATCAACATGAGGAATCGGTTTTTTTGGATCCCAATCAATTCTGTATGCCTTACCTGAAACTGAAGATAACATCGATGCGGTTCGATAATTTACTGTCCATACAGATATTGCGATAATGACTTGAATGATTTCAGGTGGTTGGAAAAATAGACTAAATGCTGCAAAGGGGGATATTAGTAAAACAATAAAATCAACTCTTCCAGGCGCCATAGTTGAACCTATCCAAACCGCAATCAATGAGATCATAATTCCACTTGCTAACATCGCAGGGACAATCAGACCTCTGTCTTGATAGATAAGCAAACAACCTCCCACTAGCGGAAGAAGAGACCAAGCCATGGGGAACAACATTCGTGGACCTGGGCCATCAAGTCTTACAACCTCCCAGTCCATACACCCGGTAGGGTGTATTTGATTTCAATAATTTGCAAAATCATTCATCATCAAATGGATATGATAGAGTTAGATTACGAGCTGCATAAACTTCGTCGACTCTTCTCACTTTAGTTGTAATTGGTGCCTCATGCAACACTTCTGGATCCATTTGAATTACCTCAACAAATTTTTCTGCAAACTTATCAAGTGTATCTTTGGATTCTGTTTCTGTTGGTTCAACCATCATGCATTCTGGGACGACCAACGGGAAGTACACCGTAGGAGCCATGTAACCTTGGTCAAGAAGACCTTTTGCAATGTCCATTGCACCCGCACCATTTTTCTCTTTTAGAGGCGCCATTGAAATGGTAAATTCATGCTTTACTACATCGACTGGAGCGCCATCACAGAACAAATCTAACACACCTTGTTCTTCAGCAATATCCATGATTCGTTTTCGGAGATAATTTGCATTTAGAACAGCATGTTCGGACATTGTCTTCAATTCTTTTCCATACCTTCGATAATATGCCCAACAACGAATCACAGCGCCACTGTTGCCATGCCATTGTTGTACCTTTCCTATACTGTTTTCTGGAGTTTCCCAATGGTACCACCATTTGTCATTGATTACTGTTACTTTGTCGTTTTCTTCGACTTCTCTTCTAGACACAACTGGACCGGGTAAGAATTCCGCTAAGTGGGATTTTACACCTATTGGTCCGGATCCTGGACCGCCACCTCCATGAGGTTGGCTGAATGTTTTGTGTAGGTTGTAATGAACTGCATCAAAACCCATTAGACCAGGGGAGGTTCGACCTAGAATGGCATTAAAGTTAGCACCATCATAATACATTTGTCCACCAACACTATGGACGATTTCTGATGCTTGAGCAATCTCTGCTTCGAATAATCCCAATGTGTTGGGATTAGTGATCATCATAGCAGCTGTGTCTTCCCCAACTACTGCTCTCAACGCATCTAAATCGATTCGCCCATCATCCTTGCTAGGTATCTCAATAATTTCGAAGCCACACATCGCAGCACTTGCTGGATTTGTTCCATGAGCAGAGTCAGGTACTATGACCTTTGTACGTTGAGTCTCTCCTCGCTTTCTGAAGTATTCTTGAACACATCTTATCGCAGTGAATTCACCTTGTGCCCCTGCAACAGGTTGCAATGTTACTGCATCCATTCCAGCACAGATTGCAAGCATATCCTGCATTTCATAGAATATAGCGAGGGTACCTTGAACATGATGATCGGGTTGAAGAGGATGAATATCTGCGATTCCAGGAAGTTGAGCAATTACCTCATTTATTCTTGGATTGTGTTTCATTGTACATGATCCTAAAGGATAGAATCCCGTATCTATTCCAAAATTCCTACTTGATAACCATGTGTAGTGCCTTACCATTTCTGGTTCAGATAGCCTAGGCCACCTTGGAGGTTTTTGCCTCTGCATACCTTCTGGTAATTTGATACTGTCAATAGATGCAATTGGTTTGGGTTGTGAGTAACCTTGACCTTCTGCACCATAGTGCTCGAACAAGTGACTCAAGCCTTCACCCCCTTTGTTACTGATTCACACCATATCGAAATTCTTGCACACAACATTTCGATGTCGTTGGAAGTTGTTTGATCACTTACAGAGACAAGCATCCAATTGGTTTTGTCTGGATACCAATTTGAAAGGTCTAGTCCACCAATTACTCCTCTGCTGTCCAAATACTCCAAACAATCAGAGGCACTACCTGGCAATTCAATAGCAAACTCATTGTAATGATAGCCTGATTCGTGTGGCAACGAAATTCCAGGGATCTTCACAATCTTTTCCTTAGCCAATTGACATGCAGCCATATTCCTTTGCGCTAGTAATTTCAGCCCCTCTGGACCAAGCAGTGACATATGCATTGCACCCATTAGAGCGATTAGAGTCTCGTTGGTGCAGATATTGGACGTTGCTCTGTGCCTTCGAATGTGTTGTTCACGTGTTGATAATGTAAGACAGAACGCTTCATTTCCATCAACATCGATTGATTTACCAACAATCCTTCCTGGCATTTGTCTTAGATAATTTTTGGAACACGCAAAAATACCGTATAGCGGGCCGCCATATGTGATGGGAGAGCCAAGCGATTGACCCTCGCCTACTACTATGTCTGCACCGTAATTTCCTGGAGCTTCGACTAACCCCAGACTTACAGGAGAAACGCCTACTATGAAAGCAGTATTCTGGCCTATTATTTCCTTGACTTCAGATAGACCTCCGTCTAAAATCCCCAATGGATTAGGCTGTTCGACATAAACTCCACAAGATCCTGCTGCTTCCGCTAGTGATTCTAAATTCAATGTTCCGTCTTCATTATGCTTGATTGTCTTTATGACAACGCCTCCACCTTGGCTATAATTTTCAATCACTGAAACTCTTGCAGGAGGAACTAATTCACTAATGTAAACTGTATCTTTTTGTGTTGCTTTTTTGTTATGTATTCTAATTGAACATGTCAGTGCTTCAGCAGCAGCCGTAGAGGCATCATATACTGAAAGATTTGAAACTTCTAAACCAACTAATTCTGAGATCAAAGTTTGGAATTCCCACATTGCCTGTAGCATTCCTTGACTGACTTCAGGCTGGTATGGAGTGTATGAGGTCAAGAATTCGCCTCTTGTAACTAATTGAAATACGCTAGCAGGAACATAGTTTCTGTTTAAGCCTGCACCAAGGAAACTAACTCGGTCGCCTAGTGCTACGTTTGCACCCAAAAGTCTTCTTGCATCGGCAATAATTTCTTCTTCTGTTTGTGGAACAGGTAATGGTAATTCGTCATTCATTCGAACTGATTCTGGAATGTCTGAAAATAAATCATCCATTGACTCCAATCCAAGCGTTTCAAGCATTACTTTTTCGCGTCCAAGGTTCGGTAACTGGTCAACCATATACTCCCGCCAAACCTAGCGTATCGCGTACCCAA
>PAMN02000048.1 GCA_002707335.2 Methanobacteriota archaeon | reverse complement strand
AGTGATTGCAGAGAATGATTCTATCGAGGTTGTCCTGGAGGACGAACCTGTCAAAAAGGAGGCAACAAGCCCAGGACACCCTGTTTTGGCAGAATACATGGGAGCACATTGGTGTGGACCTTGTATCAGTGCTACAAATAATTTGAAAAATTTATACAACACTAACGGCGATGACTTTACTTTTGTATCCATTTGGGAATCCCCAACAACAGGTAATCCTAGCGACTCTCCAATCAACCGTAAGAGTCACATTCAATCAGCATCTGGATATGACAATTACATTCCTAAAGTAGCCTTTGGGGACGCTGAATCTGGAAATTATTACACCGGCAGTGGGCCATATGATTCACTTTACACAAGCGGAGGAGATATGGTCGACGCTGCTGACTACCAATTAGAAGTAGTTCAATCAGAAAATAACGGTCAAATGAATATTCAGATTACTGCTGCTTACCTTGGTCAAGGCACTAAGACAGTTCACCTTTACGCCGCAGTAACTGAATCCATTGGTGCTGAAGCATATACCACTGGTGGCGGATCAGACAGACCACCCCACCTTTGGCGAAAGTGGCTATTGAACAGTGGAAACTCAGGCTTCGAATCATTTACTCTTTCAGCAGGAAATCCGGTAACTAAATCATGGACTGTATCAACCTCTATTGCTAGAGCAACATCTGGACTTTCATCTGCTGAGAACTTCCTTACTGTTGCTGCGTTATTAGACGGCGATCACACATCTCATCGAAATGTACTATCTGCGGCAGATGCAAACATGGCTCCAACAATTGACGTTGGTGTCAAAAGTTTCACTGCAAACAACCCTAGTGCGCCAGGAGGAGGCTACATCAACGGTGACACCTTGGATTTGCAAGCAACCATAGTCAACAATGGTGTTGATGCTTACACTGATGGAGGGAATGTTAAGTTCTTCTACAAATCAAATAACGTGAAAACATATGTCGGTTCAACTCAACCCCTGAATAACTTCAATTCAAATGGTGCTACGCAGACCTTCAATGGACAAATCGACACTTCGAATTTACCATCAAATGCTTATCAAACCACTTTTGGAGTAGAACTTTCAAACCTTGTTGCTGACAAATCTAGTTCAAATAATCAAAGAACAAAAATCATACCACATGACTTAATTCCAGTTGCCAGAAAAGCACAGGTAATAGGCTCAAGTGAAATTGCAAGAGGAGATAACTTCCTAATTGAAGCAAAGACAACAATCAACGACGCAGTAGACATAAACACCTCTTTCTTTACATTCGATGTTGAAATTTCAGAAGCTGACCAAAATAACTGGTTAGGTGGGGAAAATTTGATTGTCGGTGGAGACCAAGTATTCCAAGAAGGCACTAATGGCGAGCATCGCCAATATCTCGTTAAGCCAACAATGGACATGGGTGCGGGCGATTATGACATTAGAATCAGATCGATTGATTCTAGAATGCAAACCAGCGCTTGGCAAGTAACAGAAAATGGATTCAAATTAATGAATGCTAAGCCAATCATTACCGCAGAACCGATTCCTACTGTCAAGGTGCAAACCACAACAATGGTTCCAATCGCAGATAATATCAATGACGCTGAAACTCCACTTTCAGATCTGGTAATTAGCAGTAGTAGCCCTAATTTCGTTGCATGGCATCCTGATACTCAAGAGATTGAGGTATACTTTGAAAACATCAAGTACGTTAATGGGCAACCAACTGCCACAGGAATAGAAGTTACCGTTAACGATGGTATCGAAAACGCATATGGCACACTTCTTTTCAACGTAATAGAAAATGGCCAACCTAGATGGGCAGGTATTGCGAAACAATTTGTTGATGAAGGTTCTTCATCATCCACTATGTTGTCATCATATCTATCAGATACTGACAACCAAGGAAACCCTTCATCAACTGATGACCTAGTATTGGCAATTATTGACAACTCCAATCCTGAACTACTGAACCTGGAATTGATTGGATTTACTTTAAACTATGAAACAATGGATGATGACATAAACGGAGAGACCACTGTCACAATCAGAGCTAGTGATGGACAGCAATATTCTGATCAAATGATAACTATCGCTGTAAATCCTGTCAACGACGCTCCAAGATTAGACCTCTCTGAATACGAAGGACTAAGATTGAAGGCAGGAACTCAAAAGGTCATCTACCTATCTGAGATTCTAACAGATATTGATGGAAACGTGGACGAAGTAACAATATCTGCAAGCAACGAAATCCCAGGTGCAGTGAGGCATAGTTATTTTGACAATACTTTAACAATGATATGGGATCAAGAAGGTATTCAAACTGTTACAATCATAGTTGAGGACAGATATGATCAAAATCGTTACGATTTTGATGTAGAAGTCTACGACAGCGTTCCTCTAACCGTAGGACAAGGCGATAGTGGAGACGTAAAGATTGATGCGAGGAATGTATTCATTGAGGAAGTTCCTGAAGTTACTATGTTCTTGAACAAAAATGATGTTACAATCACATCTTTGACAACCACGTGGAAATTATGCAACGATGCAGTATGTATGAAGAATCAGGTTATCGAACATGACATCACAATGAAGAACAATGGTTGGACATTCGACCCGCTTAATGGTCAAATCGATGAATCAGGAATGCCTGGAGAACATGAGGAATGGGGATTCCATTACATCGAGGTAACAAAGGTAGTCGCTATGTCAGATACCGGTGATAAATATCAATGGGCAGGTAACAATCTCAAATGGACAGCTAATGAAGAAGCCCCTGGTCCTGAAACCTTAACTCCAGAAGAACTCGAAGAGTTAATTGATACCTTAGAAGCTGAAATCAGTTCAAAGAAATCTGAAATGAAGAACATGGAAAAGGGAACCACTCAATACGAAACAGCAGCAGAAGAACTCGCTGAGTTGGAAGCTGACAAAGAAGAAGCATGTGGATTTACAACAACTTGCGACTCCGCAAGTTCTGGTTCAGTTTCAGAAGAAACTGGACTTGACATGACCGTCATCGCAATAGTTGTAGGAGTAGTAATAATTGCTCTATTGATTGGTTTGATGTTCATTAGGGGAGGAAACAGAGGATCTGAACCAGAAGTAGTAGATTGGGCAAACCAATTACCAGCACATGACACTGTTGCAAACTCAATGTACGGTGGAACCCAAGAGATATTCCAGCAACCTGTCGCAGCACCTGCTCCAGTTGTTGCGCAAGTTCCACCAGGAGCACCACCACTTCCACCTGGCGGATTGCCTGCTGGCTGGACTATGGAACAATGGGCTTACTACGGTCACCAATATTACGAACAATACAGGCAGTGAGTGTTTCCGTAGGTTAAAGTAACCTGCGAATACACAAACCCCTAAAATGGTCTGGTTCAGAGGGATGGATGTGTCAGAGGAAGATATCGGGACAGAAGAAGACCCATCGGGCACTGAAGAGATAGAAAATAACTCTACGGATGAAGCACCGACTACCGTTACAATTTGGGCTCCAGAACCTGGTAATTCAGTGGAGATAAATGATGTTCACGTAGATGAGTGGGTACGAAGTATCGGCTTCTCTACAACAGAGGACGTACCAATTCCTGAAAGACTAGTAGACCAAGTGATTGGACAAGAGGCTGGCTCGATAGTTATCAAAAAAGCCGCTGAACAAAGGCGTCACATGATGATGATTGGAGATCCAGGTACTGGGAAATCAATGCTAGCAAGGTCGATGACTGAGTTAATTCCTCAAGATAAATTGGAAGACATTCTTTGCTACCCTAATGCAGATGATGAGAACGAACCGAGAGTTCGCACTGTTCCTGCAGGAAGAGGAGACAGAATTGTCAAATCCCAAAAAGAAGCAATAAGAATCCAAAAAGAAAAGAGCCAAAAAATGCTGATGATAGGATTTGTTGCTATAGCCTTCTTATTGGCTATCGTTGCATTGCAAAGTGGAGATATCTTAACGCTATTATTCGGCATGCTCCTGCTAATGTTCGGATACATGTTCCTTAGATCCAGATTGGGCGGAGCAGAAGAAAATCGTATTCCTAAAGTTTTAGTCAAACACCAGGCTAACGAAGCACCACCTTTCGTAGATGCTACTGGAACACTCTCGGGAAGCCTACTTGGAGATGTAAGACACGACCCATTCCAGAGCGGTGGGATGGAAACTCCTGCTCATGACAGGGTAGAACCAGGAGCAATACACAGAGCACACGGCGGAGTATTGTATATCGACGAAATCAATCTTCTTCGTTTAGAAGAGCAACAAGCTCTACTTACCGCTATGCAAGAGAGGGCTTTCCCTATATCCGGACGCTCAGAGCGCTCAAGTGGTGCTTTAACCAAAACAGAAGCTGTCCCTTGCGACTTTATTCTAATCGCCGCAGGAAACTTAGACGCTATACAAGGAATGCACCCCGCTCTTAGAAGTCGTATCAGAGGATATGGATACGAAGTATATGTCAATTCTCACATGCCAGATACAACCGCAAACCGTAGACGTTTGATTAGATTCATCGCTCAAGAAGTAAGAAGAGACGCAGGCACATCCAGAGAGATACCTCACTTCGACAGATCCGCTGTCGCCGTAATTCTTCGTGAAGCGCAAAGAAGAGCAGGTCGAAGAGGGAAACTATCCCTAAGATTGCGTGAACTTGGAGGATTAGTAAGAATCGCTGGAGACTTAGCATGTGAAGAAGGCGCACAATATGCCACTTCAAAGCACGTATTAGCAGCGAGAAACATCGCTAAACCTCTAGAGCAGCAAGTTGCAGATAGAATGATAGAAAGAAGGCAAGAATACTCATTGGTAGTCAACTCTGGAAACAGAATTGGAAGAGTGAATGGTCTTGCAGTACTTGGTGCAGATTCGGGATTATCTGACTACAGTGGAATTATGCTCCCTGTAGAAGCTCTAGTAACCCCATCATTGGGTGGCGGAGGAAAGGTTTACGCAACCGGCGGATTGTCTGACCTAGCGAAAGAAAGTGTCACAAACGTAAGTGCTGTTATTAAGAAATTAACTGGAAAAGACGTATCTGATTATGACATACACATTCAATTCGTTGATACACACGGTGTAGACGGAGATTCTGCGTCAATTACAATTGCTACTGCAATTATATCTGCGCTTGAAAACATACCAATTCGACAAGACCTAGCAATGACAGGTAGTCTTTCTGTAAGAGGGGAGGTACTACCGATTGGTGGAGTAACTGCTAAGATTGAATCTGCTGCTAAATCAGGAATCAAAACTGTGGTTATACCAAGAGCTAATGCTCAAGATGTCCTACTTGACCAACAATTCGAAAGTATCGAGGTAATACCTGTAGATACCCTAGATGAGGTTATGGAGCATGCCCTTCTGATTGGTGAAAACAAGACAAGTTTGGTCGAGAGATTATCTGCTGTGATTGACAGATTAACACCAGAGGTCACAGCAAACAAACAAATTTCATGATAAAATCTCAACACGGGATTATCTCAAGTAGTTGAAACCATTGTCCAAACCATGGGCGAAGTTGCTAATGACAAGGCCATATCGACCTTTCAAGAAAGAGTGACAATTATTTCTCATTCATTGATAATTATTGCAGTACTTTGTATTGCTATGATTCATTTGGAAAGTGTTCTTAAGCCGTTTTTCATTGCATTGGGCATATATTTTGTCTTAAAACCTGGAGCAGATTATCTTTCAAAGAACAGTTTTCCAGTATTCCTTTCATATCTGACAATGCTGTTACTGTTTATACTAATCATCACTTCTGCTGCATTTTTTGCTTGGTCGCAAGTACAAGGTTTGGTTGATGATGAAGATAAACAGTCTGAATATGACGATAAATTAAATCAACGATGGAAGCAACTCAAGAAGGCGCCTCTAATTGGCAGTATGATCAACGATGCCTCAAGTTCTGATGATGGTGATTCATTCGGTAGTGGACTAGAATCCCTAGGCATCGGTTCGGGAGGTGGTACTGGAGAAATTGCCACTTCGGTTGTAAGTAGTGTTGGTTCATTCATTACAACAAGCATAACTGTACTTTTCTTCCTAATTTTCATTATTTTCGAAGCGCATTTACTTCCAGGTAGAATTGAGAGAGCGTGGCCTAATTCAAGCTCAAACAAAATGGAAGCGATACAACACCAGATTGAAGAGGGTATTAACACATACATCATCGTAAAAACCGGATGTGGAATTGGTAGTGCAATAATTGCAGCAATTGTGATGATGATTTTTGGAATCGACCTTTGGTTTGTTTGGGCAGTATTGACATTTATTCTGAACTATGTGCCATACATTGGCTCCCTTATTGCAACAATACCACCATTGATTATTGGCTTAATTTTATTGAAGCCAATTGCTTTGCTAGTTCTCACAATAATATTGCTAGTAAACCAACAAGTATGGGGTAATTACATTGAAACTAAATGGGCGGGAAGAGCATTGGATTTATCCCCAGTTATTCTCCTATTGATTACAGCATTCTCATTCTGGCTGTGGGGAATTGTTGGAATGGTTTTAGCAGTTCCTTTGTTTGCAATAGTCAAGATTGTTTTGGAAAACATCGAAGAGACACGACCAATCGCAATATTGCTATCTGAGAGAGCACCAACTCTGAAAGAAGCATGGCAAGATGCTCTAAGAGATGGTAACCTATCAATTGGAGAGTATCACAAACTTACAGAATTGCAAAAGAGACTAGGAGTCTCCGACAAGGAAGTAACAAGGATTTCTGGCATATCCGCTATTAAAATAATTTTACAACGTGGTAGAGCAAGACAAAATGAAATTGATTTTGTTATGTCTGCATCTGTTGATACAATGTATTACGATTTAATGAAAGAAAGTCTCACAAAAGGCAGAATAGATTCTGAACTAAGAGAAGACCTTGAGAAATTAAAACTGATATTGACTGAAGAAGAGTAATCACATTGATTCTCGAAGCAACTTCTCAAGTTCAGTGTTAATCATCAGAATCAATGTTCCAAATTCCGGTGGTATGTTTGGATCTTCATATAATTCTTCTAACTTGTTTTGAGTCATTGCGATTCTGACATCCATTTCTTTTGCCTTGTTCAATAGCCAATTTTCGCATGACTCCTTTGCACCTTTTCGTATATTACGAGGTACTTTGGGATCATCGATTTGGTTGATTACAGTCGCAATTTGTTCAAGTTTTGTTTCAATGTCGGACATTTTAATCACCCACACAAAGGTTCGTGTGAGATGACTCTAAGAGTGTCGGATTTAAGTTAATTGCCGCCGCCCGAGTCACATGGAGTCCGAGGAAATCATCGCTTGGACTCGAGCGATAGTTCTGTTTGGAGCACTATCTATCGCTGCATGGCTTGACCACAAAGAGAGACGTGTCCCAAACGAATTCTGGATAACATGGTCGAAACCTGCTATTTTCCTCTGGACTCTAGATTTGCTAAATCAAGAGGCTGAATGGTACATCTTTGCTTCTGCTGCCGCAGTAGTTGCCTATGCATCAATGGCAGTTATTGGAAGACCTAGTTTTGCAGACATAAAAAATGGCAACAAACTCGATATTGCGGTTTCTGTTTGGTACTTAATTGGAATAATTGGCATTGTAAAGGGAATTTCTGTTCACCATTCTGATGATTTGATTGAGATATTGAATGGTGAAGGAGAACTACAAGCGACATTGTGGTGGTCAACTGTATCAGTTTTCATTCCTATAGCGCTTATCGATTTTGCATGGAGAGCAAGATTGATTCANGGNGGTGCTGATTGTAAGGGNTTNATGTGGGTNTCTCTTCTTGTACCAACATGGTCNGGCTTCCCNATNCTATTCACNCANTATATGGATGAGACAATTATTGCNATGCCNCCNGCTATTGCANTATTAGTNTGGGGAGGATTNGCATTCCTAATTCTACCNTTCATTATGATGATTAAAAATCTAAAGAACGGNCAAAGGAATCTCAAATTAATATGGCATGCNGAAAGNATGGATGTTAACNATGTTCTNGATTCTCATGTTTGGTTNTTNACTNCAATTGTGGAGATGCCAAGTGGTGATAAGAAAATTNTTCACAAAACTAGAGCTCCTACGAAGACNCCNAGNAAGGAAAAACTTCAGCAGGACATTACTGAATTAATCGAAAATGGTGTTGAAGAGGTTTGGATAACCAAAAAATATCCTCTACTGTTATTCTTGTGGCCAGCCACAATTCCTATGTTAATGATTGGAGGCCCAATGGCCTTTATTTGGCCGTTATTGGGCTTGTGATCATATGCCCTTTCGCTCAATGTTCTTTGGGCGTAGTCCCTTGTAGCCACATTTTCTACAAGCCTTGGCTCTAACTGCATTCCTTGCATTACACTTCATACAGATGCTGCGCTTTAACATGCGAGCCTCTGCCTCAGGGAATCGAGCCATAAGTCGCCGACCTACTTCCCATATTTAACCCAAACCATCCAAAATTACCTCCTAATTCAAGGGAAGCAACTCTGTCGACCTAAATGTGCGCATCATTAGACTACCTGGCATCCACCATGATTCCAACGCCATCATCTTTTCTGGTAAGGACTCAAACGTGCTAATTGATGCTGGTACAACGTGGTATCAAATGTTGCAAGTAGAGAGAATTACTGGGCACATCGGTGAAGATTCTACAATTGATAATATCCTACTGACAAGTAGAAGATACCCATTTGCTGGTGCAGCGAAGTACATCAGTGAGTCCTTTTCCGACGCCCCAATTCACATACACAGTGATGCAATATCTGTGATGGAGACCGGCGATTTTTATTCTACGTGGGCTAACAGGTATGATTCAGACATGCCAAGTACTAATTGTAAAACACTTTCACAAGGAGATAATTTCGATCTAGGAGACGGAAATATTGTAGCTGTTTCACTACCAGGGCATTGTCCTGACGGAATGGGTTTTTTCGAACAACAGAGAGGTATTTTGGTTACTGGGGCGATTTTGCCACGAGCAGATAACCCAACTAGATG
Source organism: Methanobacteriota archaeon (assembly GCA_002707335.2). Taxonomy (GTDB): domain Archaea; phylum Thermoplasmatota; class Poseidoniia; order Poseidoniales; family Poseidoniaceae; genus MGIIa-K1. The sequence goes on along the minus strand of PAMN02000048.1, from coordinate 39,896 downwards.
GGATATGCCTGGAGGAAGCCTACCAGAGTTGATTACATCATTCAAAACGATGTATGATCTAACGCCAAATAGTATAGTTCCGGCCAGAGGACCTGCAATTAAAGGCCAAGAGAGGATTGAAGAGGTACTAAATCAACATTTGAATTTCTTCGAGGAATGTGAAGATAACTCTGGACAATCCCCTAGAAGTTGGCCACGACCTGCAAGAACGGCTTACTTTCTAGTATCTGACCCTCCTTGGCCTTTAGAAGAAAAAGAAACATCAAACGGTAGCAAGTAAAGTGTTCTCACCCATCCAGTCTACTACCTTTCTCTCCCAGCCTTGGTGTATGTGGAGAACGGTGCCTTCAACCCTCAATGCTGATGCTGGACCCTCAAGTTCGAATAAAGTGACTACGTTGTTCGGAACATTCTGTCCAACCATATGCACCTTACCATCTTCACATCCCACCAGGATACTTTCTCCACTAATTGATGAACAGCACAGTGATCTTATTCTTGAATCACCGACTACGAATCTTTCAATCAATTCCATTTTTGGTATTGAAACGAAACTTATTCCACCATAATCATCACCAATAACAACACGATTTATTCGCCCATTTGGTCCAATAAGACCTAGAATCACGCTTGCTTGTGCTGTTATTTTCAATCTCTTCTCTCTCTCGCCCTTTTGTTTCCAAATTATGGATGCATCATCTAATGCTACCAATGTTCCATGTTGGGTAACCAGGGACCGGATAACCGCTCTAAATTGTCTCATGACATCTGAAACATGATGCTACGGTACACTTGCTTTTCTAGGACAGTGGGGGTAAAAGTGAAAGTGAAAGAGATTAATACTGCGTGTTTTTGTCATCTTTGTTGTCTTTCTTCCAAACTCTGTAACAAGCTTTGCAGACTCTCACTCTGTTCTTCCTAACAGTAAAAGCACCTTCACCCCAAGTTTCTATACCATTCTCTTGACTTAGTGATCTGCCGCCCATGTGTTTGTCAGCATAGCCATCACAACCGTTTATTCCACATGGAATTTCTCCAACCTTCTCGGTTTTCTTCTTGTCGGATTTCTTCTTGGAACTAGAAGGAACCCTTATTTTTCGCTGAACCCTATTCGTCCTTCGGCTGCTCATATGCAATCCTAGCCACCCATATCAAATGAACATTCTCTCTTGAATGACTTCAAAGTGCATCCATTGCGAATTCAATATCCCTAAGGGTCTGTCTAATTGTGACCTCTGAAACACCCGCAACCTTGCAAATCTGTGCTTGGGTTCTCTTGTTCGCTGTCTGTTTAACAGCACAATAAACGATAGCCGCTGCGATTCCCACTGGTTTCTTCCCCTGCCATAATTCAGGTTTCTTCTCAATAGCCTTCCAAATCTTAGTCATCTCTTGGACAGTGTTTGGTGGTAGTTTTAGTTTAGAAATCAATTTGTTGAAGAAAGAATCTGGTTTTATGACCTTCTGAAGTCTCATTCTGCTGGAAACTTGCCTAATCATTCTGGATAGTTCCTTCTCTCCGACCTTAAATCTCTCCATTACCTCTGTAATTTGGACTGGTTGGTCATCATTCTTTGCGATGAGGTAACATACAGCCCCAGCAACACCAGCGACTGACCTACCTGCCACATAACCATTCATTGACAACTTCGAATAAATTCTGCATGCCATTTCCATTTGTTCTTTGGACAATTTACTGTAATTTTTTATCATGTCGTTCGCCTTCATGACATTTCTAACTCTACTCTTTCTGGTTTGACTTCTCTCATCGATGACTCTTCTCCTTCTAAGGTCTCTGAGCTGTCTGCTGCTGATTCCGAATCTTGAAGCGCCACTAGAAGTCAAATCAGCTCTTGCTATGTGAGTATTCATACCTCTGTCTGCGTAGAGGTAGGATGGCGCTGAACCCACTCTTGACCTGTCGCCAGATGAGTTTTCAAAGTTAGTCCATTCCGCTCCTGGGTCAATTGTATTTTCTTCTACAACTAGTCCACAGGTTCCGCATGAAACTTCACCTCTAGAGATGTCGTTACTCCAATTTGTATCACCGCAATCCGTGCATGGACTTGTGTGTCCTTCAACAGTTGCTTTATGTGGCCTCTGAGCACCAAATCCAGTTCTGGCTTTGTTGTCTCTTTGTGCGTTCTTGTGCTGTTTTTGTTCCTTGTCGTTTCTCTCTCCTAACATCTTATCAACTCCGAGTTGTATAATTGGCGCCACAGGTTTATAATGTTTGTGGAGGAATACCCTCCTCGAATCCGTTTAGTTTCGGACTCTACTACTTCCTTCCCCTCTAACAATAGAGAGTAGTTCGCATCCTATTTAAACCCCAGCATTTTTTGCATCATATCTGGAAACTGAATTCGCGAAACCGGCAACATATTTACCGTTATGAAGTCTCAAATATACACTTTCTTTGACTAGGGAAATGACTACTTCCTAGCGGATAGATTATCCACCCTATGGATTACCACCCTCATGAGGAAGATGCCAGCAACCGTGGTTTTAGGCGCACAATGGGGAGATGAAGGTAAGGGTAAATTGGTAGACCGATTGGCAGAATCTGCTACATGGGTTGCCAGGTTCCAAGGAGGGAACAATGCAGGACACACCGTAGTACTAGGCGATCGTGTTCTAAAATTCCATCTTTTACCATCAGGAATAACAAGAGAAGATTGTGGCTTGGTTCTTGGAGATGGGATGGTCATCGACCCTTGGGTTCTAGACAGAGAGTTGAATGATTGGACTGACGGAGGAGGAACAGATCCCTCAGGAAAGAGATTATTCATCTCCAATAGAGCTCACATCATATTGCCTTACCACACCTACATTGATGGTCTAGACAAAAAAATCGGGACAACTGGAAGAGGTATTGGACCAACCTATGCTGACAAAATAAACAGAATAGGATTAAGATTTGCAGACCTCGATTATTGTGATTTTGATGAAATGGCTGACAGACAAAACCGAAGTTTAGAATCTGCTGGATGTACTCAGAGAGTTACCTCTGATGAACTCAAGGAACAAATTAATTGGATTAAGCAAAGATTCGGTTCTGCAATAACCGATACTGGAATTCTACTAGATAATGCATTAAAGATGGGCGAGCGAATCATTCTAGAAGGTGCCCAAGGATGTTTATTGGACATTGATCAAGGAACTTTCCCCTTCGTAACCTCATCTGTTACATCAAGAGGAAATGCATCACATGGTGCAGGAATTCATCCAGGCCATGTCGATAATGTGATTGGAATAACCAAGGCATACATCACCAGAGTAGGTCATGGTCACATGCCAACGGAACTATTCGATGAGGTTGGTGACCATCTGGGAACAGTAGGCCATGAATTTGGCACAACAACTGGAAGAAAGCGAAGATGCGGTTGGTTTGATGCAGTAGTCATGAGACATGCCAATCGAATCAATGGGTTTACTGAAATCGCTCTAACCAAACTAGATGTTCTTGGTGGTTTGGATGAAATCAACATCTGCGTTGGCTACAATATGAATGGCACCGAAATTAATGAAATGCCTGCAAGTGCAGTTGCTTTGGAGGATTGTGAACCAATTTACGTAACAATGCCTGGATTTGCAGGACATTCTCTCGAAGAATGGCTTGGAATTGCAAAGAAGTGTAATTCAGAAGGTCTAGGATTTTCTGGCCTCCCTGCAGCTGCTCAAAATTATATCACTAAACTTGAATCGATTTTAGGAGTTCCAATTACTTCAGTGGGACTTGGTCCAGACCGTGATGCAACCGTAGACCGAGTGTGAATCCTCAAAAGGGAGAAACTTTCCCGCAAACAATAGGGGCGCTTAGCTCAGCTGGAAGAGCGCTTGGTTTGCAACCAAGCGGCCGGGGGTTCAAATCCCCCAGCGTCCACCACATTTCCCTAAATTAAACAAATTCAATCATGCAGAGGCTTTGTTCAATCTATGATACACGAACCCTGGAAATAAATTTCATTTGACCGATGATTTGATTTCATCTGGCCTGTTCAATATATCCATGCAGCGAATCTTAGCACTACTATTGTGCGGATTGATGCTGTTACCTGGCTGTACGACTGATGAGATGAAAGAAGAGATTCTTGAAGAAGAAATTGAACTAGAAACTGAAGCATGTAATGGCATGGTTATTCTTTGTCACAGAACCTATGACAATGTGACTTTTCCTGAAACTCACAATGGACATGCAACTCATGAAGATGGAATTTACTACCCCGCTAGCAATCACCGGACCGGTCTAAATGCTCAATGGAATGCAGGAATTAGAGCTTTCATGATCGACACTCATTATGCTACACCTAATGCTGATTCTGGCGATGCAGTTCGATTGTGTCATGGCAGCAATAGCGATGTTTACAGCCCATGCTATTACGGTCAAGTAAATGCTGTTGATTGGCTATCTGATCTGAAGCAATTAATGGATTCAAAACCAAGAGATGTAGTTACTCTGCTAATCGAATCGCATGTTAGTGCAGAACATGTAATGTATGTGCTAAACCAATCAAATCTAAGCGATTGGATGTTCACGCATATTCTTGGAGAAGAATGGCCAACTCTAATCGAATTAATTGAACAAGATACCCGTCTTGTTGTGTTTTGGGAACAAGGAACTGCTGAATCATATCCTCAAATTCATGACTTTGTGGTTCACGGTTGGACAACCAACTATGGTGAAGACAGTACTGATAACATGAATTGTGAAGTCCACCGAGGAGATGGAAATCAACCAGTTTGGCACATGAACCATTGGGTATCGAACAGCATTGGTCTTGCAGACCCAACAAGGTCAGAACAAGTAAATGACTACCAGCTGTTATTGGCAAGGGCAATAGAATGCTGGGAATTTCATGAGAATCGGCCTACTTTTATCGCAGTAGATTGGTGGGAAGATGGAGATGTAGTGGCAGTTGCTGAACAAATTAACCTAATGGAAAGTTGGTCTAACGAGGAAATTTCAGATTGATTTACGAACTCATGTTTCCATCATCGTTATAAGAATCCTTCTTCTCTACTAAAACATGGTCTCATCTGCTAGGTATGTGGCGCTATCAGCAATTTTCATCCAACTTCTAATGGTTAGTGCTGTCGCATCTCCACTAATTGAGGGAATTAATCCGCTTGGTGATATCTCAAAAATGAATGATGATCTAATAGAAGAGTTAGAAATTTCTGAAGATTCGAAGGTATTACCGGTAATCTTTCAACTTAATTCCCCAATGACAGAAGACGATGAAAATCAATTGAAAGAATTAGGTTTCAACTTAATTGGTCGAGCGCCATTAGTCGATGGAGGCCTAGTAGAAGGAACAGCGCAGGATGTACGTCACCTTTCTAATTGGCATCGTGTAGAATACCTAGAATTAGATAAGCCATTAGAATTCTTTTACTTACCTCCTGAATGGGGTGGAGAAACACAAACTGACCCAGGAATAATGATGCATGAAACTACACATGTTGTAACAGCTACCGATTCATGGAGCCGAGCAATCATATCCCCAAATGGTGAGGTACAGTATGATATCGACCTATCTTTCACAGAATGGGATGGAGATGGAACTGCAATTGTCGATTTGGATACAGGAGTTGATGCTGGCCATCCAGATTATGATTATCTAGAGCCTTGGACTGGCGACAAAGCAATTTATTCCGCTAAATTCGATGGAATTGGCTGGACTGAAACAAGGAACTCAGACACATCCTCTGGACATGGAACCCACGTTGGAGGAACCATCGCAGGTAACGGGGATGCATCTAGTGGCCGACGTGCAGGAGTCGCAAAAGGTGGTCAATTAGTTGCGTTGGGAACTGGAGATGGAGCATCGATTTTTGCTGCTGAACAGGGGCTAGAATGGACCTTTGCTAATTCAGTACCTGGACAGAATCCGTATCACATCAGGGTCGTTTCCAACTCATGGGGAACTGATGGAGATTACGATCCAAACGGAGTAATTGCACAGTTAACAGATAGACTGACTTTCGAAAACGGAGTTGCAGTAATTTTTGCTGCTTCTAACTCTGGTGGTTCTGGAGCGGAATGTTCTGGTGACTTGCGTACAAATGTGTATGCTAACACACCTTCTGCCGTTTCAGTTGCTGCACTAACTCATGACGGAACTGCAATTACTTCTTTCTCATCGAGAGGCTGTATGAACCAACAACACACATGGCCGGATGTGGGCGCACCTGGAAGAGATATCTGGGCAACTGCACCAAGAGGAACTGCTATCGATGCTTCAACAAGAACTCAAGGAGACTTGTACTACATGGCAATTTCAGGAACATCAATGGCTACTCCACACGTTGGAGGAATTGCAGGATTAGTTCTCAATGCTGCTCCATCCTTGGGAGTTGCAGACTATCACCGTGATGACCATGACTACGGAAGCAGTTTGGTTGGTGGCGATGGGACTGCTTCATACGGACAATTTGAGGATTGGGACAGTGCTGAATTCAGTAGAGTTCACGAATTCGAGTTGATTTTGGAATTAACATCTAGATATGATGGAATGGCGAATTCATGTGAAGATGGAAATAGCGAAGATTCCTGTAATGATATCCCAGAAAAGTGCTATCGTAGCGCTACTGGCCAGTGCCACGACTGGAGAGTTGGTCATGGATTGACCGACACGGATGCTGCCGTGGCATTAGCGAGAACTCTTCAATTAATGCGAGACCAAGATGGTAATGGAATTGTTGACCACCCTGAATACAATGTATGGGATGCTTATGAAATCTACAACGAAATGATGGGAGTCGCAACAATCCCAGTCGACACCGACAGAGTAAGGCATGCATGGAAAGGAGACTGGAATCACTTCAACAACGGTGCTACAGGTGCTGTTTACTACACCGAGGATTCCCATTATGTTTGGATTCCTAACGGAACTGAAAGATTGGAAGCGACCTTGTCTGCAGCCGAATTTGAATTAGAAACTGTGCAGGCAGGACAACTGCAACTCTCCATCGACTTGGGAGAAGACGGTAGTAATGATGCACAAGGCCAAGGTTCCAGAATGGCTAACACTTGGTACTATGACTTGGATGTAGACAGTTCCTCTTGGGGCAAGTGGGCTCACTTTGACATCACTGGACAGGCCGTCACGTTACTTGGTGTGCTTGAAGATCCTGAATTCTTTGAGTCTAGAATCCCGTATACCGTTGATGTTCTACTAACGCTAAATCTCAACGAACCTGTCGACATATCAATCGAACAGCGTCCAGATTTCTATTCTGATCTTGATCCAGCTGCTCCTTCTGAGAATTACAATCCTGAAATGAATGGTAAACTAACATTTACGAGGCTGGTGTACGACCAGTCTGCTGTATTTGGTTTAATCAAACCAAAGGTTATGGCTGAAGACAAAGCACACGACGGATTCTTTGCGTCAATATCTGAATTGTATGCAGAATACCCATTCGCAATGCTAGTCCTTACACTATTACTGATTGCAGGAATGATAGGTGTTGGTTATGCAGTTAACAGCCAATCTAAGAATCGAGTCATTTTGACAAACGAGTCTGATGAAGAAATTCTTGAAGCAGAAGTCTTCTGAAATTCTACTATTTGATTACCAATCAACGCTAAGTTTTGTTGAAAACAACAAAATGCTACCTCATGTGAGGGATGGGTAATGACAGATTCAAGGTTAATCCAACACCTTGCTGCTCAGAATAAGAACTATTCAGATTCTTATTCCTCCAAGGGCATTCCAGGGCAAGCAGGAAAGGGTCTCTTGTTACTAACATGCATGGATTCACGAATAGTGCCTCATGAGATTTTTGGACTTGAAATCGGTGATATGAAAGTCATTCGGAATGCAGGAGGTCAACTTAATCCTGAAGTTGAAAAAGATATAGTTTTAGCATCCCACATACTAAATTGTCACACTATAGTGATACTGCCGCACACAAAATGTGCGATGGCAAGCATGGCTTTAGAAGACATACAGCGTAAGTTAACGGACTTATCAAACCTCGATTTCTCTAACTTTAATCCAAGAATGATACATGATGCAGAAACCAAACTGGAAAGTGATGTTTTATCACTCCAAAATAATCCCATGCTAAAAGAAGGTGTGCAAGTATTTGGAGCAGTATATGATGTCGATACCGGCGAAGTAAATTGGATTGAATGATTCTAATCAAGAAGGTGTGATCTTCTTACCGTCTGCCATCTGAGCAAAACGGCCTGCATCCCTAGGGTGCACTACATCAGCTGAGCCCCATGGCCATCCACCAAACTGAGTCGCACGATAATCTGCAAAAGCATCGACAATTTCTTTGTTCGTGTTCATAACAAATGGACCATATTTTACCACTGGTTCATCTATCGGTTGTCCTTGTAAAATCAGTACACGTACCATTTCATCCTTGGCAGATACATTCGCTTCAACAGTTGGGTCTAATTGCATACCATCCCTTGGCGATAAGATATGCCCCTCAATCTCAGCAAGTCCTCCATCAATGTGGTACATCATACGATTTACTTTACTGGAGGCTTTTGGTATGGCCACTGTCTCCCCTTGTTTGATTGAGATGATATAGATGCCAACTTCGTGATTAGGATCGTTAGCCCAAGATGCTTTTGGAGCAGGTGGCGCTTGTATCTCATTCCATTTGCCAGAAATCACCCGAACAGTGCCTCCAAGAATTTCGAATGGCGCAACCTCGTTTGCCCATATCATTTCGTATCCGGGTTCTGCGAATTTGTCTTTGGCGGGTAGATTGAGCCATATTTGGAATAAGTCTAGACGGTTTTCCTTATCCATATTAACAAGCGGGAACATTTCTGAATGCATAAGTCCAGCCCCTGCAGTCATCCACTGAACGTCACCAAATCCATATCTTCCTGTGGCGCCACCTGAATCGAAATGATCTACTAGACCTTCTAAAACGATGGTTACCGTCTCGAAACCTCTGTGTGGGTGCGCAGGAAATCCAGGTACTGTGTTTCCATGATACATTTTCCAGTCATTTGATTCATCAAAATCAGAGCCTATTTGCCTGCCTATCAGAGATTCATCTGGCCCCATTAATTCATTTCCTGCAGGATACAAATCTAGGTGATGGACACAAAATAAGAACGGATCCATGGTATCTCTGACAAAATCCATCGGCTTATTACTAATTACTGCGCCCTTCCCCATACTTCACCGATTGGAGTCTGTAATTTCAATATGTGGTTTCACACATGATATCACTTGTTATTGTAAAATAATGACCCGAGATTAGATTTGGGTATAATATTCAAACAAAAAAAGAGTTTACATTACTAACATTCAAGAGTCGGCAGAATCACCCTATGTTATGGTTGAGCATCCAAACGTTGGGACAAGGGTCAAAATTCATGTCGATGGGCCTGCGGGAAATACCTCTCATCAAGGAGTTGTTCTACCTGGTGCAGCAGATGACCACTTAACCATCAAGTTGGCAAATGGATACAACATAAGCCACCCACTAGTTATGATTAATTCAATTGAAGAAATTGAAGACGTGGCGAATACAACAACGACAACACCAGACATTGTACAAGACCAAAGTTTACCAAAAGTAACAATCATTCACACAGGAGGTACAATCGCCTCCAAAGTCGATTACACCACTGGCGCTGTAATCGCAAGATTCGAGCCTGAAGAATTGCTAGCAAGCGTTCCCGAGATTCTTGAAATTGCCAATATTGATGCTGTAAAGATAGGAAACATGTGGTCAGATGACGTAAGAGCACAGCATTGGAATAAAATGATGGAAGCATGTCAAAATGCATTCGATAACGGTTCAGTTGGTGTAGTAATTACTCACGGAACTGACACATTACATATCAGTGCTGCAGCCTTATCATTTGCTTTCGCAGGTAATGGAGGTAGACCTTCTGGAAGAATCGTCTTCACAGGGTCTCAACGCTCAGCAGATAGAGCATCGACGGATGCCACGGAAAATCTAATTTCAGCAGTATATTGGGCAGCTAACGGTTCAGAAGTTACTGGTTACAAAGATGCTGCAGTCACTGTAATGCATGCTGGTTCAGGTGACGGAGTGTGTGCTGTTTCTCCGGGAATAGGAGTTCGAAAAATGCATTCAACTAGAAGAGATGCATTTCAAACAATTAATAGCGAGAGAATTGCAGAGATCACTATTACCAAGGATGGCTTAACACATAATTCAACTAAATCTATGCCGCAGAGAGAAATAAACTCTCCGACTCCGTATAGCATCGATGTAAAAATTGCTCAATTCATTGCCGGCCCCCATCTGTATTCTGATATGTTGAAATCGGCAGAGAACAACGGATATTCTGCAATATTAATCCATGGAACTGGGCTTGGACATTTGCCGATTGAAAACTCAAACGGAGATGCACCAGAAAATGACGAACTTGCAAAAACCATCATCGGCATGTCTATCCCAGTTATTGTGGCAAACCAATGCATTCACGGACCTGTCGACCTAAACGTGTATTCCAAAGGCAGGAACCAACAAGAAATGGGAATTCTAGGCCACGGCTCAAACGCCTCACCAGAAGCACTTCTTGTCAAAATCCACTGGATATTATCTAATGGATTAGACCTTGACTTACTTTCACAAGACCTTTGTGGAGAGAACTCACCTATCCTGAATTCTTGACCGTTTTAATCAATAACCGTGTAGGAGTGGAACAACTGATGTCAGGGAACACTAGTGATGAACTAGAAGACCTTCGTTATCGCCGCGACCAAGCTAAGATGGGCGGTGGTATCAAGCGCCTTGAGTCGATTAGACAGACGGGCAGGGGCACTGCTAGAGAGCGAATCAACAATCTAGTAGATGAAGATTCATTTGTTGAAATCGACACATTCCTTACTCACAGAACTGCTGACCATGGTATGTTCATGCATGAAACACTAGGTGATGGAGTTGTTTGTGGCCATGGAACAATCAATGGAAGAAGAATTTACTGCTTCTCCCAAGATTTCTCAGTTCATGGCGGCTCCATGGGTGAAATGCATGCCAAGAAAATCGCCAAAGTTGTAGAAATGGCAGAGCGCTCCAAAGTTCCAATTGTAGGAATTTGGGACGGTGGAGGGCAAAGAGCTCATGATGGTATTTCGTCTCTAGCAGGAACTGGTGAATTACTTGACAAATTAGTTCAATGCTCTGGAAGAATCCCAATGATTTCTTTGGTATTAGGGCCTGTTGTAGGAGTATCTGCATTGGGCGCTAGCCTAGCGGATTTCACAATACTAGGAAGTGAGCACGGGCAGTTATTCATGTCCTCGCCTCTTGAAACACCTGAATGCATCAGTGGAGAAATAGATGCAGGAGGACTAGGTGGTGCTGAACTGCATGCTAGTAGGTCTGGAATCGCATGTTTGATCGCAGAAGATGAAGAAGAAGCATGTATCCTTGCAGGTGAAATTCTGAGTTTCCTCCCAGACCATAACATGGCCTCACCACCAATAGAGCCTACAGCAGATGAGCCTACGAGATTAAATCCTGATTTGGAAACCTTGGTTCCAGATAATCCAAACAGACCGTATGACATGGTAAAAGTCATTGAAGAGATTGTCGATGATGGATTATTTGTTGAATTATTCAACTCTTATGCTGAAAATATTGTAATAGGATTCGCTAGACTAGACGGTAAACCAGTTGGAATCGTAGCAAATCAGCCAAAAGTACTAGCAGGCTGCCTTGACATCGATGCCTCGATAAAGGCTGCAAGGTTTATTCGAACCTGTGATTCATTCAGCATACCACTTGTGACATTTGAAGACGTCCCAGGATTCTTACCAGGAGTGGTACAAGAATGGGGAGGAATTATTCGACATGGAGCTAAACTATTATTCGCTTATGCAGAAGCTACCGTTCCTAAATTGACATTAGTTACCAGAAAGGCCTACGGAGGCGCTTACCTAGCAATGAGTTGTAAGCACTTACAATCTGATTACAATATAGCATGGCCTACTGCGGAATTAGCAGTAATGGGAGCTGAGGGTGCGGTGAATATCATTCACAGAAGAGAGATTGCTGCAGCTGATGAAGACAAAAAAGAAGAAACTAGATTACAACTTGTTGATGAATACAAGTCGAAGTTTGGAGACCCCTATGTTGCTGCTAGGAATGGATGGCTCGATGATGTAATCGAGCCTAGCGAGAGCAGATTACGTCTTATTAGAGCGCTCAGAATACTTTCATCAAAGAGAGAATGGTCTCCTCCAAAGAAACACGGTAATATTCCATTGTGAATATTATTTTTTAGATTGCAGAAGGTATGCAATCAATCCCACAATAATTAGGAACAATGCAATCAATTGTATCGTAGCTGAATCTAAACCACCAGATTCAGCATTATCCTCAACTACCTTTGGCTCAACAATCTCGATATTTTGGAAAGCAATATTAGACCAAACGTTTGCAAAACCATCCCAAACCTTGACTTCAACGGTGTAGTATCCAACTGTTTGGTTTGTGAATTCATATTCTGTCAAACAAGTGATATATTTGTCACCATTACATTCTGTTATGAATCCAATCGGTTCACCATCAAGCGTAACCGACTGAATATGTCCTTCTGAGCCATCTGAATCAGATATAGTCCACAAGATATCAACTCCAGTATATCTTGTGTCTATCGAAGAAATCTGAACAATAGGTGGGTCGGCAACAGGCATAATCATCAAATTGAATTCCATACTATCATTACTTGATGCATCCTCAACAGTTACTGTAAACGACTGCAATCCAAATGCATCATCATTACCATAAATTGTCAACACATCTCCGTTCAATGAATAGGTGATCAGGGATAATTCGCCCACTATATTGTAAACTAGTACATCATTATCAACATCAATTGAATATTCAGTAAAGTCAATTGTTAGTGTTGAATCTTCATTCATTTCTATGCTTGCAGATGACTTGAGGAACTCAACAGGGTCATCAACAGAAACGACATTCACCGGAACAGAAACCTCAATCTTTTCTGTGACATTGTCCCAGACATTTAATCTGACAAGTTCCACTCCATACCAATGTGGTTGGGGATCGATAATTACTATCGAATTATTTCCAGACACTCTCAGACCGTCATATGGCACTGCAAATTCAAAGAATAACGGTTGATTCTCCGGGTCAGAAACATAATCACTGATGTCGAATATGATACTCTCTCCGTCTTCTACTGTTTGTTGTTGAGGAACATTTGCTGTCTGGAACACTGGATCGTTTACTGGCAAAATGGTCAGGTTGGTTGTGATTGTGATGAAATCTTCACTACCTGCTGTTAGGTTCAGATTGAGCGTCATTGTTCCATCCCATTCTTGTTCCTGTAAATGAGTGAATTTCATTTCAAAGCCATAATTTTCGATACCTACAATCCCTGTATCATTTGTTATTTCTGCGGAATAAAACAAAACATCCTTCCCATCGGGGTCTATCGCAAAATCACTTGGAAAGATTGTTACATTTCCATGTTGGTCAAAAATAACTTCGGGTGTAGGCACTACCTCAACCATTGGAGTACCAATTCTGGTAACTAATACTCGCTCGTAGTCTGAAAAACTGTAATCATGTACATTGATTGAGAGGTAAGAACTACCAATAGGGAAGTTTGAGGAATTTAATTCACATTTTGCGACTCCGGATGAGAGGTTGCCTTCAACCTCTACGCCATCAGGGAGCAAACAAGTAACGTTTCCATACGCCATTCCACCATTTCTCATGGTAACATCTGCTGTCACATCAAACGACTGATTGATGGTCAAGTAATTTTTGCTCAATCCTGCGTTTGTAATGCTGTATAATCTTGACAATTCAAGATCTTCATCGATGTAAGAATTAGGGTCGGATGATGAGGATTTAGTCTCACGGTTGAATGCTTCTTGATAGGCACTATCATCACCTCTTAGCGTTAGATTAAGATAAGGCAATATATGCTTTAGTGCATGATTTTGCTGTTCCTCTTTACCCATTGTGGAATCACCATCTGCCAATCTTTCGAAGAATGAATCAGATTCTTGATAACCAATGTGATTTGCACCTAAAACATGCATTATCTGCCAGGCACCTGGCCAATCTTCAACATATGACATGACATTTTCAGTTGCAGGAGCAATATCATCAGTTGTGCCTGTTAAGAAAAGTGCTGATGCAGGTCTAGACAATTGATTCGTATTTTCAACCTCTGACTCGGCTCCATCCAGGCCAATTCCGAATAAACCATCTATTGCGAATAATCCCGTCTTGTAAATTTCAGCAGCTGAATATGCTCCTGTTCCGTGTCCGCCAATAGCGACATGTGGTAGTGAGAACATACCTGTAGAACCAGATACGGTGTTAATTGTACCGTTGTTGAATTTTTGCAACAAGTCGATTATACCATTCCAATCGAATCTACCATCCTCGACAACCAGGGAAATGAAACCATGACGGCTTAATCCCTCTTGTAACCATAGATACTGTTCAATTGATTCTCCATCATCGGGACAAAATACAACTATCGCAAAAGGACCGTTTTGTGCCATATTTGCATTCTCACCGTCTTCAACAGAAGGATATGTTAGGCGATATTCAATAGCCTCCGAATACTCTTCAAAATATCCAACGAAACCAGTATTCGGCCTCTGTGGAGGAAATGTTTCGGCACTAACAAATGGAACAAAAAGTAAAGCAATGAGTAATGCTAATTTCTTCATGCGAGTGCAACCTCCACAGAAACTAATCTTGTCATTAGCAAAGAAAGTGACGGTAATTTATCCGCAAATTCAGGCGCCCATAAAACTGCCCATGAATGGAGATGTTGCGCACACAAGAGCCATCTTCCATCTATGACTTTCATTAGATGTTCTATCCGTGTATCGTAATCGCCCTCCATAGGTGAATATGTTGGAATTATATCACCTTCTCCTTTATCAAAATCGATAACTAAATCCGGTTCACCATAGTTTAGTTTCCACGGACCATCTTTATCCAAAAGTCGCTTTCCACCCATTTGTCTTATCGAACCGCCTAAATCGGACCANGCTGCAGCAGTAGAGCGAGCAGTACCTCCTCCGCCAACTATTCCCAGANTACCATTGGAAGGGAATCCGAAAGCATCTGCNACCATTGCAACTCCCAAACCATCCGTGGATGCTGCTGACCAAGAGATTCCATCCCAGCGCATTGTATTAACAGACCTTATTTCCATACAATTATCTTGAGAACGTACAGCTGCTGCAGATAATTGATGTTTTAGCGGAGATGTCAGGGAAAGCCAAACCTCATCATCGTAGGCATGATTTTTTTCTGTAACTGAAACTTTCAATGACGCATTGGGTAATCTCTCATCTGGTTCGGTAATTGAAAGACTATCATTNACGGCTCTTTCTAGAAGGGTGTTAGCTCTGAATTTACCTAGCGGTGAGCCCACNTAATCCCAATNTGGNGGAGAGGGAANATCTCCTGCATAGCCCCAAGCGAGAGCATTTTCAACACCGTTGGTTGGAATGACNGCNACTCCCTTCAAATTTGGNAGTTTCAAACCNTTAATCCTNGATAAATGAGCATGCACGATAGAACACAAAACTGGGGACAGTGAGTGACCAATCGGGTCACCTGCGACACCGTGCCTGACCGTTCCCATATTTTGTAGGACTGTGTAGAAGTACTTGAATAACCCTACAGGAATATTTAGAAGCAATTCGGGCAAATAGTCAAAAACAAGGAAACGGTGCCNNANTTATGTCCGCACTAGAACGAGGTTCATTCTTGTGGTTCATGATGGCCGTAACTCAGATATGGCTGTCACTGAAACTAATGGAGGAAGTTAATGAAGCAATTACTATGCTATTCGGAACCGGCGCAGCAGCCTGCTTCATCCTCGCATTGGTAGTTTTCAGGCAAGAGCAAAGAGATTTGCTTCTTAACCCAATGAAAAATTTCACAAAAGAAGTTCATGAAGAACAAATCAAAAAACAAGGNAAGGGTCTTTGGGCTGGAGTTATCGTTTGGNTTGTAACACTATTCATAGGAACTGTATTCATTTGAGTGGTATGAATGATTGATGATGACGGTTCTGCCGATCTATTCAATGGTTTTTGGCCTTTCATGAAACGNGTTTTAATGTTGTTTTTGCCTCTGTGGGTATTCCTAATCGCGATAAGTGCTAAACTGCCTCTAATCGTATCAGCAATATTAGCTGGACTATCCGTATCCTTGATAGCATATCTAGAGAAAAAGAAGATGATGCAGAATAATAACGCCATTGAAAAAAACAATAGTGTCATTAAGTAAAGCATACTAGGAGACATGATACGAGATGAGCGTTTTTAATTGGATGGCGGACTTACTAGGTTTTGAAGCCCCATCAGTTATTGAATTGCTATTCGTTGCTTGTGCCGTATTGGGAGCATTCTTTTTCATCATCATGATGGCTCTAATGTTGATTGGTGACATATTTGGAGGCGTGGTAGACTCAGCCTTTGATACTGACATAAGCATGGATAGCAGTCTAGCCTTCGAACTGTTNAGTCTTCAAGGAATTGCTGCTGGAGTCATGATGTTTGGCCTAATGGGATTATTCGTTAATTCTGCAACAGGCATCGAACTACTCGCTGTTGTTGCAGGTGGCGGAGCCGCAGGTGGTTCTCTGTACATGGTTAGATACATGATGGCAGGAATAAACAACTTACAGGCTGACGGCACTATGAATCCAACTGAAGCAATTGGACAAAGAGGACAAGTTTACTCAAGAATTAAACCTGGTGAAAATGGTGAAGTTCAAGTTACTGTTGGCAACACTCTAAGAACACTACTTGCAAGGTCAAAGGATGAAGACCTGCTAATCAGAAGCGGTGAATTCATCACCGTAGTAGACATAATCGGGACGACTTTAGTAGTCGAACCATTGAACAAAAAACAACAAACAGAAGAAGAGTAAGGTGAATAAAAAATGGAAACAGCAACAGCACTATTTTGGCTATTATTTGGAACAGTTCTAATCTTTGCATTTGGTATCGTACTTTTAGTTACTAGATACAAGAGATGTGCATCTGACGAGATTTTAGTAGTATACGGGCGTGTTGGAGGCGGACGTGCATCCAAGTGTATCCATGGTGGTGCAACGCTTGTATGGCCTCTAATTCAAGATTACAAAAAGATGAAACTAACACCTATGACAATTAACATTCCATTGAGAAATGCATTNTCTATGCAGAACATCAGAATCAACGTTCCATCAACATTCACAGTGGGTATTAGCACCGACCCAATAATCATGAACAATGCTGCAGAAAGGCTTCTACATCTTGAACCAATGGAGATTGAGGCTATGGCATCTGAGATTATTTTTGGTCAACTACGTTTGACAGTTGCTTCCTTAACTATTGAACAAATTAACCAGGATCGTGACCAATTCCTAGAGTCCATCAGAGACAATGTAGGATCTGAGTTAAACAAGATTGGATTGAATCTAATCAACGTTAACATCACTGANATTACTGATGAGTCCGAATATATCGAGAGCATCGGTAAGAAGGCTGCTGCAACTGCGGTAAACGCTGCTAAGGCAGATGTTGCTATCGCTGACAGAGATGGTGCAATCGGTGCTGCNCAAGCAAACCGTGACAAAGACATTCAAGTTGCTGAAAACGCTGCTTCGGCTGAAAAGGGTATGAAGAGAGCAAACTCTGACCAACGTATCTATGTTCAGCAACAAGAAGCATTAGCGATTGAAGGTGAAAACGAATCAAAGGCTAGCATTGCTGATTACAACGCTTACCTAGCAGAAAAGGAAGCAGAGGCAATGCGTCGTGCTGAAGTTGCTAGAAGAACCGCTGAAATGGAAGTTCAGAAAGCACAATACAGTCTAGAACAAGAGAGATTGAAGGCAGAAGAAATCGTTCGTGAAGAAATCGCAAAGACACAAATCGAAATCGCTGCGGAAGCAGAAGCGGAAAGACAGCGCCGTGTCGCATCTGGTGAAGCAGATGCTGTATTGGCAAGATACAAGGCTGAAGCGGAAGGTATCCAAGCAGTTCTAGAAGCAAAAGCAACTGGTTATGCAAGCCTAGTTGCTAGCGCTGGCGGAGATACAAAGGCTGCTGCAACTCTTCTAATGGTTGAGAAACTAGAGGATGTTGTTGCAAAGCAGGTAGAGGCAATATCCAACCTACAAATCGACAAGATTACTGTTTGGGATTCTGCCGGAGGAAATGGAGAAGGCTCAACAGCAAACTTCGTCTCCAGCTTAATCAACTCACTTCCGCCAGTCCACGATGTGGCAAAGATGGCTGGAGTCGAATTACCAGACTATCTGGGAAGCATGAAAGAGGAATGAGCAAGTATCTTCGGATACTTGATAGAATCTCTGCATAACCAATAGGTATGTCGGAAGATAGATGGCAGAATGAACGTTTTTCTCAATTTGAAAGTCAAAACTATGGAAATTCAAATAACTCCCATGATGACTTCTATTCAGAAAATGGAAAACAGCAAGTCCATACTTATGAAACTCCAAATTTTGGAGATAAATCATTGATCGGTCTTGGCCTGATTATTTTTACACTAATTGTTCAATTTCTTCGAATGACGTTAGGCACATTATCCAGTTCTGATAATGTTAGTTTAGAAGATATTGAAAGTTCAATTAGAACAGCATACTGGATCGAATTATTTGTCGTAACAATACAAATTTTTGCCGTAGTACTGATCTACAGAGATGTCAAAGAATTACTGGATTATTTTGGATATGATGTTGATAGAAGAAATGAGAATTTAGTTACTGTCATTAAAAAAGTAAACAAAAAAAATCGATGATTGGTGATTTTTTTTAACACCAAAAAAGGTGTGATTTAACTCTAAAGTGGACAGTGGTTTCAAGAACCCTTCAATACGCATAGTATGCATGCAGAGCGACCTCGAGATTGCGAGAGAAGCCAAAATGGAAGACATTTCCCAGATTGCTTGGAAGTTAGGAATCTCTGAAGACGAGATTATGATTATGGGAAAGGGCAAGGCTAAGATTACCTGGGAAGCACTAAAATCCCGCATGGCAAAGCCTCAAGGTTCCCTAATTTTGGTTACAAGTGTAAACCCTACCCCATTTGGAGAAGGCAAGACTGTTACAACGATTGGACTTACNCAAGCATTGAACNGAATAGGAAAGAGAGCNACATGTGTAATCAGAGAACCATCTATGGGNCCAGTATTNGGAATCAAAGGNGGTGCTGCNGGTGGTGGATTCTCCCAAGTACTACCNATGGAAGATATCAACCTTCATTTTACAGGAGATTTACACGCCGTCACCAGCGCTCATAATCTTCTTTCNTCAATGATNGACAACCACCTAAANCACGGGAATGTTCAGCAAATCAATCCTTCNAGAATCATATGGCCACGTGTAGTAGATTTGAATGACAGATCTCTACGTAATGTGACAGTAGGACTTGGTGGACCTGCGAATGGTCTAGTCAGAGAGGATAGGTTTGACATTACAGCGGCGAGTGAGGTGATGGCAATTCTTGTTCTCGCAACAGATTATGCTAACTTAAGGAAAAGACTTGGTGAGATTGTCATTGGACAACGCTTCGATGGGACACCGGTTAAAGCAGAAGACATTGGAGCAGCAGGAGCAATGTCACTTCTATTGAGAGATGCATTCCTTCCTAATTTAGTTCAAACGATAGAAGGTGANCCAGCATTCATTCATGGTGGCCCATTCGCCAANATCGCACACGGTAATTCGTCAATAATTGCGGATAAGTTGGCTCTTGGAGCNGCAGATTATGTCGTCACTGAAGCCGGATTNGGCTCTGATATGGGAGCTGAAAAATTCATGCANATCAAAGCATTCAANTCTGGGAAATCACCTGATTGCGTGGTCATGAATGTTACTGTTCGCTCTATGAAATTACATGGAGGGGCATTCGGAGATAGCGCCGCTAGAAGACCTAGTAAAGAAGAAATTGAAACAGAAGATGTTGATGCTGTTAGAAAGGGTGCGGANTCAAATNTAGACCGCCATATCAAGAATATGTCATTATTTGGNGTACCTGTAGTCGTTTCAATCAATAGATTTGCNAGTGACACAGATGCTGANTTAGATTGCATCAGAAATTGTGCTGCCGCATCTGGTGCATCTGCGGTATGTTTGACCGAAGTTCATGCCAAAGGAGGNGNAGGTGGANCACCGCTGGCTAAAGCGGTNGTATCTGCNTGTCAAGACCANATCGCAGATGGNAGACCATTTACACCTATTTTCAATTCAAATGCTCCTGTAGAAGAAAAAGCTCTCAGAATAGCGACAAGAATGTANGGAGCAGAATGTATCAANATTCAAGCCAAAGCCCATAGGCAACTNAAACAAATCAAAGAATGGGGCTATGGCAACCTACCAGTATGTATGGCTAAAACACAATATTCATTCAGTCATGACCCTAATTTGTTAGGCGCACCAAATGATTTCGAAGTACCAATAAGGGAATTTAGACTAAACGCTGGCGCTGGTTTCATTGTAGCCGTTTTGGGTGAAATTATGACAATGCCAGGTTTGCCGAAGGTTCCAGCCGCTGCAAACATGGATATGGATGAAGACGGGAACCTCCTCGGGGTGTTTGGGTGAGACCCAATGCAAGTCGTGAAAAAGGAGTTCGGACTATACCGCATTCGCATTGATAGCGAAGACGACTTGTGGACACTTGCAAGNATTTGTGTTAAAGGCCGAAGCATTGGAATGCTTGGAGAAAGACGTGACCAAACCACTGGAGGTCAAGAAGGCGGACGCGCAAAAGTTGCCGAACGCAAGAAANTGTGGATTAAATTAGCAATTGAATCTAACGAGTTTCACACATTTTCAGAAAACCTAAGAGTGCATGGAATCATACAAGAAGCGCAGTTTGATCTTGGCAGCCACCACACACATGTTGTAGAAGTTAGAGATGAAATAGAAATCACAAGTAGCAAAGATTTTCCTCAGGTCGACCATGACCTCATCAAACAATCATGTGCAAATAGTGGTAAAGCAAAGGTTGTAATCTTGGTAGTTGAAAGTGATGAAGCCATAATGTACGAACTCACTGGTAGAGGAATCAGAGAAGTTTCAACATGGACTATGAGAGGAGGAGGGAAATACTCTACCTCAAAACTAAGTGAAGGTGTCTCAAAATCATTCTTTGAAAAGATATCAAAAGAGGCAAATGATTCGATTCATAAAGACACTCCTGTCGTTATCTGTGGCCCTGGTCATGCTAGAGAGAAATTGGCTCCACTAATCAATGGCCCAAAGAAAATTGTTGCTACAAGTATGGGTGGAAGAGGAGCAGTCAATGAAGTGATTACTGAAGGATTGGCAGGAGACATACTATCCGAGCATGCCTTTGTAATGGAAACAGGACTTCTTGAAGAGGCGTGGAAGAGAATTTCAACTAATGGACCTGTTGCTTATGGAAGGGAAATGATTGACAAAGCACTAGCCGAAGGAGCAATAGAAACATTGCTAATCAGTGTAGATTTGCTACGTGAAGATGACTGGCATGAAATTACAAATTCTCTATCCGAGATAGGTGCTAAACTTGTCCAATGTTCTACAGACCATGATGCAGGTGAGCAATTACTAGGCATGGGAGGAGCTGTCGCTCTACTTAGATTCAAGGTGTGATTATGTATCGATGGTTCCATGAAATAACAGGTGATTTACGCACCGAAATGAAAGGACTCAGATGGCTTTTAATCCGAAAACAAGATTTGGAAAAAGCAACCGCTGCATGGATGTTTGCAGAGTTAGATGGGACACTAATAGGCGTTGAACACCGTGGAAGTAAATTCATTTCTGGCATTCATAATCGAGCTATACATTTACTACTAGTTGACAATGATGAAGGAATAACAGGAATCACCAAGGTAGTAAAAGATGGAGAATTAATTGACCATCTTTGGTAATCATGCAAATGGTATCGAAATCGATTTGTGAGTTCCTAGGTTGACAACTGTTAACATACATGGTTTAGGCTGGAAACCAAGCATTCTCTGATATGAGGTCTGATCTTGCCATGTCGATGAGCAAACAAGAGTTGTCCCTCTAAAATCAACACAAGCGTGACCATGAACGTGCCCAGTAACAAATATATCAGGCACATCGCGAATAACTAATCCATCCTCAGGTTCTGGAGAAAGTGGTGTTTTACCCCCCCATTGTGGTGCTAAATGACGTCTTCTTAACATCTGACGCATCGCTTCAACAGGGTCACGGTAAGTAACAGTTCGAAGACCTGCGACGAAATCGTCAATGGATTTCCCATGATATGATAGCACCCTTACACCATCTAGGCTGAAATCACAAGGATTTCCTACGAATTTTGTATTGTTGTAATCTTGTTGAATATCTGGCTCTAAAGTAGGCTGGGGCTCTGCCGGTCTAACTGCATCGTGATTTCCTGGAAGCATCAAGCATTCAACCCAATCAGGTAGTAACTCCAATAATTCAGCGAATCTAGTGTATTGCCCATATAGATCTTTTATTGCAAGTTCGTTATCTTGGCCAGGATAAATTCCAACTCCATCTACACAATCACCTGATAGTACGAGATACTTGATTGTTCTAGCAAGAGGTTCAGAATGGAACCAACCTACCATCTTGTGCCACTGTGCCTCCAGGAAGGTCTTACTTCCCACGTGAATATCGGAAAGGAATGCTACAGAAACACCTTGTTCTGCATACGCCTTATCGTGTTTATCTTGCATAGGGAAGTGCAAATCATCAACGTAAAACATGTCACCATTTTGAGAGAATGTTCCAGATACTCCTACAACATCATCCGGCATCAAGCCCGCTTCAATTATCTGTGAGTGTTCAATTATCCTATCATCGCCCTTTCTATCCATCAATAAACAATTCATCTCTCCACTAGAATCTTCTAATGAAAACATAAGGTGACCATTCTTTGTATGTCTTGGATCATTTACCAAACCAATAGCGACTGCTTTATTCTCTCTTCCTTGAAATCTTGCCCTTTCCTGATAAAGTCGTGCAATATCAATTGGTCTTCTAGGAAGATCAGAATTAGAAATAATCAATTTTCTTAATTTCTCTAATCTATCATTGAATGCATTTGTTATGTCACCCATCTTACCTTCAGTTGTACTATTTCCAGTTATATCATAATGGACTTTGATGTCAATCATTGCATCTACTGCATCCATAGGGAAGTCTTCCCTGTTCCAATCAGGCATATTATTTCTCATCGATATATTTTCGATAGCAGGTTCTGCGATAGGAGCAATAACTCTTCCAGGATTACTTTTACTGGTACTGCTTGGTATCATTTCAGGAGTAAGTTTTCCTTTAATCCCTTTTGAACGTAGTTCTGCAATCAATCCAAGGGGGTCTGGATGTGATTCTAATTTCTCTTTAACGCCCCTAGAAGCCAGAAGACCTGCAGCCATAAGTTGTGGGAAAATCTCACCCCATGTGGCTGCCATATTTGCCTGACAATCGAGGCAATACAAGAGGTAATCGATTCTATGAAATCATTCACTTTCTGAATAATCGAACAAACCTTGAGATTCTTCCCACTCTACAGCGTTATCATCAGCCACTGCTTTTCCAGGATTTTGCCATGATTCATCTTGCCATGGAGCGCCTGCTGCCGCTTCAGCAGCCCTTCGGGCTTTTTCAGCCTCAGATTTAGCGTGTTCAACTGCAGCCTCAGCAGCAGCCTGTTCTTTTTGGGCAATTTCACCTTCAATTCTAACCTTAGCCATATCCCAACAATTGATTGCTGTTTCCAAAGCGAAATGTACGAACGACACCTTGTTTTCATGTCTATTTCCACCTACTTGAACTGATTCTGCATTAGCCCAGTGAGCACTTGCAATTCCAACATAAACCAGCCCCACTGGTTTCTTTGAATTTACAGCAGCAGGACCGGCAATTCCTGTAATCGAAATTGCTAGGTCTGCCCCTGACCTTTTCCTAGCACCATCTGCCATTTGTATAGCAACTGAAGCATTGACTGCTCCTTTTGATTCTAATAATTCTCTTTCTACATCCAATTCGTTTATTTTGGAGTCATATGAATAGCAGACCCAACTTTGATTAAACCATTCACTAGCACCTGCTATATCTGTAAGGGTGCTTGCTAACAAGCCTCCAGTACACGATTCAGCTATAGTGATGGTTGCCCCAACTTCTTTTAGGCGACGCACTAGACGAGCCGCGATAGACTGGATTTGTTCATCCATTGGTCATGCGTGGCAGTCGCTCCTTCTTGAAGTTAGAGGGGTGTGATTCAAAAAGAGGAGGTGGGTAGGCTAGCACGGGCCCGTGGTCTAGCGGTTATGACACCTCGCTTACACCGAGTTGATCGTGGGTTCGATTCCCACCGGGCCCACCTCGCTTAAACAGCCTCGCTATGTGCTATTTATTTTAATCATTTAGACCCAGAAAAGGTCTCAAATCATCAAGATTTTTTGAGTTAACTACAGGAATACCTGCATTTTTGAATGCTGATATTGCGGTTTCTCTTTGTGGATTGAATCCAATAAAGGTTGAACCTTCAACGTGCATAGACAAATCCATACTGGAATCTCCAACACATACCAAGCGTTCAGGAGGACAATCAATCATTTGGATTAATTTGTTTATAGAAACATCCTTTGCCATTGATGGCACTCTAACAATTCCTTCGTCCTGCAACCAACCATCTTCATCAAATTCAAATCCATTAGCAATCCAATCATCAGCCTTTACCATAGCAGCTATTGATTGAACATACAGATCAACTCCTGCAGAAACAATAGCGACGTATACACCATTATCCTTCAGTTCTTCGACTAATTCTTTCGCTCCTTCCATCAATTTACAACCAGAATATGCCCTGAAAATGTCATCCCTGTGAATCTTAGGTGACTTTTCTTTCCATAGTGCAATATCAGCTGCCATGAATTCAGAATCGGACAATTCTCCAGCCATAAACTGGCTTAGCAATTCCCCAGAATCAGTTCCATAGTGATCGTGAATCGTTTTCCATGACGAGATTGAGTCTGCTAGGACCCCATCACAGTCGAAGGCAACGCATAGTGGCTTTTCCATATCAATTCCCTATCTTCCATTGGCTTTAGAACATTGTATGTGCACGAGAGATTATCCTGTATCAACAGGTATACGCTACGCTGTATACACGCCTGTAAAAAGAGAACCTCTACCCCTCCGAAGAGGGGTTGAGATTACTCAATTCATTTGCCTTCAAAGACCAGACCAAGTTCTTAGTACGGATCCAGGTGCCCCATTTGCTGGGTTGTAACTGATTGATACGTACAGGTTTGTCAATGGTTCACCATCTGCATTCGATGTTCGAATGTAGATAGTATCACCTGTATCGAAACTAGATTTGGTCACACCACTTTCAGAGCCAACAGCATCTGTGAAGGTAACCAATGTATCTGAGTTACCTGGGAAGAACCCATACACAGTAGTATCTGCTAGATTGTAAGTTTCAGTTACTGTATCTCCGACAGGGTCTGTGTACTCAACTGTCACTTGAACTGCTTGTGTAGCGAGTTCAACTTGGCTTGTTGTTACTGCGATTCGATGGAACGAATCCTCTCCGCCTAGAGCTTGGCTCGAATCTATTGTGAACGAGATACGAGGTACACCCTTGGCAGAAGTATCCGCTAGACTTGATGCCCAGACATAGATAACACCAGATAGAACCACAGTAATCGCTACCATCAAGATAGTAGCGATAACTGGGCTCACCGCTTGTTCATCGTCTTCAAGAGTCATTTCATCCAATTCCTCTTGTTCTTCGTCACGGCGGCTCTGTAGCACTAGAGCGCTCACAAACAGACCAGCAGCGCTGATTGCAATGATTGAAGGTGCGAACGATGGTACGTCTGCAATTCCAATCAGTCTTACAACAGTTGGTAGGTCTTGTCCGGTTGCGATAGTTGTCTTACCGAATGTTCTTGGTTGTGCACAGTCTGATCCATTGTCGTCAGTGCTCATCAAGTTGTTACACCAGTCTTGGTCTTCAAGCATTGGTCTTCTCTTATTGTTCAGAGTTACCGCAGATGGGTTTCCATCAGCATCTACAGATGATGTTCCGATTTCACCAGGACAGCTCCATGCATCTTGTTGGATACCATTGGTATCAACACAAGCATGTGCGTATGGGAAAGAGTATCCGAAGAATCTCTCAGTTGGTGATACGGTCATGTCACAGGATTCTGCAACACAAGTTAGGACATCTACTTCAACCCAAACTCTAGATGTTGTAGCAGTTATGTATACCATGTCTGTTACTTCGATTTCCTCTCCGTAAGCAGGTGGAACAACATATTGTGTTCCTAGTGATACATATTCTTCAGCATCTGGGTCATCGTTGTTGTAACCATCACTGTGGAATGTTACTTCCAGCATGTGGTCGTAGTTGTATGGTCCTTCATCTCCACCGTGACCGATTGAGACAGTTGTTGGTACAAATGTCTTCGGCATGATGTTGCTGACTCCGTTGAAGTCAAATCCACTGACTGATTCTAGGTAGTAGTCTGGTACATTCTCTGCAACGTTGTCGACACGGATGTATAGTGTTACACTGTCTTCACCTTGCTGATAGTTAGCAGTTGACATACCGTAGTTTGGTATGTAACTTGGTGCTGTTGCTGTGTCGTGTAGGTACAGAGTGATCGGACAGAATTCACCAGATAGAGGTACCTTCTGATGCTTACCACCGTCGTTCAAGTAGTCAACTTCCCATTCAGGGGCGTTTGTTGTTGCGTCCTTGATTAGGTCGAACACGATGTCGTCTCCGTTGATTATAGCTGAGAAGTAGTTCTCATAATCACAGGTTTCAGACTTCACAATTGACCAGACTAGGTCTTCGTCGTTGTGATCGTTGTCGTGCTTCATCATTGCCAAATCGTATGTCAAGTTGTCAACACTTTCGTCATCTTCAGTTAGTGTAACCTTCCATGGGAAGTTTGGAACATCTCCATTACCATCCATGATTACTGCGTAATCGTCAGATGCAGAGTTGGCATTCCATTCTACAACTTCAGGTGCATCGTTAACCGGAGTTACCGAGAACACTACTTCCATGTCTTCTGCTTGGGTGTTTTCATCAACCCATCCGTACGCTTGACAGATAGTCTGAGTCATTCCAGTAGGTGTTCCATCAGGCAGGTATTCTGGTACGAATGATGCCAGTCCAAGGTAAAGGTTGTAACAACCTGTTACAGTGATTGGTCCAAATACTGGGTGCGTTACTGGGTAATCGATTAGCCAAGAGTATGAAACACAACTTGCCCTTACATCGGATGTTCTACCTAGGTATGTGTTCTGACAGTATCCACCATCATCATTCAGAGACAGGACAATAGTACAGTCTCCACCTAGTTCCCAATCAGCATTTTCCTTAATGGTCAATTCATTGTTGATCACAGATACTGTGTATGCTGGACATGGATTGTATCCACTTGTTGTGGAGAATCCGTCAGTGAACACAGAGTCCCATGAACCCCAGTTTGCTTCTGTGTCTACTCCATAGGCTTCCATCCAGAAGTCTGTGTAGTTTAGACCAGAGTATACCTTACCAGTAGCATCGATTGTACTGTCACAGCCATCATCAGAGCGGACTGCAGTTACCTTGTTACCGGATGAATCCATGTATTCCTGGTACCATGCAGATCCACAGCCATTCTGAGCCAATAAGTAGGTCAGAATTGTTACATCGTTCAATGTTGGTAGAACATATGTACCATTTGGCGTGATGCTGGTTGGGTCTCCAGAGATTGCAATGTCTTGCCATCCACCAGCTGCCGTCATGACTGCGCCAACTTCAGCAAACATAGCAGGAACTGTTGCGTACTTCTTTTGTACCCAGTATGGTTCTACTGTTACATTGTCTGACTTGATCTTAGCAGCCCAGTTGTAAACTTGAGGCTGTTCGTTAGCCATGTCATTGCTTGCCATATCGATGATGTAGGAGCCAGTTGCGTTAGCAGCAGATCCTAGAACCTTGCTCACACTTCCGAATCCTTCATCCAGGACGTTTAGGTTTCCAGCACCATCATCGGAGAACACCGGCATACAGTCTGCACGCTCTGTGTTACAGATGATTGGAGCATCGTTCACGTTAACAACTGTGAATACAATTGTTTCAGAGTCTGTCAATCCATGAGAGTCTTCTACTTCGAAGTGGAAGGTGTAAGCACCGAATTGGTCGTGGTCAGGAGTAATCAATAGATCCTGTGAGACCAAGTTGTTGCTCAATAGCATAGAAGGACTGTTGGTTGGGTCTGCGTCATCTGCTACAGTCCAAACCAAGTTGACCTCGTCATCTTGAACATCGTCAGCCTTGTCGAGCAAGCTTAGTTCGTACAGTCCACTGTCTTCATCAACGGTAATGTCGATTAGGTCAGTGATTACTGGACAAGCACGCTTAATGTCAATTGGTAGGTTGACATTAGTTGCCATTGAGACATCGGTTACTGTGTGCCAGTCTTCTTCACAAACTGCATCTACCTTGACAGATATGTCGTATTCCTTTGCATCTGTTGGTGTGTTAGTACCTACATAGCTTCGGTAAATTAGTAGATGGTTCTGTAAAGAGTCTCCGTCAGCCAAATCACTGTGTCCTAGCATTAGGGTCATTTCTTCTGTGAAGGTTTGACCTGTTGCGCCAGTAGCGACTGATTGATCTGGGTGTACTGATTCAATAGCACCAGTAGATTCGTCTTGTACGATAACAATCATTCTAACTGTGTCAGATGGTTCTCCGATACAATCCCAAGGAATTGAGATTTCAGTGTCGGTGTCACCAGACCAACCGATAAACGAATCAAGGTTGTTACATGATGATGTGACATCAGTCCATCCAGTGAATCCGTTGACCTTTAATCCAGAGTTACCATCTGTTCCATCTTCTGCCCAGAAGACATAGTCTGCTGCGAATGGCAGTGAGTGAGAGACATACCAGCTTTGTCCAGTTGTGTCTCCACCAGTTGTGGAATCAATGTATATCTGCAAGTCAGCTGTTCCAAAGTCAACACCTGTTAGTGCCAGGTGTAGATAGTTAGCATCCCATGTAGCAAGGAAGTCTTCATCAACTGTGTCTGACATTACACCAGGCATTGCGTCGTCTGAAGGATTCTTCACGTTGTTGAACCACTCAGCGGTGTCACCATCAGCAGTAACGAATGAATTTCGGTATGCTGGTGAAACATATGCTGCTTGTTCACCGTCTGTTGATTGGATTAATAGTCCAACGTCAGATGGTTCATTGCTCTTGTGAGTAATGTCCAAGTTCAGCAAGTTTCCTTCGTGGATGACTGCTGTTGATGCGAGAATTAGTTTGCTAGCATCGACTGTGTTTCCAACCGAAGTTACTGTGCT
Source organism: Methanobacteriota archaeon (assembly GCA_002707335.2). Taxonomy (GTDB): domain Archaea; phylum Thermoplasmatota; class Poseidoniia; order Poseidoniales; family Poseidoniaceae; genus MGIIa-K1. The sequence goes on along the minus strand of PAMN02000048.1, from coordinate 10,543 downwards.
GTAATCTCTTGCATCAATCTGAGTGTTTACATCGTCCCATGTTAGATTCTCGACAGATCCTTCTGCGCCACCGTCTATGATTAGAGCTGTGTCTGCATCAGATTCTCCACCGTTCCATCTGAAGTCAACTCCATCAGAGTTTAATCCAAACTTACCGGAAGTGTCCATGTCTGTAGCATCTAGAGTAGATGTTCCTGTGACATACATTGCAGATCCGTTAGAACCTGAAATCATGTGTGCCCCATCGACTACTACATCAGTGTCTTCAGCATATACACCGTATGAGTTACCTGACAAGAGTGCATCTCCTTCAACAGTCAATGAACCGCCAGTTTGCTCTACAGTTGTTGTGAAACCAGTTGCTTCAGTTCCATGAAGAACAATGTCATCATTGGTACCTGCGATGTTTATTCCGATTGAATCGAATGAACCTGCAGAAGCATTGGTCACAGTTACACTTCCCCACATGTTCAATGCTGGGTGTAGTGAACAGTGGTATGTGTATGTACCAGCGGTCAAGAACGTGTATGTGTGTGTAGATCCTAAGTTCATTATTCCAGAAGAGAATAGTGAGTCGTTTGACACAACATCGTGTGGCTCTCCGTATCCTGTTGCATTTGTCCAGTATTCGTTAGCTCTCCATCGGATAGTATCACCAGTGCTGATTGTGATATTCTGAGGTGCGAACGATTGTGCATTCACTCCGACAGTCCACAATTGGCCACCAGATCCTCCTACCGCTGTGATAGTTGAGTCTGTGTCTACTAAGTCACAACCTTCTGTAACAATTCCATTCTCCATAACCGAGATTGTGTTTCCACCTGTGTTGATTATAGATGAACCACAATCTTCAGCCCAGATACCTACTGCTGCTGGAGCAGTTCGACCTGTAGATTGAGAGATATCATTGTTGGTTACGTTCACTGTGTATCCGAATCGGATTCCATCAACAAGGATACCACCGTCAGCATCGACTAGTGTGTTTCCGTCAATTAATCCGTTTCCAGACAGAGTGTAAATTCCTGCGTGAGCAGAATCCCCGTCTCCGTAGATAACGTTGTCAGTTACCTCATAATCAACCGCTCCACGTAGGTAAATTGGTTGTTGAGGGCTACTGAATGTGTTCTCAGTAACTACCAATCCAGTAGTTCTTCTGTCTTGTACGTACACTCCATATTCTGGCGTTGTTGAACCAGCAAAGGTGTTACCCTTGACTGTTACATCATCTGCATACGAATTCAGAGCGAACCATACACCAAGTTGACCAACATCATTGAATGTGTTGTTTTCGATTACTGCACCATCTGCACCCCATTGTGATGAAGTGTAGCGGTAATAGTAACCGGCTCTCTTGACGTATGTTCCAACTAAACAATCATTCAGAACGTTATCCTTAATTGTTGAATAAGTTCCAGAAACTCCACCTACTGCTGTGATTAAGCACATGTTCTCATTTCTGGTAGACGTACCGAAGTGTCCGCTGTTTACGTGGGTTATCACGTTGTTCTGTATATCGAAGAATGGTGTATCAACCCAACTATATGGTCCAGGTTCATTAACAATTGACAGGATGTTAGTCAATTTAGAATTGTGGATCATTGGTATGACATCGTTCCAGTTAAAGTATCCAATCTGAATACCCTGGGCTTTTCCATCAACATAAGACAATCCCAACCATGTTGAATTGTTCGAATACAATTCTGCACCATATGGGTACGTAGACCATACTACTGCACCATTACGGCTAGGTGATGTAGCTGTAAATAACAGAGTACTGTCGTTAGTTTGGGTCTTAGTATTTCCATCGATATACCAGATTCCTGTATCGACCATAACAACTTCACCATTTAATCCAGTGTTGCTGTTACCACTTGGTGTAGCACCATAGTATCCGTATTCAGTAATTCCACTGCTCAGAGTTCTGGTTCCGCTAGTACTCAAACTTCCTGCACATCTTGCGACGTAATTGTATGAACTACTCGAGTAAGAGTAACAGATTCTAGAATCAACAGAATCAGTAAGAACTAGTTCATGTTCATTTCCAGAATCATCACTCAAACTCATTGAGTCGAAGATATACCTGAAGTCACCAGTGTGAGTTCCAAAAGAGGAAGAATAAGTTCCAACTTGTGCAACGGTTACTGCCTGGTATCCAGCAAGAGGGACAGTGTTTATTCCTGCACTGTCAACGTATGTTGTAGTGAAGGTTATTCCATCCGCATTTCCGTTAGAATCAGATACTGCAGAACCTGTGGTTGTACCATCTGCGGCTTGCATCATGACGTTAGCACCAGATACTGCATTTGTATCTGCAGTTACTGTAATGTTAACTTCTCTCATTCTTTCGACAACACCTACTCCTGTTACTTCAACAGAATTCATATCAATAGTTCCTTCTATGAAGTTTACAGTTGCTCCACCAGAAATCACTACATCTTTGGTATTAAGGAAATCGCTATACTTTACACTTAGTTCTCCAGAACCTGCGCTTTCAATACCAATTCCGTTGTTAGCTAGATTCATGTTAGAGAAGGTTAGGTCTGATGATGTTGCAGAGCCGAATTTCAGAGCAGATCCAGTGTTGTTGTGAACATCTGCTTGTAAATCACCCTTCATGTCCTTTAGGTAGTAAACACCTGCTGTGTTAGTTCCAGTGATTTCAGCATTAGTCATGTCAACAGTTCCTGATGCGCCTTGACCCATCAATATACCATAGTCTCCACCTGAAACTTCCAATTGGTCAACTGTGGCTGATGCTGATCCTGTTACTGAGAAACCTGCATCTGAAGGATTGCTTACAGTTATGTCGTCAAACATACCTGCAGCGAATTGACCGCCGACTTCAATACCGGTTTCTCCACCAGTAATTGTTCCTGTAGCGAAAGACGCAGTTCCCATTTCACGAACCCAGTCACCGAGGTCAGCAGCGTTGTTTCCAGACCTAGCAACAATTTCTATTCTGTCTTGGTAGTTGTTTGCATTTGCGTGCAGAACATCAACATACAGTGTTGCACCAGTGATTGCACTACCTGCGCCACCGTAATCTGAAACATCAACAATAGGCATTGCTAGTGTATTACTTGCTCCTGTTGGTATTCTTGTGTAGTAAGAATAGTGTCCACATATGTTGTAATATCCGCTAATTCCAGACGGAGGAGCGGACCATCCATTAAAGTAGAAGGATGGGCTGTAGAATGACCAGTAGTTGTACGGGTATGCGTTTCTTACTGAATTATCATTAGCCAACCAATCGTATCCAGCTGGTGTGTTACGTTGAGCACTGCTACCGACTGGGTTGGCATGGTAACCAGAACTACCACAATCATAGTCAGTTAGACCGCCGCCAGTTCCACTGTAATATCCAGTGTCAGAGGTAGAAGAAATGTTCCACTCTGTTGCACCATCAGTTAGAGCCAATCTTGGGTTGTCGTAAATCATGAAGTACTTGCTGTAAAGGGCGCTGTAAGCCGGATGAGCAGATCCTCCTCCGTATACTGCGTTCCAACCAACTTGTAGATAGTCGCCGTTTATCAAGCCAGAAACATCGAGTGCATAAGTTGTCCATCCACGGTTTACACCTTGTATAGATGGGCTTCTGTAGATAGTTGGCAGAGACATTCCGCCTTCTACATCGATTCCTACATCGTTGTCTGTTAGAGTAAATCCATCGACATCAGGTGCAGCCTTCAATGCATAAATTCCTACTTCAGCATTCTTAACAGCTATATTATCAATGTCTGCGCCGGATGCTCCAGTTGACTCAACCATCAGACCAATACCTGATTGTTGATTGTTGATGATTGAAGAATCATCCCAATCTAGAGTTCCACCGTTTACATAAACAGTAGCCTGAGATGCTAGTTGGTTAGCACTGCCATAGATTACAGATCCGTCACTTACGACTACTGAACCAGAATCTATNTTCANTCCACCATCGATGTCTCTTGCTTTTGCGTCNATGAACTCTAGGGTACCACCATCGATGTCCAAGTCAAGCGGGTAACTCGAAGAAGATGCTCTCAAGTTTCCTTGGCTTGTTGNACCNTTCATGAATGTCATCTTTCCACCATTCATAATTGTAATCTTAGGGCTGTTAGTAGCATCTGAAATTACTGTGAATGTGTGCTTCATGATGATTGTACAATCGTTAACGTTCAAGTTTCCTGTTAGTGTTACCTTTCCTTCCCAAGTGAAAGTTCTGGTAATACTGTTCCAGCCTAGGGCTGCATCTGGGTTGCTAGCAACGTCGTTACAGTCCATGTTAGAACCGTTTAGTGAGATTGGTACTGGTTCCAACTTCAAACTAATGTGGTCTCCTGTTGAGAAAGATCCTGGGTACCATGCATCGGTAACCAGGGTTTCGTTCTGTCCAGCAGGACCATATGCGTTCAAGTTGTGGTCATCATATGTTGTTCCATCGTCTTTCTTAGTAACAACCCACACGGTAGCGTTACCGTTTGAGTCGGTTGTGTGAGAACCGATTACGAACAATTCAACAGATGATGCGTCTACTACAGCAGCTTGNACTGTGTGGCCTGGTTGATTGGCTTTGTTGCCATTACCAAGGTCTTTGTAAACATTAACAGTTGCTACATCTCCAAAGTAAATATCACCAGATGATGATGATCCCCATGAACATGCACCGCTTCCATCACAATCTGTGGAACCTTGGTCTACATCTACTAGGACGATTCTACCGTTAGTTCCTGCATAAGCCATGTTTTGGTATGAAACTGGCATTGTTACATCGGCTGTACCAATGCTAATACCAGTGTTTCTTGCATAGAATGCGTTCTGCCATCCTGTGTATGTAACATCAACNTTACTCATTACNATTGAGTTAGGTGCGTTNGATGCTGAACANGAACCAGCCAGGTANTCNGTAGNAACTGTNTCTACAACAGCGCTGTATCCACATCCGTTGAAGGCTATACCTTCTGTNTCCCAGTTNTTACCAAGGATTGAATCTGCACCNGGTGCGTTTCCTCCGAATGTCAATGCATCCACATCGAGATAATACATGTATGGCGACATACGTGCCATGTCAAGATTACCTGCTGTGAAATTATCAAAGGTAGCATATACTCCAGATGGACCAGCAGTGTTGACATTTCCACCAGGTCTGATGGTTATGTCTGCATCTCCAAAGTCTGCATCATCAAACACGATAGAACTCAGTGACATGATGTTTCCTGATGAGTAATCAGGAGCATCGAAGTCAGCAACATACAGTGTTGAGCCAGCAGCTCCTCCTGTAGCATTCAATGCTAGACCAGATTGTGTCGATGCTGCTGTTGCAGTAACATTGTTAATCCAAACATCAGCCAAATCGACATTGATTAGGTTAACCAATGAGTCATCGATAGTTACGTTCTCTAGGTATAGAGAACCTGCTGTGCTACCTGCAACATTCTGAATTGCTGCACCATCTGCGTTACCTGCAGAGTTACAGTCATCCATGGTTCCGTTGGTGATTGTTACAACTGAATCTTCAGCGAAGTTGAAACANGAGTGGCTTGCATCACTTACTGAGAATTCACTAACAGTAACTACGGTTCCCGCTCCAGATCCATGCTCAAATGCAGTCTCAACGTTGGAGAATGTTACATGATTCATTGTAAAGTTACCAACGTTGCTGTTGCTGCTTGGTGCAGAACCATGTCTACTTCCAGCAGCAATTGCTGCATCTGCAGTATCCGAGAAGTCTACGTAGGACATAGTGTGTCTGTCATCAGTTCCTGAGGCACATGCACCAGTGAAAGCAAGACCTTTCCATGTTGCATTGTNTTGACCAGTAAACACAATGTGGTCAGTAGCATTACCGACCGCAGAGAATTGGTCACAACTTCCATCAAAGGATATTCCTTTTCCAGGAGCGACTTGGATTTCAACACCAGGTTCGATAGTTAGGTCAGCACCGATACTTAGGTATCCACTTGCAGAACTTGGGTTGATTCTAATTGGAGAATCAACAGCAGACCACGTTGTGTCAACAGTAATATCAGAACTTACTTCAGTACCCTTTCCTTCGAATGGAATTACTCTTGTTCTAACTGAACAATCCAAAGCGGTGTTATCATAGCAGTAGTAGGATGTGTAGTATCCTAACCATGGTGCTATCATAGCTGGTCTTGCGTAACTTGAACCAGTACCAGAATTCATTGGCAGGTCTGGTGAGTTAGAATACCAAGCATAGTACATCAACTGCTGTGCGCTTGTTGCACCGTTGTCGATTAGGTTGAAAGCACCCGCTCTGTTAATGTTAACACGGTCAGGGGTTGAAGCCGATCCGTTGTATTCAGTACCGAAATATTCGAACGAGAATCCATTAGGCAGTGGGATATTAGCCGCACATGCACTTGTGTATGGTGCTCTGTTGAAGTATGTTGAATATCCACAGTAGAAAGCATAGTAGCTTCCAGTACTTGTTCCCCTAATGACAGTGTCATAGGTTGGTAATTCAGTCATACCCAAATCGAATGTTTCCCAAGAGTGTTCAGTAGCACTGCTTGTACCAATTCTGTAGTTGTAATCGAATGGGTTACAGTAGTTACATGTTCCACTTTCATCATCGATTGTGTCACCGATGGTTCTTGTTTTATCTTGGTATCCAACTACAGAGTAGTCTCTCTGAACTTCACAATTTGTGTCGTACTTGAACTCGATTTCGTTTGTTACGTCATACATCACTGCTTGGAAAGTACAAGCACGTGTGGATGAGGTGTAACTCATGTCATGCCATTCAATGATGAACATCTTGTTTGGATCGCCTACTTCGAACGAGTAGGTAGATGTGTTAGCCACGTTAATACCAGTTGTTGCAGGACTTGTGTCTTGTGCTTTCAAGTAGTATTCGACACTGGAACCTCTTTCTAGACCTTCCAAGTCGTATGTCCAAGCACATTCGATGCTCGCACATTGTGCTCTTGTTTTACCTGTTTCAGGATTTAGTAGGCTGCTAGTCCAACTTCCAACAGTGCCGTTAGCGTCTGTTATTCTCATGTAGATAGATGGCGCAACACCAATTCCTGCTGATGCAGACGTATTTACACCAGATGGAGGATCTCCACCATCTGATATCTTAGCCGTGATTGTTCTGTCTTTAGAATGAGAGTCAGACAATCCATTGTGATCGATTGTTGGTGCTGCAGTATCTGGCAGAGGCATGACGTTTGAGACCTTCATTAAGATCTGACCGTCAGATGCTTGTGTTCCATAATATCCAGCGCCTAGAGCAAATCCATTCCACTTGTATCTGGCAGTGTATTGCAAGTAATAGTAACCAGAGTTACAGGTTGGGTTTGCAGTCATTGAATACCTGAAGAACATAATTGCTCCGTTAGTTCCAATACACATCCAGTTTGCACGGGATGTACTGTACACTGTACCATTCCAGTCAAATTCACCGAAACTACCAGTAATGTTTCCTGGAATCAGTGCAGAGTATGAATATGCAAATCCATAGCTTCTGTCATATGCAGGAGCGGTACCTGAAGTTAGTAAGTTCTCAATACCTGTGTCTTCATCACCGATACCTATCATTGCCCAACTGTCAGAGGTTGTGTCGTAGAGGAACGCTAAATTCATTGATGCACCATCTGCTGATGACATAGGTAGGAATCCTCCGTCAACAGAACTTAGCAAATCAAGTCCCTTCATCGTTCCACCGTATCCACTACTTGTGTAGGATGGTGAATTTGTCCACATCATTCTCCAGTTGTTATAGGATGTACTGGAGGATGCGTAGAAACAAGATCTAGCACCTGTTCCACATCGAGATGTGTCGAACTCGAAGACATATTCCTGGGAATCCTCGTAATATGTCATTTGTCTATCGAATGTCCTCTGAGGTGAGGAAGATAGGTAAGAGTTCACCTTGGTAGTGGACACTGTCAATTTGTTTTCTGCAAATGCAGCATTGTCAGGACTGTCCACAAAGAACCAATTGGTAGTGGAAGGCGCAGAGGTCATTTGACTTGGGCTAGTACCAGTTCCTCCGGATGGGGAAGTTCCCATGTTTCCGCTGGAATCAGTATCTCTGTAAGCCCAATAGTAATTGACATAATCGCCAGCACTTAGATCAACAGTTTCTGCCTTGAACTTACAATCCTTGGAGCAACTACCAATTGTGGTAGCCTTTACCTTGGTGTATGATCCGTTATTGACAGAATAATACATGTGAGGAGCACCAGCAGATGTGGTGTCAATACCTGTAAAGTCGGTCAGATGAGCGAATATAGTTCTAGAACCTTCTTTGTAAGTTGTGATTCCAGTATAAGCTGGATTTTCCATATCAGGAGCTTTTGTATCACTCACACCAGAGAAGGTGATCTGCAGATAACTGTTGTAACTACCAGATGCATAGAAGTAGTAGTAGAACGTACTAGAAGAAGAAGCCTTATGTCTTGATGTTATACCAATGTCTCCTCCTAGTTTTGCTGCACTTGTGACGTGCGCAGAACCACCAGCAGCACATGCTGTAGCAGAGTTACAGAATGTTGAAGTCTTCCAACCAGATCCAGATGGTTGGTTAACAACTGTTTGTGAGTTCCAAGCAGACATCTTCATCCTCATACCGTTGTAAGAATAAGAGCTTGTAGCCCCTATTGCGCTTCCAGGGAAGGCACCGCTACAGGACCTTGTAGGTACGTTGTTGTAGCTTGAGTGATATTGATATCCACAGTCTTCCATTACAGCGATTTGCGGCGTGTTAGAATAAGAACCAGACCAATAGTTGATGTAGTATCTGTACTTAATCTGGTCAACAGATGCTGAACTTCCAAGTGCAGAAGAGGTAGGGAAGCTATACTTCTGCCAGTTGAATCTGTACATTCTTGCCCAGGAGTACTGGTACCAGTATCTGTAGGTAGAAGTGTAACAGTATGCGTAATACCAACATGTACCACCAGTTCCACTTAGAACATTCATTGATGGGTCGATAGCCAATGGGAATTGGCGGTCTTCATCCATAATCCAGTCTCCTTCAACAGCGGTTGTTAGTACAATAACTCCACCAAACGCTTGAACGAAGTATGTACCAGTGTATTCATCTGGATTGTCTCCGCTTTCTACAACTGTAGGTGCAGGGATTGTAACCAGGAGTTCACCAGTTTGTAGATTTCTGATAGTCATCTCTTCCTGTGTGATGTGAACTACTTCGTCCAGCAATTGACTGCCAGAGTATAGTCCATATCCTGCAGGGATTCTGATTTCCTCAGTAAATCCAAACCAAGCGACACCTTCATCGAGAACTGGTCTGTCTCTAATGATCAGGTTTTGCTTTAGATCGTTCTTTCCTACAGTGTAGTCTAGATCGAATCCTTCAGCAACTGGGTACCTGATGACATTACCACCGACAGATGGCGTCTCTAAGGAATCATATGCTCCTTCGTACGGCATAGCCATTGGATTGGCATCGTCATAAATGACAGTCAATCTTGGATTGATACCGGTAATGATTGGGTCGATGTTTTCTTGCACTTGTAGTGCTACACCGTCACCCATTTCATTAGGGAAGTAAACCATGAAGTTATTCTCAGTTACTTCCCACCCATTGAGAGTTCCTTTGAGATTTAGGTCAATCTCTTGCCAGCTTCCTTCGCCACTCATGTAGTGGATCGGGTCGGCTCCGATTACCTTCACAGTTTTACCATCTTCAAGAAGATAGCCTTTCTCTCTTAGGCCCCTCATGCCTTCTAATTCAGAGGCGGGGTCATATTCCATTTCATCTTGCTCGTAGACCGGAGGGAGAGCAAACATGTCATCTTCTATGCCATTGTCTGCAGCTACTAGGTTTGTAGCTCCCTCAGGTGAATCGTTCTGTACGTAGCCGGTCATTGTCATGCCAACCATCAAAATACAGAGCAGTAGGGCAATTCCTACTCCACCAATTACAGTCTTGTTTTTCCTATTTTTGTTTCCCAACATTTGTCATCTACTCCTTACGGACCGTATGCAGTCGCAACGAGTAATTACATCCCTTATGAGCATTGGGGTGCAAATCCTTTGAATTCAGGTTTTGTCACGGTGGAGTTTTGTGAATGTCCGAAAAGACATATTCGATGCACTGAATGGATAAACACCAATATTTTAATATTGTTTAATTCCCGAAAAATAAATTCAAAATTTTGTTACAAATTTGTCTCCAATACCTCGTTTATTTCGCATGAAAATCTATCTGTTTGATTATGTGATAACTCAAAATTATGTGAATAAACATCTTTAATTTACTATAATTTTACAAAAAATAACATTTTTTACATTCCTATTGTATCTTAAAATCGAATTAATTTTAATCAATTCGGCGTATGTAGATAGTAAAAAGTACAAACGCTTACTATGAAGAACGATCTTTGTGATAAAAAGAACTTACAAGATTACAATCATCTTGCGAGGATAGTAAGAAGAAAAGAAAAAAAAAAAGGCCACGAAGGGCAGCGAACTGCCCCTCGTGGCGAAATCGGCTTTTGCCGTTATTCTTTGATGCATCAGGTCAAAGATCAGTAATCCCAATCTTTGTCGCCGTCACCATCTCCACCACGGG
>PAMN02000063.1 GCA_002707335.2 Methanobacteriota archaeon | reverse complement strand
ATGGGGCATGCAGGAGCGATAATCTCCGGAGGAAAAGGAACTGCCGATGAGAAATTTGCTGCTTTTGAGGCTGCTGGAATCGCTTGTGCTAGAGACCCTAGTGAATTAGGGCAGGTATTACTTCAGAGCCTGAAGGATGCTGGATTAAGATAATCAAACTGGAGGGCCTCTTTTTGGACCTTTTGGTGGACCGCCTTTAGGGCCACCGCCGGGAGGACCTTTCTTTGGACCTGGAGAGCCTCTGCTCGGAGGGCCGCCTTTCTTAGGACCTGGAGGACCTCTACTTGGAGGACCGCCAGATGAGCCTCCACTTGGTGGACCGCCAGATGGACCACCGCTAGGAGGACCACCTTTCTTAGGACCAGGGGGGCCTCTACTTGGTGGACCGCCAGATGGACTGCCTCCTCTTGGACCTGGAGGATTTCTACTTGGTGGACCACCGCCACGTGGGCCAGGAGGACCTCCTCCCCTAGATGGACCAGGAGGGTTTCTACCAGGTGGACCGCCCCCACGTGGACCAGGAGGACCGCCTCCACGAGATGGACCTGCAGGGTTTCTACTAGGGGGACCGCCACCTCTAGGGCCAGGTGGTGCTCCTCTTGGAGATGAACTGATAGGTTCCTCGTCTTCTTCTTCGAATATAGCACCACAGTGAGGACATTCATTGTCTGATTCTTTTACCAAACCATCACATTCCTCACATGCAAACATCTCTTCTTCTGGTTCCGCTTCTACTTCTACAGTCGCTCCAGATATACTTTCTACTGCACCGTCTTTTGAACGTGAAAGATCTATTTTTACTGAAACATCTAATCCTTTGAGTGCAATTTCTGTAGAAATTGCATGCTCGAAGGCTGAACTCAAATCTTCGGGCGTGTCCAGTACTCTACCATCATCGACATACACAATACTGACTGTCAATACACCGTCCTCGACGCTGATTTGTGGTGTTTCAACAGCGACACCTCTCTTTCTAGCAACTCTTCTGACTGCAACTTCTGACATTCTTCGGAATAATGCATCATTTGCTTGATCATCCTTTCCAGAACCTATTGCATTTGCTAAAAATTCAGCAGCTGAAGATTCATTTCCAGTTCCTTTGAGGTGGGAAGGTAAATCGCTACCAATAGATGATAGTACGTTTGCTGCTGACTCTTGATTCATCTGAAGCCATTGGCTTCTTCGTTCATTTTTGACTGCTCTTTCCGTTTCAGCAAGGTGGTTAACCATAGCATCTGTAGGAGAGCGAGTAGGATTACTTGATATTGCCATTCCACCAACGTTACCTGTTTCATTGGCTAGTGGATTTGGACCAAGGCCACTAGCAAGAGATGGGCCCTTTGACGCAGGTGGCATATCACCTCGACTACCACCAATATTGTGTTGATTACCTAATGGAGTTACCATCCCAGGTGGTGGCAAATTGTTTGGATTCATTCCAATAGGAGGGAGGCCTCCTTGTTGCATTCCTGGCGGAGGGAGATTTCCAGTCATGTTTGGGACGACTTGACCCATTAGATCTGGCATCATTCCTGGGGGCATACCTTGATTTGGCATACCTCCAATGTTTTGATTCATTACTGCTTCACCAGAGACAACACCGAAATTCCGGCCTCCGCCGACCTCTTGCCCACCAAGTCCTGTAGCCCCGACACTTGGCAAGCCGCCAGCTCTGCTCATTTCTTGGCGAGCTCCACATTCGGGACAAAATATGCTATCCGGTGGAATCTCTTCGTTACAAGAGCCGCATTGCATAGTATCCCCTCGTAAACCCGTCATGCTGGCTCAAATAAAGTCTTGTGTACAAATTGATTACAAAAATATCAATACAGAATGCAAAAAATCAACCAATGTTCATTCGAAATTAAAACAAACAACCCTATTGAATCAAGAACAATAAATTTGTCCGTATAGATAGAGGGGGATAAATGGGGGTTCTAAAAAATACCAAAATTGATTCGCTATTAGAGCGTACCTCTAGGTCTTTCTATCCCACATTGAAATATTTACCAGACAAAACCCGCGGCCAAATCGGACTACTCTATCTCCTTGCTAGAGTTGCGGATACAATTGCAGATTCTAAAAGCGGAGAAACTCAAGTTCTTCTTGATTTGCTAAAAAGCTACAATGATGTGGTTCAAGGTAAAACATCAGAATTACCTGATTTTTCGGAACTTGCCAAAATACAATCAAATGAGAGTGAAAAGGACTTACTGAACAATGTTAGTTATGTTGTTGAAGGGTTGAAGGACTTCGATGATGAAGATATTAAACTGATATTGGAATGTCTTGACATCATAGTTGGTGGCCAAATCCTCGATCTTGAAAGATTTGGCCCTGCAATGGAAGGTGGGATTATTTCTAGTTTAAAATCAGAAATTGAACTAGACGATTACACTTACAGAGTAGCGGGTTGCGTTGGAACATTTTGGACAAAAATGTCGTTGCAGCATCTCATGTCATTACCTACTGACAAAGAAAAAATATTCTTGGAAAAAGGAATTAGATTTGGTAAGGCATTACAGATGATCAATATTCTAAGAGATATACCAGAAGACCTAAGATTTGGTAGATGTTACATCCCTGAAGAAATATTATCTGACCACGGAATGAAACCTAGTGACTTATTAGATAAGCAAAATATTGAGAAATTTAGACCCCTTTACGACAAGTATCTTGACCTAACAAATGAACACTTAGATGCTGCATCTGATTACATTAAGATGATACCAAAAGGCCAATTCAGACTCAAGGCTTCATGTTTATTACCTGTACTAATTGCACAAAGAACCGTAACTTTACTTAGAACTGGAAATGTTTTAGATTCTTCAGATAGAATCAAAGTTGTCAGAGAAGAGATCAAGAAATATGCGAAAAAAATAATCAAAGCGTTACTAATTCCTGGGGGCGTGAAAAGGCTATTGGAAAAGAACAAGGATTCACCAGATAAATTGCTTTAATCTATTCATGAAAAAATATCCAAATAACCCTCACACTGATAAGTGAGTAAGGTTCCAATTAGTCTGAGCGACATGTTGGAACGCCGAAAACCGTTGGATTTGCTATTTCCTTTGAAAGGAGGAGCATCCAGTGAATTTGGCGTGAAAAAAGAAGGTGCTGCATCTAAGTTAAGAGCCGCAGTGAACTTAACCGCCGATGCGGTAAAGGCTGTAAGCATAACAGCAATGGAAGCATTGAGAGAGGGTGCTGCATTCGTCGGAATAATTGGTGAACAAGACGAACTAATTGACCCATTTATTCATCTAGACGCTCCAATCTGGGCACGCGACCCACCTGTTGAACTGTTGAAGTTAGCTTATTCATATTGTGAAGAACTTACAATGAGAGAGGCTGGAAATTTCTATCATTCATTCAAATACTTACCAGAAGAACAGCGATTAGCAATGTGTGCAGTATATGCATTCTGTAGGAGAGCGGATGACATTGCAGACGGGGATTGGCAAGATAGATTCCCCGGCTCAATGGGAGAGATGGATCCAGAGGCTGTCGCATACAGAGAGCAGTTAGAAGCATTACAGAATAAGGACACTATTCTACAAGAAGACCTCTATCTTGAGAAAATAACACAACTATTCTTCTTCAGAAAGAAATTGTCTACATGTTATTCAACAACAAGCAGCACAGATCCTGTTTTCCTCGCTTTGAAAGATACTGTTAACCGATATAATATTCCTAGAAGCGTATTTGATGATTTGATAACTGGTATGGAAGACGACCTTTACAACAACAGATATCGTACCTTCGATGAATTGTATGTTTACTGTTACAGAGTTGCGAGTGTAGTTGGATTAATGTGCATAGAGATTTATGGATATGAAGATCAACTTGCAAGAAAGTACGCAGAATCGTGGGGCATATTCATGCAACTAACCAACGTACTTCGGGATGTTGGAGAAGATATCCAAAGAAACAGAGTTTATCTCCCACTTAACGAATTAGAATCTAATGGTATTACTGAGGCAGAATTGAATGGTGACGTAGTCCTTAACAAGACATGGGAGCCTTACATTCATCATTATGCAAAGCGAGCTAGAACCTATCTAGAAGAAGCAAAACAATTGCTACCGTTGTTACCAAGAAGAACTAGATACTCTCCTGCAGCGATGATTGCTTTCTATGACAAAATTCTGAAGCAAATTGAAAGACAACAGGGCGACGTCTTCACAAAAAGAGTAAAATTGAACAAATTCCAAAAACTATCATTGGCTGCAGCTGTCTATCTAAGACACAGGTTTATCCCTGGCTGGTTAAACCCTGTATGGTCGGGATTGTCCAAAATAGGATTATTGCCTGATGTTTGATAGGTGTTGATGGCATGGAAATGCCCAAAAGTAAGTACTTTGCAATCATTGCAGTTGCAGGATTTGTTATTGCCTTTATTGAGCCGATAATTCTGTTACTACTCGGTGATGATTTGGGAGGTGCCTTCTGGCCTATGGCAATTAGAACACTGGAACTTACTCTTTACTTACGAGAAAATAGAAGTTTAGTGTTTGCTTTGACTATTATTCTAACTTTAACAGCATTAGTATACAACAGATCTGAGAACCCAGTTTCTATTATGTTAGCAACTTTTTCTGTTGGCTTAGTGTTTGGATTACTTGTGGTTTTCAAGCTCTTGGACATGGCATATATGAGAGGAGCCTTTGTTCTTTTACCCACTCTTTATGGATTTCTTATCCTTATACTATCTTTCAAGATATATGGTATTCCAAAAAATATATTGAAATCAAATAAGAAAAGATTTTCAATAATTTGTAATTATATTTTGGTAATATTCGCAATATTCCTAATTACACCTGGGCTACAGGCAATATCCGGACTCGCCCCCCATCCTCCTGAAATTGATTTACCCTCTAGCAATTATTCTATAGAGTTAACAAGGTATGAATATCCTATGCCTGAAGAAGTCCAGAAGATAAGGGGAGAAATTGAAGGAGACATTGATTTCTCCATTTATTTGGCACAGCCTGAAGTAGATTCGAACAAAGAAATTCCGTTAGCAATTATTCTTCATGGTTTTGCTAATCCGGGATATTCATCTTATACCGACTGGGTAGAAACCCTTGCAAGCAGAGGAATATCTGTAGCATATATCCAATACCCGTCTGACGTTTGGCCTGATGGACACGACACATATGTGTTGCATGAGGAGGATGGAATGTCAAATCATCCGTTCCACGTGCCAAGAACTGTTGCGATATATTCAGCACTAGAGTATCTAGAAGAATTGATTGATGGAAAGGTCAACACTGACTTCTTACTTGTCGGAGGACATAGTTTGGGTGCAGGATATTCATTTATTGTTCTGGATTGGGCATTAGAGAAAGGATGGGGTTCAGATTCATTAGTAGTGGATCTCGAAGCACCATATGCTAGACCTGTCCAAGAAGATTTACAGGTAGATCTTAGCTTAATTCCTGAGAATTTTGTAGCTCATGTTGCAGTTAGTGAGGACGACATGAGTGTTTCAGACTGTTTTGGAGTACATCACCAACAATTATTAGGTCCAAAGGCGCTTCTTTTAGAGATTCCAAGTGATAGGCATGGATTTCCAAGACTTGTTGCAAGTCATTACTTACAAGCAACAGAAACACACGATACATTAGCAGATTGGGGATTTTATCGCAGAGTTGTTAGTCAAGGAGATTGGTTGTTTTCGATGGCGAATAATGATACATATAATGCAGACTTAGCTTTTGGAACATTACAGAATAATGATGATGCGAGATATATGGGCGAGTGGTCAGATGGTAAATCTGTAAAGCAAATTGATATCTATGACAACGCCATTAACAGTTCACAATTCAAGTATTGCAGTACTTGGACTGGTCCATGAATCACGAATTTCGCGTAAATGATTGGATTCCAGTAATGTATCTGCCTAGAATCAAATTGTGGATATCATGTGTACCCTCATATGTCTTGACTGACTCAAGGTTAGCCATGTGCCTCATGACTGGATATTCATCAAGAATACCATTGGCTCCGTGTATATCTCTAGCAACTCTCGCTATTTCTAACGCAATATCCACGTTATTCATTTTTGCCAGGCTTATTTGTTCATTGAACCAGGTGCCATCGTCCTTCTTTTTACCAAGATGATATGCTAGTAATTGTCCTTTGGTAATCTCTCTTAGCATCCAAGCCAACTTGTTTTGAACAAGTTGATAAGAAGCGATAGGAACTCCGAATTGGATTCTTGAAAGTGCGTAGGTTTTTGCTGAATGGAAACAAGACATTGCAGCACCTAATGCTCCCCATGATATACCGAACCTTGCATTATTCAAACATGAAAATGGACCTCTTAGTCCCTTCACACCAGGTAGAATTCTATCTTTTGGAATTTTACAATCTTGGAAAACCAGTTCACTGGTTACACTTGCTTTCAGAGAATGTTTTCCTTTCATCTCTGGAGCGCTGAAACCTTCATCGTCTTTTTCTACGATAAATCCTCTAATAACTCCGTCAAGTTTAGCCCATACAATAGCCAAGTCAGCAATTGTACCATTAGTAATCCACATTTTTGCACCGTTCAAAAGGTAGTGATCGCCCATATCTTCTGCTTTAGTAATCATATCACCGGGATTTGAACCATAATCTGGTTCAGTAAGTCCAAAGCATCCAATCCATTCGCCGGAGGTCATCTTTGGAAGATAGTGTTCTTTTTGCTCTTCACTTCCGAAATCCCAAATCGGGTACATTGCTAAAGAACCTTGAACGCTGGCAAAGGAACGCAATCCTGAATCTCCACGTTCTAATTCTTGGCAGATTAAACCATATGCGACATAGGATAAACCTGGACAGCCATAACCTTTCAGAGGAGCACCCAGTACACCCATTTCACCTAGAGCTACACGCCATTCATCAAGGAATACACCTTCTTCACATGCTTTTTCAATCTTAGGCAGAACTTCTTCATCTACCCAGTCTCTGACCATATCTCTAATCATTATCTCTTCTTCAGTAAGAAGCGATTCGATGTCGTAAAAGTCGACGCCTTCAAACGGTTCCATGGTACGGGGGGAATGGCTTAATCAAATGAATGTTATCTATTATTTCTTACTCGATTTATTTCGTTTAAACAACTGTGCATACTTCTTTTGTAACCACGGACTATTCCAATAAATCATTCCAATAAAGACACCTGGGACGCTAATCGCAATCAAAAATATCACTATGCCGGGTACAAATCCGGCTGTTTCTTCCTCCGCAGGAGAAAACGATACTACTCTACCATATGATGTGACCAAGAATCCCGAATTCTTGGAATTCTCCCATGCGAATCCATAACTATCCCCTCCAAGATAAACATCAGAATCTGTTGCATCTTTATTTGAAAACATCAAGAACGATTTTTGAGTGTACTGAGTATATCTCAATAGTGACATTGGGCCAGCTCCAACTATTGTTGAAGAATCATGGCCTTCATCAACTGCAACAAAATCACCCTCCAATTCGCCAATAATTGTGATTTCACCGATACTTGATTTTTCTGAATCTTGAGTATCTACATCAATCTCTGCAGTCTTCTTACCGCTTGCAAATGCAGTGCAAGAAGTCATAAATGGATCTGCGCAACTTAGCCCAATCCATGTATCAAATCTAGTATTTGAAAGCCAAGTAACTGTGTCTGCTTGATCGATTACTGCAATTCCGTCACTAACAGTAGATACTAAACAGATATTTTCATTTTTCATACAGGAAATATCTGTTATTCTTGAAGTTGCTTCATTGTTTATCATCTCAAATGTATCAGCGTAATATTTCCATATTTGTCCATCATCTGTTCCTAAGTAAGCCACTGAAGAACCTGGAGTGAATTGAACTGCTCGTATATCTTTACCGCTTACAGCAAACGAACCCTCTGCTTCAGAAAGTCCGTAATTAGTTGAATTATATCTCAGTACGACTCCTGATTCTCCGACAATTAGTGCGCTTTTACCAGCAGGATGCCAAGATGCTGCGTGAAGATGTTCAGTGGTTTCATTTTCAAGGCTTACATCTAAATCGTAATTTTCTGCCCTTTCAGCTGAAATTAGATGCGCATATCCATCGGCTCCAAAGAGAAGAACGGTTTCTCCAAGTGGAGAAACAGCACCACCATTTATTCCGATATCCATATTTGCGATTTTCCTTTCATATTTTATTTCAACCGTTGAATCTGGAGATGCAACAACAAGAAGAGGAATAGTCAGAATTACAAATAACAAAATTGCAATTCTGCGCATAGTCCGGCGAGGGGACATTAGCCAAAAAGCCCCCGCAAAAAAACCACTATTGACGGGAGAACTTATTTCCCATTTATTTCAGGCAAATGTATGGAGACATTTGAAGTCAAGCGTGGAGTAATGAAATCTATTGGTGGAAACGCCGGATTAGCAAAATTAGCAACAGAATTTTTTGATAGTGTAGAAGTTGATGCAGATGGTAACTTTACTGCGTCATTTGGAATCATGACTAAAGTATCTGGAGTATATACTGCTGAAGGCAAGTTAAAGGTTGACGTCGAACAAGTTAGTGGAAAAGATTTGTCTGATTATCTGTCCAAAGATGGTGGTAGAGAAAAGGCAATGGAGTCCCGTAAGAGATGGTCAACTTTCTTGGATCAGACAACTGGATATAACGGAAAACAGAGAGGAGACAAAGCAAAAGAAGCAGGTAAGAAAATATCTAAATCTAAATCTGCAATCAACATGGCTCTAAAATTTATGGAAATTAGTAACAATGTTACCGATGAACAAAAAGAACAAGCTGAAGATTTAATCTCACAGATTCAACAAAAACTCGATGAAGGAAACGGCACTAGGGCGTTATCATTGTCTGAGAAATTGAATAAATTATTCAACTAGGTGAAAGAAATGGATAGTCTCGTCGAGCGTTGCCCACGTGTTGCAGAACTCGACAATGAGTCTCTAGAAAGATTGAACCTTATGATTGGAAGTGTTGATGAATCTGTTGGCATAGGCCACTTAGTCAATTGTTTAGCAGATAATACATCTGCTGGTGGTGACGGCATAATTCGATGCTATGTTGGGTTTGAACCATCTGGAAAGGCACATATTGGTTGGAAAGTTCTGTCTTTACAGCTAAAAAGAATGATTGAAGCAAAAGCGAATGTACTCATTTTCTTAGCAGATTGGCATGCTTGGGTTAATGACAAGTTCAATGGTAAAATGGAGGACATCCAACTCACTGCGAGATACATGGAAGAAACTTTCAGAGCGCTTTTGGATTATCCGCCTGAAGGAGAAGGCCCTGGTGAATTAAGATTTGTATGGGCATCCAGCATAATGGAATCTGGCGATTATTGGGCAAGAGTCTTGCGATGTTCAAAAAATATGAGCCTGGCAAGAGTTCGCAGAACCTTTTCTATTATGGGTAGGAGCGAAGATTCTTCAGACGGAGACTTATCAAGATTCTTTTACCCAGCCCTCCAGGCTGCAGACATATTTGAGATGAATATTGATGTCGCAATAGGAGGAATGGATCAAAGAAAGGCTCACATGTACATGAGAGATGTGGCAGATAGATGGAATTGGTACAAAGCTACATGTTTACACACTCCAATCATTTCAGGACTGAAATCTACAGGTGCTAGGATGGAATCTTTTGACCACAAAATGAGCAAATCCGATCCTAATGGAGCTATATTGCTTCATGACACTGAAAAGAAATTATCTAAAAAGATGAGGAAAGCATATCTTGATCCTGAAAATCAGGATTCACCGGTTTATGAGTTAATACAGCACATAATTTTACCAGAACTTGGAGAACTCGTGATTACTCCAAAACCGGAATACGGAGAACCATCCACCTGGAATGACTTAGATTCTATAAAACAAGCAATTGCAAGCGGTAAAATACATCCTTTTGATGCAAAAATGGCTGTTGCAAACGGCCTTTCGAGGGGATTAAATGCTGTAACAAAGCACTTTGAAAATAAACCAGAAACTTTAGAGCGCGTGAATGAGCTCACTAAATGATTAGACAAGGTTCATGAACGGCCTTTCTGTGGCGGTGGTAACCCCAATGGGACTATGGTGAATAAGATGCCTAATATCGTGGTACTGGTTAAGCGCGTTCCTGATACGAATGCTAGAATTGTTGTTAGTGGAGACAGAGTGGATTTATCCGCTGTTAAATGGGTAATTAGCCCATATGATGAGTTTGCTATTGAAACCGCTCTACAGCACAAAGAAGCCGCCGGAGGAAGCGTCACTGCTGTAACATTGGGACCTGCTGAAGCAGATAAAGTTCTGAAAGATGCTAAAGCCATTGGCGTTGATGAAATCGTTAGAGTTTGGGATGATTCTTGGGGCGAACTTGACTCGAATGCAATTCAAACTGCACTTTCAAATGCAGTAACTGAACTTGGTGCAGAAGTTGTATATTGTGGCAAAACAGCAGCAGATACTGGTGCTGGATCAACTGGGCCGGGTGTTGCAGAAAAACTAGGTTGGGCAAGTGTTTCTAACATTATTAATACTGACTTTTCGGCAGGAGTTACTGTTCACTCACCATCTGAAAAAGGGACTGCAATAATTTCAGTACCTGGTAACGCAGTTATTTCTTGCGACAAGGGTAGTCTGAAAGTACGCAAACCGAATGTAAAAGGGATAATGATGGCAAAAAGAGCGCAAGTCAACTTGATGAGTGTTTCCGCTCCATCCTCGACAATTCAAATTGTCAATCAAACTCCTCCTCCAGCAAAGCCTGAAGGAAAGAAATACAGTGGAGGAGGATCCGCTGAAGAAGTAGCTAAACTGCTACGTGATGAAGCAAATGTAATCTGAGGTGTAAACATGAGTGAAAGTATAGTAATCGCAGAAGTAAGTAACGGAAATGTATCTCCAGTAACTGGAGAATTAGTAACTGCCGCAATAAACATGGGAACAAACCCAGTCGTTGTTGTTCCTTGTTCAGATTCATCAATTGCAGATAATGCAGGATACGAGGGAGCTTCTAGAATAATCGCAGTCAAAGGTGACTGTTTCTCTAACTACGACGCGTCTTCATGGACTCAAGCAATCGACGCCGCTGCTCCAAACGGAGTAATATTTGCAGCAGCAACACCACAATCAAAAGATCTCGTGGCTAGATTAGCTGCAAGAAGAAACATATCAGTAGTTCAAGACGTAGTAGGTATAAGTGGTAATAATCTGACTAGCCCTATTTATTCAGGAAAAGCCATGCAGACCGTCTCGGTTAGTGGTGATGTTGCTATTTCAATCAGAGCAAATGTATTTGCAAGTGCTAACTCAGCAGCCTCTGATGTTTCAGTTGTGGATCAATCCGGAGATGTTGCTACTGCAGTGCAAGATGTAATTGCTAGAGCATCATCAAGACTTGATGTATCAGAAGCCAACATCATCATCTCTGGAGGAAGAGGCATGGGAAGTCCTGATAACTTCAGCCACCTAGAGAAAGTAGCAGATGTATTGGGGGCGGCCGTTGGAGCATCTAGAGCGGCTGTTGACACTTGGGATGANATTCCACACTCTATGCAAGTTGGCCAAACTGGAAAAACTGTCAATCCAAATCTGTATATTGCCGTNGGAATTTCAGGAGCAATACAACACCTTGCTGGAATGAGATCTTCAAAGTATATCGTAGCCATTAACAAAGATGCAGATGCACCAATCTTCGCTCATGCTGATTACGGGATAGTATCAACTTGGGAAGAGGCTTTGCCTGTTTTGGAATCTGCTCTTTCATCCATGATGTCATGATTTAGAGCCAAGCACCTCTGCCTCTAAATCCATCATTAAGGAAAGGATTTGTATTTNTTTCAACCCCTATAGTAGTCAGTGGTCCGTGTCCAGGGTGAACTATAGTTTCATCATCGAGCGGCCACAATCTTTCTCTTATCATCCTTAGAAGTAAATCCAAATTACCACCGGAATTTGGTAAATCGGTNCGACCTATTGAACCTTGAAATAAAGTATCTCCTGCAAAAAGATGGTCTGGGCCATCATTTACGATCAATCTCAAACAACAACCACCTAAAGTGTGACCTGGTGTGTGTATTATTTGAAATTCCATACCTGCGAAAGAGTGCATTTCTCCATTATTCCAGGTATTTTCAGCAACTGCTGGTTCAGGCAAACTGAACCCGTAACGCTTGGCTGATTCTTTAGCTAGACTTTGCAAGAAAAAATCGTCCTGATGAAGCCACCATTCTAATCCATAATGCTCTTTGAAATATGGAATATCTCCGCTATGGTCAAAATGGGCATGGGTGTTCAATAGAGCAACTACTTTTCTTTCTCCAGAGTATTCTCCAATTTCATAGTCAGAATCACCAATTCCATGGTCTAACCATTTGATTATACGATCAGAATCACCGCCACCATCAATAATCACAGTCTCTCCATTCTCTGGATTAGTCACCACACTGCACCGTTGTTGTAATGCTGTGACAAAGAAATGATTGATATTAGGGGATAAAACCATGTTAATTTACCCTCACAACCGCAGTATCAGAAGACCATCTTCCGTCAATATCCTTTATTCGTAATTCAAAATTATGACTTCCTTTTTTCAAGCGAACTTTGACAATAGGTGATGTTGAAATTTCTTTACCCATGCCATCAATCCATGACCATGATTCTATTCGGTCTTGAGGATCTTGTGTGTGTCTGCCATCTAATGTAACAATAGCAGTGNCATCATCTCCTGCTTTCACTGATTGATCACCTCCTGCATTCGGACTTGGTGCAATTATTGTTTCAGCGTCAAGGGAGAGAGCCATCATCAAATCATCTTCTTCCTCAATAATTTCATCGTTTACAATTTCATCGTTTAATGCATCGAATATTGCAGTCTCATCCAAATTAATTTTGGAATCGAAACCAGCAAGTTCTTCCATTGATTTTTGAGAGCCGTATATTTCTTCAGCACTAACTTCTATAGAGGGGGCTTCACCCCAATCATCGATAGCTGTATCTTCTTCTTCGATAGGGACTGGGTCTGAATTTGCATCTATCATAAAAACCGGTTCTGGGTTTGTATAATCATTTTGATCACTACCTGCAATCAATACACGACTCCTATCATTGTTTGATGAAACCTTTTCAGCCATCCCCTGGGTTTCCACTGACCAAATTATTCCGTCCTTGTTTGCTTTGTGGAGTTGAAACCAAGATGCTGCTAATACTTCCGTATCGCAATCGATAACCGTATGAACAGGATATTTTAATTCAGCAATAATTTCCTCTCCAAACATTATTCCTCCAAAATCTAAACCCATCCATTCTCCATCTATGGAAATCACTCTTGATTTAGTATCTATTCGCTTTTGCATTGAGGAACCTATCCAATATTCAACTTCTAGAGCCTCTTCTTCGCCAGGAACTAAACCATGACCTTCGCGGGCTACAATCAGAACCTCATTGTTCCAACCAATGGCAGTTATTCTCTCGCCAACCTCTCCTCTTACCGGCCTGTGCCAAATTTTTTGACCCGTGTAGGTATAAGTTGAAACATCTCCTGTATCAGTCGCTATAGCGAGATTATTTCCTAACGCTACTTGGGATACTGAACTCTCCGGTATTTTGATTACTTCTCCTACAGAGTTCACAATATTAGCTTTTGATAAACCATCAATTGCAACACAGTAGTCTCCTTTGCCGTGTATAGATTCAATTCCAGACAGATATTCTATGAAATTAATTTGTTCTCCGTCTCTGAATGTATGTAATCCATCTCTAGTTCCAATAATCAAGTCACCAAAATTGGTTTGGAACATACTTGTAATTGGCGGGAGTTGGTTTTCGGCGCCATCAATAATTAATTTGCCATCTATTTGGGCATAACAAATTGACTTGCCACTACTAACTGCGGAAACATCTGATGTTGTTTCAAACTTCGACAACACAGGTACAGTCAACGACATACTACTCACTATCCTCTGTATCTTCCATCCAACCTTCAAAGTTTGGCATAGAAATGTGATGCTTCGGGTCGTGGATATGCTTTAGAAGATTTTCTTTTTCTAATTCAGTCCATCCACAAAGTGGTTTCAAAGTAGACAAAGGTACAGTTTTCACTTCGTCTTTGCTTCTTTCAAACATCGATTCTCCTTCTTCAACAGAAAGGCCAACAACACCCCATGGATATCTTGTTTTCAGGTTGCCATCTATATTCTTTATTTTTGAACTCTTGCCAATTGATGCATCCCATTTTCGCAGTACTTTGAGGAGATTCTCATCACAACCTTGAATCGGAATTAGCCTGCACCCTCTCCTCATAATCAGAAATGCTGACATCATTTCTTCCAAATTTGTAATCTTACAAAGAACATCTCCCTGAACACCAGGAGGAAGTCCTCCAGCACCATTCAATCGTTTCTCCAATTGCCAAACCCTGCTTTGTTCGAGAACAACTCTGACCCACATATCTGGATTTGTTAAATCAACTTTCAAAGTTGGATCTAATTCTATCATCCAATGACCTATTTGTTCATTATATTCTCGAGTGCTAAAATTCTCTTTTGGACCGAGTCGTTTTGTTCTAACTCCAAAGGTTCTGCTTTTACCGAAATTTTCATCTCTACTAAGTATCTTAGTTGCCACTTCTTTTGGTTCAATAGAATCAGAGATAACAATTGCTGGATCTATTGCGACCACACCCAAGAGTCTGCACAATACATCCTCTACAATTTCGACTTCAGCATCACTAGTAATTACTTCCATACTTATGATTCTACCTTCTTTTAAAGTGATATTATTGTATTTGGCAAGAATATCCATATTATTGTAAAGACCTCTTTGAAATTGTCTTCTTACAACCTTGCTTTTCAGTCCGAGTTCTCCAAATCGCAAAACCCAAACATTTTGCATAGTGACACCTCATTCGTCATTATGCAACTCAATTGTAACACCAGGCTTGTCATTGTTGATTTTAGCATCATCATTTCTGGCTAATTCTAAAGATATTAGATATTCATCTGTAACATCACCTGTTACATATTTCCCGTTAAAGCAGCTTGTATCCCAAGACTGTTGACCTTTGATACTGGTTACTTCGATTAAATCTTCAAGAGTTTGATAAAATAATTTGTCTGCCCCAATTGTTTGACAAATCTCATCTATATTTTTCCCATTAGCAATGAACTCTTTTACTGCTGGCATGTCTATTCCATAGACGTTTTGATATCTTACGGGAGGTGCTGCTGATGCAAAGTATACCTTGTTTGCTCCTACCTCTCTAGCCATTTCCACAATTTGTTCAGAAGTGGTTCCTCTGACGATTGAATCGTCGACCAATAGAACGTTTTTACCATTAAATTCGTGTGGGATGGCGTTTAATTTTCTTCTGACTGATTTCATTCTCATCGCTTGCCCAGGCATTATGAAAGTTCTACCAATATATCGGTTTTTAACAAATCCTTCACGGTATTCAACATCCAGGGTATTTGCTAATTGCAAAGCAGCATATCTGCCAGAATCTGGTACTGGAATTACACAATCAATGTCATGCTCTGGGAATTCTTCTAGTATTCTTTCTGCAAGTCTTTGACCTTGATTCAAACGTGCTTGATATACTGATATTCCGTCGATTATCGAGTCCGGCCTTGAGAAGTAGACATGTTCGAATATACATGGAGAGTGATTGGTCTCATCGGCACATATCTTAGTGAAAATTTTGCCATCGGAAGTAATGAAAATTGCCTCACCAGGTAGAACATCTCTCTCAACATCAAATCCAAGAGCATGTATTGCTACTGATTCACTTGCAACAATCCACTCTTTCTCTCCGTCGATCTCTCTGCTTCCAAAGACCAATGGCCGAATTCCATTTGGATCTCGGAAAGCCAGTAGGCCAAAACCTGAAATCAAGGAAACACAGGCATAGCCCCCAGTTATCTGATTGTTTAATTCATGAACAGATGAGAATATCGTTTTTACATCGACATGTATCTCGCCGTTAATGTCCAAATTTAATGTACGAGAGTGCAATTCCATAGCTAGTAAATTCAACAATAGTTCTGAATCAGAGGTAGTATTAACATGTCGCCTGTGAACGTTTGTAAGAAGTTTATGAACCTCATCAGCGTTGGTTAGATTTCCATTGTGAGCCAGTGAAATTCCGAATGGATAATTCACATAGAAGGGTTGTGCTTCAGCAACTGAAGATGATCCTGCGGTTGGATATCTAACATGGCCTATTCCAGATGAACCTAGTAGGTTTGTCATGTGCTTTTTGTAAAATACATCCTTGACTAGACCGTTTGATTTTCTGAGGTGGAATTTCTTGTTGTTTTCAGTCATAATTCCGGCAGCATCCTGCCCTCTATGTTGCAAAACAGTTAGGCCGTCATAGAGTAATTGATTGACGTGATATCCTCTTCTTCCGACGAGACCAATTATGCCACACATCTTTCTCGCCTAGTCATTGCAGTGCTAGAGGCTTTACAGCCCTTTCCATTCCTTCAAAATTCAGGGACGATGAGTTTTCTTGGACCAGCTGAATCCTCTCATTCTTGCAGTAGCCCCGTAACCACATGATGCGCAGACGCCTTTTTGCTTGTGATATGAGTTTCTTCCACACCTTCTGCAACGGATATGTGTGGTCTTTTGCCTCTTACCCATGGATGGAGTACCTTTGGACATAGTATCACCTGCGGCTGTGCGACCAACCATCCCTTTATGAAACCGACGGAGGGCTTTGTTACTCTTCTTCGAACAAAATTCTTCTTTCTCTGCCAGTAATCATTGCAAATGTAAGGCCTATTGCAATTAATAATGATATGACCATTCCAGTCATACTGACCAATAATCTAACTATGTTAGAAAGCAATTGAGATCTCAATCCACTGTTCGCCTCTAATAGTAAATCTTGGTAAGAAGTCAAAGCCCAAACAACAAGAATTCCAAATGAGATTGCTACAAACATGCCCACTAAAGGAGCGAATGGCCGATGTCTTGAGTCTGCATAGAAGAACAAGTTCCCTAAAAGAACTATTCCAAAGACAATATATGATGTCAAAAGAGCATTAGCAAATCGTTTGAAGGATTCTTTATGGATCCCCTCGCCAAAGGATAGATTCAGTGCGACAAGAACAATGATTGGTAGAATTGCTGAAAAAATTAGCAATTTCCAGGAGGCTAGAGGTGTTTTATTCATTCTTCCTTACCTCCTATGTGGTAATCAGCAATTTCAACTAATTTTTTTAGTTCCTCTGAAGTCGGCGGATGTGTATTTTCAGGATTTGGCAATGATTTCTCATATGACCAAATTACTACTGCAAAAACACCAATTGAAAGGACGCAACCGGCAATAATCCCCAAAATATCTGCCACGGCTAGAAATAGATAATCTCTAAACTCTTGAGCGCTTGTATATTCTCCATCAAATATCATGGCAGATAGAGTAATTCCTGCGAAAACTATTGACATGCTAGCTAGTTTTAGAGACTCGGATAATCTATTCTCGCCATAACCAACCATGCCGATGGATGCTGCTGCACAAAGTGATGTGGAAAACAGCAGCATTGTCGGCCAAAATACAATCCAGTATGGATTTACATCTCCTCTCCAAATAGGTGTAAATGTAGACCAGTGCATAAAGCAAAGAATCCCAAACGAAGCAAACAATGCCAAGAAACCAGACCATCTTGCGCTCCCATCTAAACGACCCACTGGTACATTTCCTCCAAATATCATCCCGTGTATTCCATAAACCATCAATAGAGTTGGAGCAATAAGACTCAAAATTAGATGAGCACCTGCCGTTGAATCAGATTCTGGAACTGTCCAAGGTGACGCAAGGAATACCAATATTGCTAATGCAGACAAAATAATTCCAAATTTTTTCGATTTCCGGCTAATTGCTAACCAAACTCCAAAACCGATTACAAGAAGTGGAATCCAAAACAAAATCGCTGCTTTGAGCATGGAATCCATGTTCAGACGGTTACAACCAGATTTATGAATATGACCTACAAAAATTCTTTCAGTGGCACGATTCGGGAAAAAACACTGTCCGTCAGCCATAAATATAGGTCGATGGTGGGTTGGTTGCTCAAGGTGAGACCATGGTCAAAATGCCACGTCAAGTAAAGAGGTACAGTCCAAGTGCTGGTAAGCATACTATGCATACTGTAGAGCGTGTCAAAAAGAGGCGCGCTAGCGAATTAAAGTGGGGTCAGAGAAGATTCCGTAAAGCTATGGCTGGATACCGTGGTTTCCCACGTCCAAAACCAGATGGTCGAGAAAAACCAACAAAGAGAGTCAACATTCTTTTCAGATGTACTGAAACTGGTAAGGCACATTATGCGCCTTGTCAAAGAGCAAAAAAGTTCGAACTAGTAGACAACTAAGGTGAAAAATATGGCATCAAACTTCCTAAAAGTATCATGTAGAGACTGCTCTGCTGAGAGCATTATTTTCTCACGTGCAACTACTACCATTTCTTGCTCTGTATGTGGAGCGACATTAACAAATCCCGCTGGTGGCAAGGCCCAGTTGGTCGGCTGTAATGTCGTTGAGACCCTTGAATGAATGGAGGGTTGACCTCCATGTCCGATGACATTAGCGAATTTGGCCCTCAAGAAGGGGAACTTGTCGTAGTTATTGTCAGGGAAGTAAAGCAAAACGGTGCATACGTTGACTTAGAGGAATACGAAGGCATTGAAGGTTTCATTTTCATTGGTGAAATTGCTAGTGGATGGGTAAAGAACATCCGATCATTTACTAGGCCTGGGCAGAGACTAATCTGCAAAGTCCTGCGTACTAGAAATGACAAGAAATCTTTGGAGTTGTCACTTAAATCTGTAAGCGAGGAAAGGAAGAGAGACAGACTTGCTGAATGGAAAAATGAAGAAAGAGCAAAGCAACTTTTCAAAGTTTTATCTGAACAGGTAAAATGGACTGAAGAACAGTTAAATGAAAATCAAACAGAATTAATCGAGTCTTTTGGGACTTTGTATGGAGCATTCGAAGAGGCTGCCACAAAGCCTGAATCTCTTGGNGAACTTGGATTTGAGGGAGATTGGATTNAACCATTNATTGANATNTCAGTCAAAAACATCATTCCNGATACTGTNGAGATTAGAGGTCACTTCACTCTAAATGTTGAAATTGGAGATGGAATAAACGTCATTAAAGAAGCNCTTATCGCTGCTGAGNCTGTATCTGATAATGAAAAGGAATTAGAAGTTTCATGNCACTANGATGGAGCACCATCATACAGAATTGAACTTAAAGCACCTGATTTCAAGACAGCNGAAGATGGTTGGTCGAGAGCTACAAAAGCGTGTATTGATTTGGTAGTTTCATCAGGTGGAACAGCAGAGGCAAAGAGGGAATGACATGGGNCGNCAGATGATGCAGCAATGCACCCAATGTCAAAGATACTGTCTTGANACCANATGNCCAGATTGTGGTGGAGTCGCAAAAGCCGCAGCACCTCTGAAATGGTCTCCTGAAGACAAAAGAGCACATTTGAGAAGAAAACTGGATGGTGTAGAAGAGGATGGTTGGTCAGATTCACTTCCTACATTAACGCCTCAAGAAGAGGAATGATGCCAACCATTATACTGTGCCTAAATGCACTTGGAAAATATGGGTGCACTTATCGATTGGATTTCACAGCCTAATACAGAAGGTGAAACACTTCTTGTTGCAATGCCAGGTGTTGGAGACGTTGGTAAATTGGCAATTGATGCAATAAATTACGAGTTGGATGCCCAGCCCATCGCTCGAATCATACACCCTGCACTTCCACCATTAGCAAAACTTGATGATGATGGATTATTGATGCCTCCTCATGTATTATTATCAAAATTAGAAATTGATGGAAAAACTGTATTCACACTAACAGGCGATGCACAACCGATGACGCCTGAAGGTCAACATGAATTGGCAAGAGAAATCGTTGAAAACTTCAAAGGAGGAGAAATTATTGTTTTAGCAGGGATGTCTGCTGAACCAGAAAGAAAAGATATCTTTGCAGTGACAAGTAATGCTGAATATCGTATAGCATTAGAAAAACAAGGTGTTGATGTTAGAAGAGGTGAACCAAAGGCTGGGATCATTGGCATGGCAGCATTAATCACAGCATTGGGCCCAATATTTGATGTTCGAACTTCNTGTGTAATTGCTACTACTATCGGCAAATCAATGGATCCCGTTGCAGCGCAATTAATGCTTGAAACCGTTAGAAAGTGGTGGAGTTTACCACTTCCCGTTCCTATTGATGCGACAAATAGGCTGGCCGAAAAACTAAGAGAAATGCATCAAGGACCAACTGAGGATTTAATCAGTGAAATGTCAGAATCCGCTAATTCCATCTATATGTGATTAGCCACCTGAACTAACGATTGTGATATCTAATTTGATATCATCGTTTAAGATAGTTGAATGAGGAAGAACCGTATCTTCGTAGCTTACAATCACTGTCGAAGGATGTATCTTTGCTAAATCTAAGACTTGTCTAACTGTAGAACCATTATCTAATTCTACTGAAATTTCATCACCGTTTGATAGTAATGTGACTTGCATTAGTTGCTGGGAGCAACATCACTCTTATGACGGTCTTGCAGGTGGGCATTCTGTTTGCCGAGATCGCATAGCCCGGTATTGCGGTGGATTCGAAATCCACTGTCCTTTGGACACGGGAGTTCAAATCTCTCTCTCGGCGCTTAATCCTGATCATTTCTGCTGTAATTTTTCTTTTACAAACTCGATGAATTGAGTTGTCTTTTCGTTGTAAACAACTGCTGCTAATCCCAAATTAAGGAGGAACATTAGCCACCAAGTAGAACCTAGGCCGCTTGTTCCTTCGCCACCAAATAAATCACCAATGTCATATGTAAATGCGATTATTGCATAGATTAACAATGCAGAAAGGGGAATTAAGACCGTTGAATGCCATCCCCATTTTTGGATTTTATCGTAATCTACATCAAAAATAGTAGAATCTACCTTACCAAAACCTTTTGCTATAGATAAACCTAACAAAGTGGCTGTTGTTAAAATTGATAACCAGAAGAATATCTTGATGAAATTAGATGCCAACTCCATTTTACCACATTGTAATTCATCATCATCATCATTGCACAGCGGATGGTCGTAATCTATCTCAATAGATTCAGACATCGAGTCCATACCAAAACTCATCTCACTTTCAAACTCTATGCCACTAAGACCATATTTGAATTCATAAGATTCTTTTATGTCAACTTCGTCACCAAAGAAATCTTCTTGGGACTCATCAACGTATTTTACAGAATACCAACTTGTCGAACTTAGTGATATTAACATAAATACAACCATAAAGAAGCCCAAGGCATATTTTCCAACTTCCCATCGGTCAATATCAAGGTTTTTTATTCCATTTTCTGAGATGTATTGGAAAAAAGGCTTATCCTGATTAGATTTAGAATCAAGCGGTATACCTTTTGATTTAAGTGGTTTCTTATCGTCTGAGTTATCATTTAATCTAGAAATCAATTCAGACTTATTCCCACTCAAAGGGAGACCTTTTGATTTTAGTTTATCTTTCAGTTCTGCCACCGTCAAAGACGATAACTCACTTTTCTCCATGTTCAGCACTAAAATTAATGATATAATATCTTACGGTTTCATATTAGTTACTGAAATCTTGAGATTATATGGATAGAACTTCCCTTTTCGAGGTTAGCTTTAACATCAACTGCCCAGGCATCAAGTGACACATTGAGAATTGCAACTTCATCCCCTTGTTGTAATGTATTGTATATGTTCGGCCATGAATTATCCCAGCCTTCTACTGTTATTCTGGCATTATCATTTATCAAAACTAAGCCTTTCCTGACCCACGGTTTGCCACTTTTACCTATTCCAAATTTGTAAGTAGAGTATGCGACTCTACCCGCAAGATCCCATCTTGCCTTAAAATCGAACAAACCACAGTCGTTTTCTTCTTCGGATGTGGCTTTTACTAGTCTTGCATGAGGGTCGATTTTAAACTCAATTTCACCTTTCCAGTTCGTCGAAGGTATAACTCCAATGAGCCTCACCATGTCTCCTTTTTCCAAATTTGGCTCATAAGTAAGCACTCCTTCACTTTCTTGACTAACTATTTTGACAAATGCCTTACCACCATCTTTTGCCACGATTATTTTAGGAGGTTGATTTTCATTCTTGGTTATACTGAAAACCTCACAAAAGATACTTACTCTTGGTTCTAAGTTCTCTAACCTCGTCAATTGATATGATTTGACTTCACCTTTGGGTTGGAATTCCATACCTAAATTGTAGTCATCATTACCTTGGCCTCCCGGACATAGATTTGACCATTCACAAATATCACATCTAGTGGAATTAGGAGGTTCTGTAGGAACTCCTCCTTCGGAGAAACCCCGGAGAGGAGATGGATTTGGTAGACATTCAGACATTTGGATGTCTTCAGACTTAATCTGCGTCCACAAATCATTCAAACTATTCTCCATGCTTTCTATTTCACTTGAATTCGGAGGCTCGATTTCTTTCTTTTTGCCTACACCTAAATACCAAACCTCAAGAGCATCTGGAATCTCACCATCATGGGTTTTTGACCAAAGCATAGAATACATTTTGAGCTGCTCCACATAGTTCCCACTACGATCGCCTACCCCTCTACTGGCTTTCAGATCAACAATCTTGATTGTTGAATTGTGTCTGTAAACAAGGTCATATTCTCCTTGAAACCAGTATTCAGGATGAATAGCATTCTGAGAGAATTGTTCTAAATCTGGGTCTACAAACCATGGTCTAGCAATTTCCCATGCTTCGACAATATGGCAACTACCAATTCTAGCAAGGGGATGTCTACCGCTATCTTGTCTTCTATCGGGAGACCTTATGCTATGTGTTTCGCCCTCCCTCCACTTTTCTAAGTCTTCATTTGAGATTATATCTTGCAGATTTTTTACCTCTTCTAGATGCATATCAAGTGCAGTTACACACATCTTTTGATAATCATCCATGGAATAATCATGCCAATTACCTGCTTTTCTAGGATTTTTGTTCCACTCATCATGCATTTGTTTCATAATAGGCGGCCAGTATACTGCGATTCTAGAATTATACCATTCTGAAATATCAGACTCTATTTCTTCGTCATATAATGGCAGCAAGTTATCTGCACCGCTATCCATTACAGAATTTGGCGCAGACTTAACAATAACACCTGGTGATTCCATTAGCACTCTTGTCACGCATTCTTCAACCGCTCTACCAAGGAATAAAGGCGGAGTTTGACCAAATTTTAATCGCAATTTATTTTGATACCACCAAATTCTAGGACACTCATTCCAAGTATTTGTTTGAGAAGCCGATAAACGATTGAAGCGGCCAACAGTATCTTCATCAGGATTTATTTTGGTGACCGGCATCATTACGATGTCTAAAGTAGGACTCTATTCAATCCTTCGATATGATTTCGATTCTAGTAGTGCGTTTGTCAATTCTCAATTGAGTAACACCTTCTCGCCAACCTAGATCTGCTGAGATAATACGAACTTCATCGCCTTGTTTCATATTTAGTATTGAGCCTTTTATCGCAGAACCAAAGGCCACTATTTCAGCAACACTCTCGCCATCCCACAAATGAAGAGAGACCATCGACCACGGCCTACCGTCTGCTCTAACGCCGTTTCTTCTTGAAATTGAGATTATTATTCCTTGAACATTAGCTTTTGTTCTGAGCATTCCCATGCGTGTTAAATCACATTCAGCCTCAATTTCTATAGAACTATTTTCGTCGAGATATAACCTCGGCTGGCCTCTCCAAACACCTGGTAATGCTCCTGTAACAATTACATCATCTTGGATTGCATCATGCATAGATGGAAATGAATTAGGTTGACTTTCTTCTAAGGTGACCATTTTGTCTCCAGATTTTATCATCGCACCTAACACTGGCTCTCCGTAATGATTCGGAAGTGGACCCCATGAGGCTTGAAGTTTACCTTTGACATTAACTCTGTTAGGTATTGAAGAAATTAATTCACAAGGTTTTGCAATATTTGGTTTATCAAATTCCATTTCTGTTATTGAGCACCATCTACAACCAGCACTGTCGCCTAAACATGGTTCTTCGATTGGGTATTTATTTGTCAGATTCCAACTTCTCATCTCTTCGTATATCTGTCGGTATTCATTGGTTGATTTAGGATTCAAATCAACCTGCTTCCTAAGGCCACTCTTGAGATACCATCCCTCTATTGCATCACATTTTGTATCATGGGTTTCATTCCATAACCAAGCGTAAAAGTTCAATTGATGCTTTAGACTAGATGCAAATGAACCTTCACCATCTCCAATTTTAATATCAATAATTCTTGTTTTACCATCCCATCTGTGGACTAGGTCGCATTCACCAGCAGCCCACCTATCTCTGTGGTACATTCTTTGAGGTTCAGGATTCCTAGGGTCTTTCATCCAAGGCCTAGCAATTTCCCAAGCGTCCTGCCATGTTATTGATGATGAGAACTCATGATCTTCATTTTTCCATGATATCATGCTGTTAGCTTTTTCTGGCTGCAAAAAGTGAGGCGGTTTATCCCAACAAGGAGCAGGTATGTCAAATTCGTGAACTCCTCCTCCAGCATCATAACATTTCTTCACTTCTTCAAGTTGTAACATAACACCATTTTCTAACAATTTTGATATCGATTCTTTATCGAAATATTCGGAAAATTCGCCTTTTTTCCACATTGCTTCCTCGAATATCTCCAAACCGTTGTCCAGGGCTTTACGAGTGAATTCTTCAATAAGACCACCCAACCAATTAGTCAATTCTTCTAGACTATCAACAACTGGAGCCCGATGCATGAATATGGAGCAAAGTGCATCCTCGACCTCTATACCCATTATTTGTGGAGGGCTTAATGGGCCACGTAATCCAATCCTGTAATTAAGAAACCATTGCTTTTTACACCTTAAAAACGTGGTAAGTGATGAGGCAGATAATCTTCCTCTTGCTCTACCTATTGACTGATTTTCTGGAGGAATCTGCGCTGGCATAGGTTTACCTCACGAATCAAATGAATAGTAATCACCAGCAATTCTTTGCTCGCGATCTTTACGACTCTCTGTTTTGTTAATCCTGGGTCTCTTGGAGTCATGATCTCTTCTGAAAGTAACATCGACACCTGATAAGAATCTGTTCATACCTTCCCTAAGTCTAAAAGGACCTTCAGCCATGCCTTCAACTCCGCCTTCTCCTTCAAATACAAGGAGTGAGTCTGAAACAATATCAATGAAATATACGTCGTGGTCAATTACGAATGCCGCTTTTTCATTTGACTCCATGGTCCTTCGAATTGCTTTTGCTGCTTCCATCCTTGCGTTAGCATCTAAGTGGGCACTTGGTTCATCCAAGAGATACAAATCTGCTTCTCTTCCCAAGCAAATCGCAATAGATACCGCTTGAGATTCTCCACCGGATAGATTGTTTACTTGTTTAGAGAGTAATTGATCTACTCCTAAAGCCCTTATCACATTGACATTAAATTCCCCACTTCTCCATCTAGTTCCTATTTCGGAATCCAACCATGTTTGAACATTACATTCAATGCTAGTTTCTAAGTGCTGAGGTTTGTATGAAATTGATGCCCCCGCAGTGACCCATCCAGAATCGTACTCATGTTCTCCTGCCAAGATTTTAACCATCGTTGACTTACCAGTGCCATTAGGACCCACAACGCCAACAACTTCTGCTTGGTGCACTTTGCCATTTCCAGTTTTTAGATTGAAGTCACCTAGTTTCTTTTCTAGTTCGCTCCATTCCACAACTGGATCACCAATTTCGTTAGATCTATCCCTATGAGTTTGGAATTTGATTGGTTTATCCCTGATACGAACGTTTTGTTCAACAAGGAATCCATCTAGATATGCGTTAATTGCTTGCCTAGTGGAACGAGCTGGAGTAAAGATACCGAAAGCACCTTTCTTCCCATAAACTATGTGAACTAAATCAGCAAGAACATCTAGAACTGCCAAGTCATGTTCAATTACTATTACTCTAGAGTTTTCAGCTAATTCTTGGATAATTCTAACAATTCTCATTCGTTCATGAATATCGAGATAAGAAGATGGCTCATCAAAGAAGTAAACATCAGCATCCTTCAATAATGTGGCACATATAGCAACCCTTTGAAGTTCCCCTCCTGATAATTGTGTAAGTTTTCTATCAAGGAGATTTTGTAATCCGAGTTTCTTAACCATCTCTTCAAAAATACCTCTTTCATCTACAGATTCTAATAGATTACCGACTTTGCCTTTCACTACTTTTGGAATATTGTCAACATACTGTGGTTTCAATGCGACTTTGACATTAGATTTACTAACATCCACTAGGAAATCACGCAATTCGCCTCTTGGAAGGCTATCAATCACGTCTTCCCACCATACCTCGTCTGCTTCGAAATCACCGAGATTAGGTGTGATAGAACCATTGAGAATTTTGAATGCTGTCGATTTACCCATTCCATTAGGACCCAATATACCAACAACTGACTCTTTTGAAGGGGTTGGAAGTTTGAATAATCTGAATCCGTTCAAGGAATATCTATGAATCATATCCGTCGTAAGTTCTGAAGGCAAATTTATGATTATTACCGCATCATCAGGGCAAAGTTTTGCCCTTATCACACAAGGTGGACACGCTGATTCTGATATTTTGATGGTTTTTCCTTCGACTATGATACATTCTTTGGAACACATTTGTGACCATTTTTTAAGATAATCAAATGCGTTACTTTTAGGCTGACAACGCTCTTGGATGACAACAGCGATGCGCATTCTTATTCCTCCTATTGCTGTGTCAAACTAGTTGTTCATCAATCACACGGTAAAACTTCAGCGTAAACATCAATTTGGCTTGCGCCAAATCTTGTATAAAATCAAACCAATCCTTTTACGAATTCGTGACCCCTTACCAACTTTGTAGTACATGGGGTAGGGAATTTCATTCCTGCTTTCCTTAGTGCATCTTTCGCAACCAAGTAATGTTCGGGAGTGAATTGTAAAGAAATTACTCTCTGTCCTCTCTTTACTCTTGCAGCTGTTCCAACGTTCTTACCAAAAGCACAGCGCATTCCTTGGGATACACGGTCTGCACCAGCGCCTGTTGCCTGTTTGTTCTCTCTCAGTACATGATGAGGGTAAGTGTGAACTCTAAGAGCATAGTTTTGAGCACCAGCAGCATTTCTGATGGTTGAGTTAGAAACAACACGAGCAGCTTCAAGTGCAGTGTGCCTTATTTGACAAGATTCATCTGCGATAAGATTTAGTTCCATTTTGAACTCTCCCGTCTCCGCAGCACGTCGATTACCGACATGGAATTGGTGAATCCTGTTGTTTGGGACACCACCGATATACTTGCGTCTGGTATAAGCTGGACCCTTTAGTCTTCGGTACATTTTTGCCGGTTTTCGTGCCATGACTTAACCCTCCAAGCGATTTTGCGACTTACCTTCCCTTTATGACGATACCGATTAGCAAATTTTAGAATTAGGGCAAAGGTCATTGAATAGGTAGCACTAGCATTGGTCAATGTCAGCATGGCGTAAGTTTCTTGAAGAGGAGTCTGAATATCAATGGATCTCCTTCGCAGTGTTCACATTTGTAGTGATTATTGGAGCCGTTTTGATCGATTGGTCTGACAATTTATCTGGTTTTCATGAAGGAGCAGCAATTGAACAAAAGGGAATCATACACGATTCTGCAGGAGATGCAATAATTTTTGAAAACGATTCCGGAAAGTATGTTTCTCTTCACGACAATGAACAAGAAGCCCNTTATGCTGCATGTCTAGTTCAGCATTTACACATTACCTTTGCTTGTATGGGACAAGAAGGAATTATCTTTTTCTCTGAAGAAAATCATCCAGAANATTACGGTTGGATACCAATGTCACTCGGTAAAGATGTTGTTGCAAAAAATGTAGAGGCTAACGACGATAATGAACTTCTTGTAATTATCCAAGATGGAACGTCTGACAAGTTAGCCGCAATGAGGATAAGTGATGGCCAAGGTCTCTCTCCAATAGCAAATCAGGATGGAAGTATGCACTTGAACACAATACTGGCCACAGATAACGGCTGGTTAGTTGGCGGNTCATGGCAAGCCCCTCCAAATTGGTTGGGGACAAACCCTGCTTCGCCGCCAATGTTTGAACTGGTGATGTTTGTTGAATGGGACGGAATAAATGCTCCAGATTCAGAAATAATTTATCTTGGAGGAGAGGGAACTATACACGGGATCTACGAGATGAAAAATGGAAATCACATTGCCACAGGAACTGATGATACAGTGATTCTTGATGGCAATGATGTCACTTCATTGAATATAGCAAGTTTTTCTTCTGTTGCAGATAATAATCAAAAAGTTTGGTTATTCGGCGGCTTAAATTCAGATAGTGTTGCAATAATTCACAATGGAGATATTGATTATGAAGAATTACCATCTAATCTTGGTCTCACGCCAAATTATGTGTTTTGTGATTCTGATGGTTTAATTTCAGTTTACGGCACAGATGGTGGAGATTCACCTTCCGCAGTATCTATAGAAAGTAATGCAAGGACGTCTATTTTAAGTCTAAGAGGTGTACTAGACCTTGGGTTCATATTGTTTTCAATAACTATTATCTCAGTAATGGTTTGGAATATTGCAGACTCTATCAGACGCGGAGAAGTTTTCTGAGATTTAGNTCATTAAATGAATAAAATTCATTTTGCCGAGGGCATTGTTTACGAACCCCTTTGGCACACATGCAACCCTAGCGCAAGCCAAGGATGTAGTGTTATGGCGAAAAGAGGTATGATGGACCAATATATGGACATCAAAACTCAACACCAAGATTCTGTATTATTTTTCAGAATGGGCGACTTCTATGAGCAATTCCATGATGATGCAGTAGTTGCATCAGAGGTACTCGGATTGTCTCTAACCAGTAGAGATAAAAATGCAGAAAACCCAATACCTATGGCAGGCTTCCCTTGGCACGCTTTAGAAGATAATTTACGGGTAATGCTGAACTCTGGATACAAGGTTTGTGTTGCAGAACAAGAGGACGAACTTAGAGAAGGTGCAAAACTACTGGAAAGAGTAGTGACAAGGATTTACACACCTGGTTCATTATACGAAGAAAGTCTGATTGGAACAGATGAAATTGCGAACCTAGCATCAATAGTAGTCAAGAATGATTTTATTGGACTAGCTATATTGGATGCAAGCACTGGTAATCTTTGGGCAGTAGAGTATTCTGGCGAAGACAAGTGGGATCGAATTCTTGATGATTTATTGAGAAGTAGTACAAAGGAACTAGTATTTTCGCCCAAAGATTCGGAAAAAGATGAACTACGAGAGGTTATTTTGAATTTGGACAATGTTACTTTATCTCAACATTCAACGTCAAAAAGAAAATCTGATGATTCATTGAAAGAAATTTTGTCTGTTGCAGATTTGGGTCATATAGACTTAGGAGATTTTCCAACTGCTATGCAGGCTGCTGGTTTAGCGGCAGATTACTTATCATCTATGCANTTAATTGAAACGGTCGATTTCAAAGATGTCGAAATTCTTCGCCCNGATGATAATCTAATCTTAGATCAAACTACATTACGTAATTTGGAACTTACCCATACACTATCAGGTGAGAAAGAGGGATCTCTACTTGGCGCCATANATAAATGTAGAACTGCTATGGGAAGAAGATGCTTGAAGCAATGGATTTTGAGGCCTCTGGCAACAAAATCGAGCATTGAAAAACGCCAAGATGCTGTGGCAAGTATTGCAAGGTCGTCAAGAAGAATGGACGATATACGAGATATTTTGAAGGGACTCCGAGATATGGAAAGGCTTGCTACTCAATTATCTTACAACCGTTCCTCAGGACGTGATTTGGTTGCCATATCACTCGCTCTAGAAAGGATGCCAAAACTAAAATCGATTTGTCATGAAATGGATGATGATTTATTGAATGAAATTTCAGAAGATTTAGATGTCCTCGAAGTCATGAAAATTGATATCCAAGCTAACTTGAATGATGAGCAGCCACTCTCGATGAAAGAAGGGGGAATCATTAGAGAGGGTATTGACGCTAATTTAGATGAATTACGAACTGCAGCATCTATTGGCAAAAAATGGTTCAAAGACCTGGAACAAAAAGAAAGAATTCGGCTCGAAATCCCATCCTTAAAAGTCAAGCATAATCGCCAGATAGGGTGGTATATTGAGGTTACTAAATCACATTTATCTAAAGTTCCTGAAACCTGGAAAAGAAAACAACAGATGACAAACGGTAACCGCTATGTAACCGATGACTTACTTGAATGGGAAGATAAGTTACTAACTGCCTCTACAAAGGCTAACAACATAGAATATGAACTATTTAGATCTCTGAGAGATAGATGCAAAGAAAATGCAAGAACATTGGGAATGATTAGTTCCCATGTCGCTCAGATTGATGTCTTGCAATGTTTTGCAACAGTTGCNNGGTCTCGTTCTTGGTCNCGACCGACAATTTACGAAGACAATAGACTAAATGCAAATGGATTGAGACATCCTGTTTTAGANACNCAGCCGGATTTTGTCCCAAACGATTTATCCTTCGATAAGAAACGAAAGTTCCTATTAATCACAGGNCCTAANATGGGNGGGAAGTCAACTTATCTCAGATGTGCTGCCTTGCTTAGCATATTGGCTCAGTGTGGTTCATTCGTTCCGGCTGATAGCGCTCAGGTTGGAATAGTAGATCGAATATTTACCAGAGTAGGAGCATCAGATGACATACGNAGAGGAAGGTCGACATTTATGATGGAAATGATGGAAGTATCGCACATCCTCAAACAGGCAACAAGTAATTCTCTTATTCTGTTGGATGAGATAGGTAGAGGCACTTCCACATTTGATGGCTTATCTATAGCCTGGTCTGTTACTGAAGACATTTCCAAAAGACTAGAATCACGCACGCTATTTGCTACTCATTATCATCAATTAATTGGCCTAGAAGGAGAAGTTCAAGGATTAGTAAATGTTCATGTTCAAGTAGCTGAAGCAGATGGAGAATTGAAATTCATGCATACAGTAGCTGATGGTCCATGCGATGACTCTTATGGAGTACAAGTAGCCGCTCTAGCAGGACTGCCTAGGCACGTAATTGAAAGAGCAGGTGATTTACTGACAT
Organism: Methanobacteriota archaeon; assembly: GCA_002707335.2. Taxonomy (GTDB): domain Archaea; phylum Thermoplasmatota; class Poseidoniia; order Poseidoniales; family Poseidoniaceae; genus MGIIa-K1. Next base: position 26,696 of record PAMN02000063.1, on the reverse strand, counting down.
TCTTAGAGAAACAGGCAGATGGAGCAAAGGCTGGGAAAAAAGGAGCCCCAATGGCTAGAAACGCTGGCCAATCATCGTTGATGGGATTTGTTGGAGCCCCGAAAGTTATTATTGAAAAAGATGAAAAGATGGAGAATATCAAAAATCAATTAAGTCAAATGGATATTGATTCAATGAGCCCTAGAGATGCACTAGATGCTTTGTATAAGATTCAGAAATCATTGGAGGACAACAAATGAACGGCCCGAACAGAATCCAGCAATTAGATGACTTTACTATCGGGCACATTGCTGCAGGAGAGGTCGTCGAGAGACCCGCACAAGTGGTTAAAGAGTTAATTGAAAATTCCATAGACGCAGGCGCAACACAAGTTTCTATAGATATAGAAAGGGGTGGTTTTGACCTGATTAAAATCACCGATAACGGTTCTGGAATTCACCCTGATGACCTCTCACTTTGCTTAGATAGACATGCCACTAGTAAATTAAAATCCCAATCAGATCTTTCTGAAATTTACACATTAGGTTTCAGAGGAGAGGCTTTAGCTAGCATTGGAATGGTTAGTAAAATCAGCGTCGCAAGTAGAATTTCTGATGGAGAAGGGCTCCAGATAACTATGGATAATGGGTTCAAGAACTCTGTGACACCTCATGGTATGGCACATGGCACTGCGATTAGTGTAGAAAAATTATTTGCCAAACAACCCGCTAGGTTAGCATTCCAAAGAAGACCTGCTACAGAAACAAGTAAAATTGTAGATGTTGTTATATCACATGCTATTTCGAATAAAGAAGTTGGTTTCAAATTAAAAAATGATGAGAAAATTATCCTTGATGTACCCTCAGTTTTGGAGATGGACGACAGGTTATATGATGTACTTGGCAACCAGGCTGGGAAGATGATCCAACTGCTCTCCCCAGGAATAGATGATGATGCGCCAGGGGAAGAAGAGTGGACAGGATGGATTTCAACTCCAGATATAACTAGAGGAAAGGGAGATGACATACACATCCTAATCAACTCAAGACCAGTTGCTGCACAGCCATTTTTGCAGACAATCAGAAGAGGTTACAAGACTAGGTTAATGCAAGGAAGGCATCCGGTTGCAGTCCTGATGTTGGAGATCCCACATGAAGAAGTAGATGTAAATGTACATCCAACAAAAAGCGAAGTTCGCTTGAAGAACTCTTGGAGGGTTCTCGAAAGGCTTGAAAGAGCGATTTCTCACACGCTAGAATCTACTCCTACAGAGCCTGAATCTAGTGGCGGTGTCACTGGAATAGTATCATTAGCAAATCAAACTGTAAACAAACAAAATGTCGAGAAACCCGCTTGGGCTCAAACTGCACAATTTTCACTAACAGGTGAAGTTGCAAAAGAATTTAAAGAGAAATCTAAACCCAGACCAATTTCAACATCAGAATTTGCTCAAAGAACTATAACTGGTGAGAAACCAACTGCTCCTGCCTTATCGGTTGATGAAAGGAAATTACATCGTCACGCTGGAATGAATTCTGAAAATCCAGCAGACAGTAATCCAATAGGACCTGTAATCAATGACTTACCTGAAATGGAGCCGCTTGCACAGTTTGCAGATTCTTACATTCTAGTTCAGGCCAATGAGGAATTGTTACTTATCGATCAACACGCTCTGCATGAAAGAGTCCGATATGAAAGATTAAGAAATAATCAAGAAATATGGGAATCTCAACCAAGAATAAAGCCAATACCTTTGAATCTAGACACAAGGCAACTTACGAGGTTAGAGTCAAGGATAGAAGAATTTGCAGAGATTGGGTTTAATTTCAATAAGTCTAATGGTGGCTATGAGATAATTAGTGCGCCTGCAATCTTCTCGGCCGATAACTTAGAGCCTTTCATACATGANATAATCCTTGACATGAATGAAGATGGAGCGCCACTTGAAAGTCTTGAAGAAAGAAAAGACCATTTTGCTTTCTTGAACGCATGCAGAGGTGCAGTAAAAGCAAATGAGAAACTAAATCTTGCCCAAATGCGACGTCTTTTAGATGATATGAGAAGAATCCCAAATCCATGGGCCTGCGTTCATGGAAGGCCTACNGCAATGAGAATTCCGCTTAATTCACTAGACCACCATTTCGGCAGACACGGCTAATTAATTCAAAATTAGGCCGCATGATTCTAGTTGTTCAATGAATGATGGCCATGCAACTTCATGCAAATTGGAGCCTTCAACTACACCACTACACATCGATGCCAAAATAACTGCAGTCATTTGTATGCGGTGATCACCATATGTTCTTACAAGTTCTANTGGTTCTTTTGGTACTTGACCACCTTCAATTATCAAACCATCATCGGTGATTTCAGATTTAATAGAGAATTGCTCAAGTAAATCTCTTGTCCTCAAAATTCTGTTTGATTCCTTGTATGTNGCATGTTTAGCACCAGTTATTTGACCACCATCACCTAATGCCAATATAGCGGATAATGGTGTTATCAAATCATTTGAGTCCNTCAAATCTAATTTTTCAAGATCATGCCCTATTAGGTCTGAAGAATTTGGTGGGTTTTCTATGTCTAATCCCGCTAGCTTACAAAAGGCAGCCATTGAAGGGTCAGGAGGAATAATGACATCTGGGCAAGAAACCTTCCACGGAACACCCATTTCTCTTGCTCCTGTTGCTTTACATAATTCCCATGTCAAATCAGAGTGCTTTCGTGACACTGAATCTCCTATTGTAACTAATTCGAAACCATTGGTTCTTGGGGTCATAAGCAAAATCGCTGATAAAAATTGAGAAGACATGGAATTATCGATTGTAAGTTTTTCATTTGTCATCGGACCACTCAATAAAACTGGAAGATGATTTTCGGAGGTAAATTCATATTCTATTCCTAATGATTTCAATAGAGGTAAAGAACTTCTTACTTGCAGGCTTGAGTCCCCGTCCATCAAATATTTGCCATCCATAGTAGATACTTGTGCAATTAAAAATCTCAATGCTGTTCCACTATTTTTACAATCAAGGGAATTGCTTTGAGGAGAGAATACTCCTCCTTTCACAATTCCTGAATCATAATCTATTCCTAAAATTCTTAGGCAATCAATCATTGCTTGCACATCTTTACCAATTTCCCTCATCGTAATTGAAGTGGGTTCACTATCCATTCCAGCAAGCACTAACCAACGCATTGCGTGGCTTTTAGACGGAGGTAACAGCATCGAACCAGATAACATACTCTTGGAAATTGATAAATTTCTAGATGAGTATNTATGGCCATTAGTTGAAATGATAACGCACTCCTGCAATAAACTCCAGATGACTATCAATAATCAATGCATGCATAAGAGCATAATTCAAATGATTCAATCTCTCCCATTCCAATATGGTAGAAGATACGCGGGGCCGTCCCTTGAGGGATCTGCGTATTTCTTTAACAGATAGATGTAACATGAGGTGTAGGTATTGTATGCCTAGAGAACATTTTGCAGAAAATCATGAATTTTTGAATAAAACTGAAATTCTTAGTTACGAAGAAATTGCTTCTATTGTAAATTCGATGGTACCGCTTGGCCTGGAAAAGGTAAGACTAACCGGCGGTGAACCTTTGTTGAGAAGAGATATTGACAAATTGGTCAAGCAATTGCCAAGCGAATTAGATCTAGCCTTAACGACCAACGGATTGTTGTTAGAGAGGTATGCTGAGATATTATTTGATTCCGGACTTGATAGAGTTACAGTTTCATTAGATGCAATAGATGAGGAGACTTTTCAAAAAATGGGAGATACCAAGGAATCTCCATCCAAGGTTTTGAAAGGAATTGAAAAAGCACTATCAGTGGGGCTAAAAGTCAAAGTTAATTCTGTAATAAGAAAAGGTGTAAACACTCATTCGATTAAAGAAATCTCTGATTATTTCATTAACAGTGATGTTATTGTCAGATTCATTGAGTATATGGATGTTGGAGAAACAAACTCTTGGAATCTGGATGAAGTTGTTTCTGGAGAAGAAATGCGCGATATTCTTGCACCCTTATACACGATAAAGCAAAACTATACTGGAGAAGTAGCCAATCGATACTCTAGAGGCAATCAAGAATTAGGTTTCATAGAAAGTGTATCTAAGCCATTTTGCCATTCATGTAACCGCGCCAGGCTTTCAGCTGATGGTAAAATCTACACCTGCTTGTTTGCAAGTAAAGGTAATGATTTGAAATCACTATTAAGAATGGGCGCTACTAACGAAGATATACGAATAGCAATCTCATCTATATGGAAAAATAGGGATGATGCTTACTCGGAAAATCGTGGTAAGGTGGAGCGCTCAAAGGTTGAGATGTCCTATATTGGCGGTTAATTATCAATAACTGGTAGCCTAAGTTCTCCTAGGACAGTGTTACTTCCAGTATCAACTAATTCGAAAACATGAAACCCAGTGTTGCAGTTAAGGTTTTGACAGTTGATTACGTAATAATCGCCCTTTGTCACAGACCACCCTGCATCCCTGTCATGGAATGAGATATTTGCTCCAACAGTACCATAAACATCTGCATCATCAGTAAATCCGTTTGATTCTACTAATCTTGTACTACTTTGATTGACTATTGACCATTTTATTTTCGCTGGATCTAATGATTGATCGATGCTTGTGATTGTAACAACATGGTACCCGTTAGACAAACCTCTAACCGAAAAACTTGCTTTGGGGTCATCTTTTTCAACACTGTCAAATGTTGAAGACATCATAATAAAAACCATACTAGATAGAAGTACAGTAATTGCAAGTAAAAGAACCGTTGCTATGACAGGGCTAACTGCTTCGTTGTCCCTGTGCATATCTAATCCCATAACTCCGTTACTATTGAATCAACCGCCTTTTTTGTAACTTAATTGGCTTTTATTTTTGGGATTAAACTATCCACAACATCCTACGACAGGTGACTGCTCTCCAAATTATTCCTTTTGTTAATCTATTGAAGAGCATGTTCAACATAAAGTCTGGTAATCTAAACATTATACTTCCAAGTTTAAATGAAACTTTAGAATTTCTCATTACCTTGCCCATTTGTTTTTTCCACCGTTTTTCATATTCATTTAATGACACTCCATCCTTGAAGTGTTCACATATTACTTGACCTGCAATTCTTCCGCCAATCATTGCAATAGTAATACCTGCTCCATTGGAAGGTAGAACCATTCCTGCGGCATCTCCTACAATCATATAATTGCCTTTCACAAATTTTTTCACAGTCCCTGACATAGGTAACGATCCTGCTCCAGTAAAAGTAATATCTCCCTTATATTTTGAAACAAATTCTTCTGTATATTCATTCAGGCTCTTCTTTTTTGAGAAATTTCTTTGTATTCCTAAACCAATATTTGCACCCTGACCTTTAGGGAACATCCAGGCATATCCACCTGGAGCCATTGAACCAAAATGCAATTCTACAGCATCTCCAAAATCCCCGTCCATCAATACAAATTTAACAGGTATTTTCAGTGATTTTTCATTCCAGTATTCCCTTCTAATAGGGCCATTATGGCCTCCAGCATCAACAATAATTTTTGCTGAATATTTTCCACCACCCCGGATTATTACATCATTGTCTTTTACAATTTTTACCCTTTTTCCAACTATATATTTAGCTCCAGATTTTTTTGCTAAATCTACAAGGAATTCATCGTGCGCAACTCTATTCAGAACATAGCCTTCAAAATCGTAAACTAAGGGTTTTCCAGAGGGTGGAACCAGGTGCATCTTATCAACGGTTCGGGAAATGGCATGGTCGGGAGTCTGATAGAGATCATCTACATCTGGGACATCTGGACAAAGACGCTTCATTTCTTCGTTTGTAGGTACTAATTCTCCACACTGTAAAGGAGAACCAATTGGGTCCCTACCGTCTATTACAATTACATCAAGACCACCTTCTGCTGCATATCTTGCGACGGTACTACCTGCAGGACCACCACCAATCACGATAACATCAGCATCAAATTTTTGTGAAATTTTAAACACCTCATGAATTCCTATTTTTCACCATACTGGCGACAAACTGCAACAGACTTTTAGCATCGCAATCATCGAATTCTTCAAGGTATTGGGATGCTCTTTCTAGATGATTATTCACTAGTATTTCTGAATAATTTATGCTACCTCCAATCTCAAGAAGTTGGATTAATCTTTCAAATTTTGAATCATCAAAATTGGTAATTATGGATTCTAATTCTTCCCTCTCATCTCCATGTAGTATAGTAAGAGCATGTATTAATGGAAGAGTCATCTTACCTTCGTAAACATCTATTCCCCTAGGTTTTCCAATTCTTTCATCACCCACCACATCTAATAGATCATCAACTAGTTGGAAAGCGATTCCTAGTTCCATTCCAAATTCAAATAATTTATCAGATTCCGTGGAATCTAAATCAGCAACCATCGCAGCACCTTTGGCCGCTGCTGCAAAGGGACCTGCAGTCTTTCCTTTGACTATTTCCAGGTAATCTTCTGGAGACGTTGCTAGATTCAATACGTGGTCTATTTGCATAAACTCAGCACTTGCAATCTTAGCACAACAATTAGCCATTACTTTGACTACATCTTCATTGTAAATTCCACCTAAGCCAAAACCTTGCACGAAAAGCCAATCTCCACCGATTATTGCTTTTGATTGCCCAACCATGGAATGCATGGTAGGTTTACCCCTTCTTACACTTGAATTATCATTAATATCGTCATGCACTAGTGTTGCTGTATGAATTAATTCGAAAGCCATAGCTAGTGGTAAAATTGCATCAATATCGTCCCCACCTGCCATTTGATAAACCAGATAAGTTACTATTGGTCGTAATCTCTTTCCTCCTGCTAATAGGACATTGCCAGATACTTCTGCAACTTCTCCAAATATTGCTTTCTGTTCTTCTATTAGGGATTCGAGGTTTGCGTTGATTATAACCCGAATTTCTTCAAGCATATCCATCGCAATATCCGCCTCCATGACACCACCCACAAGGGTCGACTTCTTAATGAGTGGTTGACGCCCACAATCTGTTGGAGTAATCCAACCGAGGTGATTTGTTGGAATTAGAAGAAAGATTTGAGATTCTTGTTATTCCAAACATAGGTGACGGAGTTCATCAACAAATTACAAAGTTAATTTCAAACTCTCCAGAAGGTTTGAATCTAGTAGAGAAGGAAATACCTCACATAGAAACTGCAATATCCCTACTAAAACAAGGTCATGGAGATATTGTTGCTGTTTCTGGCAGATGGTGGTTTGAGAATAAAGATCCTGACCTGATTGCAAATTTAGTTTTACCAAGAAGAGAACCAACCAGAGTACTCGTTGGAGAAAATAAACCTGAATATATCCCAAAAAAAGGAATTATAATCGTCGACTGTGAACTTGTAAGAAGACAGTTCAATAGGTTTCGAAGTGATTTGAAAATAATGATGGCTGAAGAATTTGGAGATGCTCCTAGTGATGAAATTGAGAAGGTATTTTGGTTAGAAAAATTAAGAGATAATGGTGAAATTGACGGCTATGTTACAACTAGGTCGCTTTATTCAATGCTTGATTCTAAAGTAAGAAGGCACACACTAGGACTACAGAAAGGTAATGAGGAGAGATCTAGGTTCATTCCACTACCTCTGGAGGGATACACTGTACTTGTAACAAGAATGGATTTCCCCTCTAGCAAATTTGCTCCAGTTATCGATGTTGGCGCATCTTTATCATTTCGATTGGAGATGACTGTGCTTGACAATATACCTGAAAACCTGCATAATAAAATCGGCTTATTTGTTGAGCAGCGCAAACTCGGAGCATTGTTGCGAGAAGCAAATAAAATAGGAGACGATTTCGCTCTAAAAGAGATTTCACTAAATCAAAAAGATTTCTCAGAAAACAAAAACAGAATAGAATTATTATTGGAATTACTCAACAAAGACGGAACAGTGACCGCATCAGTTGACAGAGTGTTTTCAGTTGAAGAAAGCCATTCAGGGTTAGTCACTGCTCTGAAAGATTGGACTCAAATAATTGGAATATTAATGGAATCACCTGACCAAGAAAAGCGAGGAAGAATAAAGGAAATTATGAATCAATATATCGAAACGATGATTCAAGAAAACCGGATATCTGAAGAGAATGTCAATAATCCAAAATTGAATAATGAAGACCTGGAGTAATTATTCTTCTCCGGTTAGTTGTTTTATTTTACTCCTACATCTCTCGATATTCTCATCGCCTCTATCTTCACCAGCTAAGATTAGATCATATCCGTTGTTATTTATCTCACGACTTAGGCTTACTAATTCGATAGGAGGGTTTGCATCAACAACCTCTGAAATCGATTCATCTATTTCCCTAGCGGAAGATTCCCAAGAACCTGACATTTTTAGCAAATCTTTTGCTAATCTTTCAATTATGTCAACAGCGGATGGGGGTCTTGCTAAAGCACCTTGTATTCTTGAGACTGAATCAAGATGAAGTGTTCTAAGTTCTCCCAACCTACCTGCTGCTGCAAGTATTTGAGCAACCATCGACTCTCTATCTCCTCCTTTGACGAGTTTTTTTCGAGATTTCTCTAGTTCTTTCATTACCTCTGAAGAACCTGCCACAATTGCATCTTGAATTGAAGACACCTCATTGAGAATTTTTTGTACTGACTCGACCCTATCCTTCATCTCTTCTTCTAACCTGACTTCTTCTCTTCTGAGATCTTGTTTAATTGAAGAAACAATGCCTTGAGAGAGAGCAGTTGCCTCTTTCAAAGATGATTTTGCCGCACGTTCATAGCGTCCCATCTGTCGGCCTCAATCATCCTTACCACAACAAGGGTTTCAATATGTTTACGATTAACTATTTTCACTTGCTGAAATACAAAATATAGTAAGATAATCGACTTCTAGTATGTGTGCTTAGGGTGTAACCTCAAATATGTAGAGCGAACGATTATGACTGGGGTAGGGTAATGAGCGGCAAAGAGACACTTCTTTCAGAACTTCATCAAGCAAGACTTGAGTCGTTGAAAGATATGTGTCAAAAGCACGGAATTTCCCGAAATGGTCCGGTAGAAGTAATCCGGTCTAGATTGATCACGGAATTGATACTCAGTGAATGGGATCTTAGCCCCGAAGGCCTAGACTCTATCATGAATAATCAATTAGGAAGGATTCTAGCAGTCTATGGGGTGAAGAAATCCGGCTCCATAAGAGAAAGAAAACAACGATTATATCTTCACTTGAATCATGATCCAAAACAACTTACTCCGGAAAAACTTGATGCTTTATCTCGCGAAAAATTACATGAGTTATGTGTTAAATTGGATTTACCACGCTCTGGAACAAAGCAAGCTCTTTTGCTCAGAGTAGCCGGAGTATTAACCTCACAAAGTGGTTCATGGGGAGTAATAAAGAAGAGTCTGAGAAGACCGAGAGGAAAAGTAAAACTGATTCCAATACCTTCTCCTGATGATGAACCTGAGGTTCCAGTTACACAGGAAATTATAGTTCAACCACCTTCAACCGAAGAGGTTCAAGAAATAATAGCAATATTGGACGACCCTATTGTAGAAGTTGTAGATTCATATTCAGAGGTTGAAACTGAGGTTCAGGAACCAGTCATAGTTGAGGCAAATGTTGAACCGATTTATGCTGAACCCACTCCTGTCGTTTCATATACGGAATCTGTTATAGAAATCAAAGGAAGAGTTGCAGAGATTGATGCCCTATGTAGAGAATTTTTGCTAGTAGGTTCAATTCATGACAATGAGGATGTAGACGCATTTATTTCCAGCCTCAATGGGCATGGAATAAATACATCAGATAGTAATGTCAAAAATTTCGTAAGAAACAGACTCGTGGAGTTGAATGAGATAGCGAATGCAGAAAAAGAAGCAATAAACTCGCTCCCTAATTCTTGGAGAGAGAGAGAAGCACTTAGAAGATTTGAAGAGGCAAGGCAGGTTCTTCGTGACTCATTACCCGAAATAATTGGAAACCATTCCGGAGACATGGTAAAGGCAAGAGTTGCATTTGAAGATAAAGCAAGAGGACTTGCTTTAGACTTGAGATTGCCCGCAGTTTCTGGTCGACTACACGCTTTGTTTGATTTACAAGTATCTTTGGATGAAGAAATTGCGGCTACAGACCCGAAAATTGCTAGAAGAACAAGAGTCGCTAAATTATTACAACATGGAGCTATACATCTAACATCTGAACAAAGGATAAACTTAGACCGACTTGAAAGAAATATGGAAGGGTTCGAACAATTAGCAATCACGATTTTCGAAAGGTCAGAAGGAACCTACGGGGAATCACAACAGGCTCTTTTGATTAGGTTCTTGGAAAAGAAGGGATACAATGTAAATACTTCTGATCTAAGACCAAGAGTGGTTGCTGCTGCTGGAATAATTGGTGCTGAATTAGGGTATATTTCTCCAGCAGACATACCGCGTTTAGCCCCTGGAATCAAGGTATCAGATACAGAAGTTGAATCAATAATTACTGATCTGAAGAGGTTAGCAAAACAATTCAAACCAGATGAAGAAATTCTGGATGAAGAAGAGGAACTTGCTGAATCTGTTGCTGATGCATCTGACAGAGTTTCATCAATCAAAAAGAAAATTGACGGTGTTGATGATCTCTTGTCAAGATTGAAGATATCAAATAATTAACGTGTTGCATAGAATCCTTGGATTACTTTAGTAACAGTTTCAATATCTCTTATATCTCTTTGAAGTAAATCTGCTAAGATTTGTTCTCTTTGTTTAATATGCTGTTCGAATTGTGCTGGAGTTATACCTGCAGCAGAACAAATAGTCTCTCTCAACTTAGAGGGGATTCCTGTTTCTTCAATCGAATCTGTTGCTGCATTGTATTTCCATATAGCATTCAATCTAGGTTTATCTCCTTCCATACCTGCGATTTCAGCAACTTCTGTAATCTTCCTAGCGGTTTTACCATTCACATAAAGTCTGGCCTGTATGATAATTAAATCAAGCCCAGTTAACATAATTGGAGGGACGTTCATCGGTGGATTTATCATTCTTGTAATTGTCTCCATAGCAGTATTTGCGTGCAGAGAACCGAAAGATCCATCGTGACCTGTGTTCATTGCAGTAAGTAATGTTGCACATTCACTAGACCGGACTTCACCCACAATTATTCTGTCTGGTCTCATTCTAAGACTAGATTTTAGACAATCGTTCATGTCGACTTCAGGAGTTCCATCAGGTCTCTCTCTTCTTGTTTCCATTCTTAGCCAGTGGTCATGGTAAACTTGCAATTCGGCAGTATCTTCGACTGTTAACAATCTCTTATGCCAAGGAATATACATCCCTAGACAGTTTAGTGTCGTTGTTTTACCAGAACCGGTTCCTCCAGCAATAACAAAGTTAGCAGGACGGCTATCTAAACCTTCAATCCAAACCCACATCATTGCAGCTAGTCTAAGATTAACTGTTCCAAATTTAATTAAATCAATCATAGTTAACGGGTCTTCCCTAAATTTACGAATGGTCAAGGTTGGACCGTCTGGTGAAACAGGAGGTATTGTTCCATTAACACGGCTTCCGTCTGGCAGTCTTCCATCAAAGATTGGCACTAAGCCAGGACCGTCTCCAAGTGGAACTGAGGTAAATGCTGCAATATTCTTTGAAATCTCAAGCCCTTGTTGGTCATCCACCCAAACATTTGTCCTACACATACCAAAATCTCTGTGAGCAACCTTTACACACTGCGAACCACCGTTATACATCACTTCTTCCAGATTATCATCTTCAAGCAAAACTGCTAGATTACCGTAAGGGTTTGGCTCGACTCCTCCATCTACATGGTACATTGGAGAAGGGTGATTGCCTTCCATGTACACTGTTACTCTTCCATATTGTGCTAAAATATCCTGCATTCTTTAACCTCCGATTACCAAAACTCCAACGTGATAGATTGTCATTGAAACAGCCATCCACAACGGTGCCCACCAAAGTGCAGACCTAAGTCTACCAAGCATTCGGCCGCTGACTCCTATCGCAACTAATGATGCTGCTCCAAAGAACATTGTGAATGATGAGTTAAATGATTGAAGTTGGAAACCTTGACTCCGAGGAGCAAAAAGACCTACAATAAAGGCGATTAAGAATGGTAACCCTACGGAAACAAACATGATAATCAAGATTGATCTACCCATCAAATCTGACTCTCTTCGATTCATTAAATCGTTCAATCTTTCATAATCTCTTGACATATCTGCAAGTATACTTTGTAGAGGAGCATCTTGTTCTATAGCAGTAGACATCAAGTGCATAACTCTCTGAACTTGTGGCGATCTGGATTTTGTTGCAAAGTTAGCTAGAGCAGAGTCGAATGAGGAAGCGTGACTTTCTTCTAGGGTTTCTCTGAGTAATTTACCAAGAGTTCCGTTATTCCGATCCGCCTCTGCCATCATTGCTTGTTGTAAACCCAAACCTGCTCCAAGTGAATCTGATAGTGCTTCAAGCATAGCAGGAAGGTCATTTTCGATGTTTCTTCTTCTTGACCTTTCCAAAATTGGAGGAACCCCTCCAATTGCACATGCAACGCTAATAGTGATCATGAAAAGCAAAAATGGTTCATTTCTGAACATTTCTAATATTTCAAAAATCAAAAAATCACAACCCTGGGTCCTTGGTATGGGCTTTAAGTCCAATTAATGCCATACCTGCTAATGTCAAGAATAGTCCTGCATTTACTATACTCATTATCGTACCTTGATCCATAGTACCAAACAGTTCTTCTGCACCTTCCATCAGTTGGGGCGCAATACCAAGAATTGCTAATATAATCGGTCCGATCATTCCAATTGAAAGAAGAGTTTCAGGCACCCCCCCGAGTTCTTCGATGTATTCCTTCACGCTCTCAGTTCGAGATTCTTCCATCCTTTCTCCTTGCTTTCTCAAGGTCTCTATAATGTCTGTATTTTGAGTTACATTGTTAATCATCGTATTGATTAACCTCTTGTAGCCATCGGTTTCCGCTTTTTTCAATACAGATCTGAGTTCTCTTTCTAGAGGAGTTCCTTTGTTAATGCCCTTCATTATTTGGCTGAAATCTTTCGAAATTATGCCGTAGCCACCTTGTGAAATCGAGTGTATTGCTGCTTCTAAACCAACACCTGAACCCATTAGAACGCTTAGTGTTCTAATGACATACAATACTTCTTTCGACTCATCTAATGAGCGCAATTAATCACCTCAACGGATATCTTCGATGAATTCAAATTTATACAGTCCTTCTGTGCCATCATAAGACATTTTACTGAACACAGTTTTAACGTCTCTTTCCTCAAATGGATCATGGATGTATGGTTGACCTGCCCTAAACATCTTCAAGACTTTCTTGTAATCATCAAGATTCATTTCACCACGAACTGTATAGACAGCAGATTCCGCTCCTTCATCTACCAAATCATCTCCTTCGCCTCCGTGAAGAACTGTTCTAGTCATTCTACGAGCTATTGCGACTGAAATATCAGCGTTTGAGAGCCTAACCCAATCTGAACTCGATGTACCGCTTGCTGGTCGAATGAAGAAATCTGTGCCTGCCATTTGCTCACCTTAACCTAGCGAGGTTGAGACAAGGACTTGAACGTGTTGGTGATATTTATTCAGTTACTTTGAACCAACCAAATCTTGGTTCATGTATTTCGCCATCTTCAGAGAGTTCGTCCAAGGCTGCTTCTGCAGCATCTCTATCATATCCTCTTGCAGATGCATTGTTCAGGACTGTATCGAAATCTACACCATCTCCTTTATCAAGACGTTTTACAAGATCTAATATTGCTGAATTTATGTCTGTCTCTTGGTTTACTTTGGAAGATTCCTTGTCTTCAGACTGAGATTCTTCAACGACCAGACTTTTTTGTGCCTTTACAACTGGAACTGTTGAAACTTCTTTGTCTTCTGCAATATCTAGAGTTTGAAGTATGTTCAAACGATAGGACTCTGTATCAATTTCACCATAATGTTCACCCGCTAGCAGTAATCCTTCTATCAAATTTTCAGGAACTCCAACTTTGGCTAGAGAATCGATTGATTTTTCTGAATTAATTGATTTTTCATGAGCATCAATTCGAGTCAACATACCCTTTGCTGCTCTAACTAACCATTCACGATACACTGTGCGAGAAATTACTGCTGCTTCTTCAGGTCGAAGACTAGTGTAAACCGCACCCTCATCTGTTTGGAAATACCTGGCCTTTGCTGTCATCATTAGCATTATTACCTCTCCATCATCAATCCGGGAGGATAACTGTACAGTTAATTCACGCATTGACTCTGGGGCGTAATCGCCAACAGAGAAATAGTGTGTTCCTGAAGGATCTCTAATTTGACCCTGCCAAATAGTTGCTCCATTTGCAGTCTCTCGAGGCTCTAATCGTTCCAATAAGCCTGCGACGATTACACGATTGACCTTTGCTCCTAATTTAGTAATCAAGAACAATGGATCATATTCACCTGAACCTTGTTGATGAAGAGTTGATTCACCAAATTCTGAGGCAAGCAAAGCTAATGCTGGTTGTCTTCTTATTCTACTTCGCATCAATTAAACCCCCATTTTGCTCTGATTTCAGTTGCTTCCAAAGCGGAATCGACCTCGATTATCTCAGCTGAATCAGATAGTAGCATTGCTCCCTGTTCGTCAACTATTGTTCTACCTGAAGCAGATATTTCACGACCGAGGAGTTTTTCTCTAAGGAACTGAACATAGTCCATTGAACCATTTTCATCAATGTGTTCTTTTACCTTATCCATAGATAAACCACCAATAGATTCTGATGAGTCTTTGTTCAAAATTAGCGATATTGTAGAAATACCATCATCCAAAACTAATCTAAATCTTAGGTCTTCAACTCCATCTTGTGCTCCGTGATTAGCACATTCGCCATCTCTTAGTACTCTTCTACATTCTGAACAACGTTTGATTATTCCTGAATCCTCTCTTACTGATACGACTGTTCCTGTTGTTGTAATCCCGACTCTACTAGCACCTGAAGTCAATTCTGATAATTGAACTTCTACAAGGTTGTCCGTTAAATCAACATCTTCTCCCCATGGGGCAGCAGCTAATACTTCAATTTGGTCTGCATTATCGATAGTTACATCGGGAATCCCTTGCCAAGCTCTCACTCTTGCACCTCTTACCCGAATTACTACTGGCATTTCTTCAAAATTGAATGGAGGTTCGCTCCAGATAGAACACCGACATTTACCGGTTGGGTCTGCAATATCACCTGACCATACACTTTTTTCTTCACCCTGTTGGCCAGTAAAATCTCTCTTTACCATCTTTTGGATTTCAAAAATTATATCGACATCTCTAGAACCATCTCTTAAATCTTCTATTTTAGAAACGGATTGTGCGCTAAGGTCTTCAGCACTTGAAAAATTAGCATCGTGGAATATCTCAATTCTAGAAGACGCACCTATGTTTATTTCAGGTGTATCTCTGAAAACTTTGACTTGGGCATTTTCGATTTTTATCAGAGACCCTACTTCATGCTTGAAAGGCTCCCAAGACAGAAAGCCTATGGTGCCTGAATCATCTGCGATTCTACCTCTTACAATGTCTATAGAACCGGAGCCGTCTCTCTTGTGGATTACATCTTCTCTGGAAGCAAGTACTCTTCCTACTACAGTAAGATTACCTTCAGATTTGATAGTTGAAATATCTACTGGTTCACCAGGAGTGATTATGGTTCTTTCACCTTCTTTCAGTACTGCAATTCTGCTTGATTGATTTATGTTCAAACTCATTTTGCCTTGATATTCATTTACTGAAACACCTTCAAGTCTAACTATTGAACCCGGCATTAAATTAGGACTGTTGCCCCAATCTTTGAATTCCCACCTGTTCTTGATGGCGCCGGTTTCATTCCATGGTTGATCTTCAAGCAAACCGTAAGGCACTACCTTCTCTTCACCTCTTACCATAGTCGTTCGAGGATTGTGTGTTATAATTTGAACCTCGACCTCGACATTTCTGTCATCAGCGGATAGGTCGGATAGTAATTCGACTTTTTTCACTGGCTGTGTCTGCTTTTGATTGTTTGATTTCGGTTGCGATTTTGGCACCACGCCTGTTTCAGTCTGGAACCTCCTCAAAACAGAACGGATAGCATCTTCAGGTGGTATCAAGAAATCCTTTTCATATCTTGCAAAAGCTTCAGCGACCTTTACCGGATCTGCTTCTGGCACCTGTTTTACAACTTCTGCGACGTGGACATCATAATCATCTGACATGATGGCCACCTCGAGAGTGTATGTTCGTTTTCTGGCCCGTCAAAGACGGGTGTTCTGGCTCTTGTGCGGGCTGGTTATGTTTTTTGGGCACTGCCTATCACCTCGGGGATTACGCAACCTATGGAGACGGTTCATGAAGATGTCTGAAAGACTCAGACAGATTCTGAAACTAAATTCAAGCAGGATTTATCCTTAAACCGTCCATTAGAAGCACATCTGGTACATGCATTGAACCAGTGCTGTATGAACCTTTGCGTATTGAAGAATCTCCCAAAATCACATTTCCGTTCAGGGCACTAGCTAAGTTACCAGAAAACCCTGCTTGAGACAAAGCACCTTTAATTTCCCCATTTTCTACCTTCAAAATTGTAGAAGTAGTAACCGAAAAGTCACCACTGGTTGGGTTTGCCGTATGCGCTCCCATAACGCTGTGGACAATATAGCCATTCTCCATCTCTTCAATCAATCGATCTCTAGCATGAGTTTTTGCGCTTGAACTCAATATCAAGTCGCTGCATCCACACACAGGAGGTGATGAATGACCACCTCTGACAGCAGAACCTGTTGTTGAAGCCGATTCAACCTTGCCTTCAGATATCATTTTTGCAGCATCTCTTGTAGACCACAATTCTCCTGTAAGTTTTCCAGACTGTACTATTGTTTGAGTTTGACTAGGAACCCCTTCTGCATCTCTTGAACCAGAAGACATCCCTCCTTCCATGAGCCCATCATCAATCAAAGACAAATGTCCCGCCATGACCGATTCACCCATTTTTTGTGACCAAAATGATTCACCTCTGGCTAATCTTTCACCACTTATTGCACTTGGAACAACAACGGAAAATAGAGGTGAAAAACCATCACTAGTCATCATGACTGGACAATCTTCGGTATCTCCTCCTTTGATTTTGTCACGAGTAATCTGAGACCAATGAACGGCTTTATCTACACTCGCTGTTAGGTCTTTTAACATAAATCTAGAGGATTCGCCTTCATAAGATGAAGTTAAATCTTCGTTTTCATCAATTGAAACGTGGATTCCGATTCCATGAGAAGTATGTATCCCCCCATCCTCAATGCCGTTGCTAGTTAGTATTACATCGGCGCCAGCGCCAACTCCTAGTCCACCTCCAACGGCAACAGCTCTTGAGTCGAGCTCCTTAACTCTCTGAATTACGAGGTCACCCTGAGAGAGTAATTCTTCTGGACCCAAATCAAGCAGAGATTTGTCTAACATACCGCCAACTTTCTGAGAAGATTGATTCTCTGGCAATTCGAAACCCTCGATGCTTGGAGACATTTTTGCTATTGATAGGGCTTGCTCTATTGCATTTGCTGCTGAACTAGGGTCTACTAAATGTGCATAACCATAACGCCCTTGATCAACGATTCTGATACCAAATCCGCCATCTCCTCCGCCCGATGCCATAGAGATCTTCCCTGCCTCTATTTCCAGGGAATGGCCATACCCTTGTGTTGCATAAACTTCCCATTGAGATATACCTGCTGAATCACAGGCTTTACCGATTTTTTCGGCTGAATTAAACAGCCTCTCAACTGCATCATCAGGAATCAATATCATCCCACCAATGCTTCACTGATTCGCATCAAAGGACCACCATCACCAACTGGAACTGTTTGCCCTTTGCCGCAAAATCCTGGTGATGCCAAACGAGCATCTTTGCTGAGACCGTCAACATTTTTCAAAATCTCAAGGGTCATTCCAGATACACTTACATCTTTCACAGGTCTTGACAAACTTCCATTTTCAATAATCCATGCTTCTTGAGCAGCAAATTGGAATGAACCACGCCCTGTGTCAACCTGTCCGCCTCTACTTCCACACGCATATATCCCAAAATCGATGTCTTCGATTAATTCGTCCAAATCCTTGTGGGTGCCACCTTGAATAACAGTATTAGACATTCGAACTAGTGGATGGTGCAGACCATCTTGAGCCCTAGCACCGCCATTTGGTTCCAAATCATACCTGTATGCTGTTTCTCTATGGTTAAGATATTCAGTCAGAACTCCATTAACAATCAGATTCTTTGGACGAGTATCAACTCCTTCATCATCAATAGGATAGCAGCCATATCCTCCACGCATTGTTGGGTCATCTACCACCGTACAGATATCTGAACCTATTTTTTGGCCTAATCTACCTTCTAAACAGGAATCGCCAGCTGCTACTAAATCCGCTTCACATGGGTGACCGAGTGCTTCGTGAATGTACACTCCAGTTAAATCTCGGTCTGCTACCAAAGGCATTCTACCTGATGGCGCTCTTTCTGCACCTAAGAGTCGTAGGGCTGAGATCCTTGCAGTTTCTCCCATTGCTCCAAGGTCACATTCTTCGATTAATTCCAATCCACCTTCGCCGCCATGTCTCATTCTGTATGAAACGACTCCCGTTTCATTTCTGGCAGTAACCATTCCATGAATCAAACTTCGTTGAAATGACCAAACGCGGTTCATTCCTTCACTGGTCAATAATTCTGTATGTATGTGCTCGTCTGACCATCCAGTTGACGTAGATACTATGTCATCGTGGTCTCTAGCTTCTCTATCTATTGCGAGCATCAAATCGATTCTTGTTTGTAGGTCTGTATCTCTGACATCTTTCTTACTCTTCCAATGAATCTCATCTTCTATTATTGGAACTTCAGCGAGTCCTACTCTTGGTTGCTTGGAGGTTCTACGAGATGCAACTGCCCTTGCTAGTTTTACAGTAGATTCTACTTGAGAATCTATGGATTTGTAATCACTTGTGGAATGCACTCCCCAAGCACCATCTGCTAATATCCTCATTGTCACTCCTACTTGTTGGCCAGGAATTGCTCTCTCTAGTTTTCCGTCCTTCAAAGTGACGGAATTAGTAGTTTCACTGACTAACCTAAGTTCAGCATACTCTGCGCCGTACGACATTGCAGATTCAATAGCCCTTTTTGCAATAGAATCATCTAATATTCTTCCATTAGACAAATCAGTAACACTTCCTTTAGTTGCTACTACCATGTGACTACGCAAGGGCAAGAACCCTTTCAGACTTACGGAAATCAGCGCATATCTGAAAGATGAACATGGCCGATTGCAGCGTTTTCATCGTCACCATTTTCAATTCCGATTCTAGGAGCATTGAAAATCGATAAATTAGGCCTTTCTGCTAAGATTTCGAATCCCATTCTTTCAGCATGATTTTCAAAATCTTGTTCTGTTGCAGTACACGATAAATCCACAATATAAGCAAAATTTTCACCTTCAATAATTCCTGCTCTGGAAAAACTAGCAGAAATATGGTGCGTTCCGGATATTAATCTCATAAATTCTCCATCTATTGAATTTGATTTCATTTTATTTCGCTCAATATTTCTATTTAAAACATCTAAAGCGACCCAAGCATGAAGTTCGCTTGCTAAAGATTCACCTGAAATCAGCGACCAATGCTGTGATGCACGTGTATTAATCCATCTTTGAACTAGTTCTCTTGGATTTTCACAGGGGGATTGAAATTTAACTCTCCTACAGGGGAATAAATCGCCGTCCATGGTTATACGAATGAGTTTAGATTTTCAATCCTGACGCTCCCCTGGTAACGGTTCATCATCTAATCTAGGATCTTTTGTTTTCTCTGAAACCACTTGTCTGTTTATTGCTTTCATTATATTGTCAACAAGAATGGGCCCCCAACCTCTCTTTGATTTTAGCGAGTCTAGGTCAGATGAACTGATATTTAGCAAATCTTGTGGGCTTCTTATCCCCATTTTGGACAGAGTTCTAGCCCTACTGCGACCCACATTTCTTACCTGTACAAGTTGCAATAGATCTTCTCTACAACCGGCTCTTACTCTCATTCGCACTGTATCTAGTCTACCAATTAATTCTGCGACGAAACCAAGATGCTCTTGGGCAAACACATCATCCATTCTAAGTACTTCTCTAGCACCGAGAAGTAACCATTGCATTAAATCTGTACGAGTATATACATCACCGGGGCTAACTCCCAACTTCTTTTCTATGGAACGTAAATCTTCTTCTTCATACCACATTTCGTTACACCAAGCGCTCTTTACAAAAGACATTGAACGCTCATCAATTGGACTTTCAATAAGTAATTCGTCCTCAACTATCGCTGCTTTTTGTCTGAGTTCGCTACCAAATTCCAACTCTTTTGATTTAGCCCATAAATTCAGGAAATCTGGGGTGGCGGTAATTAGGTGGCAAAGTCCGAAATCAGTAACAGGTAAGTTGTTCCTTACAAGTCTCCTAACCGCTCTTCTTAACCCATCGATAAGGATATCTGCAGATAATGGATCAAGATATAATTGGGCAACTCTTTCACCCATTGCAGTCGCCTCATATGTTGAATCTACAGATTCAACTGAAGGAAGTTCTTCTGTAACATTGTAAGTATTCGCTTTTCTGAAACCAAAAGTTGCTTCTACAGGTTCATAGGATTTTTTTGAAGATATTGAGACTCCCGATGCTTGTGTGGCCACATCAACCCATGATGGAATCTCATCGTCCCAACTTTCTATAACCGTACCAGTACTTGTTCTACGAATAAATCTCTTCTCCACTAGCCATCTTAGCATATCGTCAATATTTTCTTGCAAGTAAGAGGTTGGTTGAGAATAGCCCAAGAAGGTTTCAGAAAAGAAATCTCCAATTTCTCTTCTAGATTTCAGTCCACCTGTTGCGATTGATGATAATAAATGGAAACGCAACGCGGGTTCTGCTGCTAATTTTGAGGTGATATCTTCGACAGGACCATGAATATACATATCTGAAATTTGGTCTGCTATTTCTTTAGGGTCCCCTCCTTTACACAGAAGCCAAGCCTCTCCCTTGTCATCAAATCTTGGCCTTCCAGCACGACCCATCATCTGCCTTACCTCCATAACAGGCAGGTATCTGCTCATGCCGTCTTCATATCGCTTTAGGTCTCTAATTAACACTCGACGGGCTGGAAGGTTAACCCCTGCAGCGAGTGTTGGAGTTGCGCAGAGACAGAATAATAACTTCTGCTTGAACGATTCTTCTATCAACTTTCTTTGGTTATGCCTTAACCCTGCATGGTGAAATGCCACACCACCTTTTACAGATTCTGCCAATTTATCTCCCATTGTTGAATTAGACATATTGGATAATTTTTCTGATAATTTTTCTAATTCAGATATTTTTTCTGATTCTTCCTTCTTCATTTTCTTGAGCATTCTAGCAGATAATTTAGAGGCTTCTGATTCGGCGTTTCTTCTTGTTGCAACGAATACAAGCAACTGCCCATTTTCTTTGTGTACATCTTCCAAAACACACCAAGCGACATGTGATTTTGGACCACTAAGAGACCGAGGTGGGTTGAGTCCTCTATCGCTTTTCATTTCGCTCTTTTGTATCGCACGAGGTTCTAAATTTAATTCTGCTAATGTTGAATATTCAAGACTCACGGGTCTCCAATCAGATACAATTAGTTCTGAATCAAGCCAGTCTGCTAAATCTTGAGAATTACCTACCGTTGCAGATAATGTGATAATCTGAGCCTCTGGAACAAGATGTCTTATCCTCGCCAGATTTATCTCCATAGTCGGCCCTCTTGAGGAATCATTAAGCAAATGAAATTCATCTGCTACAATTACAGATACCTTTCTCAGTACGCCCTTATTTTGTCTCATTAAAGAATCCAATTTTTCGCTAGTACAAACAAGAATATCACAATCATCGATATTGCTAACCTCATTTCTGTTATCGCCAATACCAATTCCAACTTTGAGGCCGAGGGCATTTCCTAATTCAGTTAATTCTTGTTGTTTTTCGGATGCTAAAGCTTTCAAAGGAACAATGTAAATAGCCCTTGTACCCTTTTCTGCGACCATTATTCTGTGACATATCCCAATGAAGGATATCAAACTTTTACCACTGGCAGTAGGGATGCAAACCATCGTATTTTTCCCAGAAATAATTGAAGGGATAGCCTGTGCTTGCGGAGGATGTAAATTCTTTATCCCCCATTCATTTATTATGAAATCTGACAAATCCTTGGATAAACCAAGCCTCGAAATATCTCTCTCCAGTTCACCCATGATTACTTTTGATGGGTCAATAGTCCAAAAGGTAACCGATTATTCATCCGACACACTCAAGGTCTACCGGTGTTGTCACCAACAACATGGGACCCGAAGATAGTGTAGTCGAACAAAGACTTTCTGTGTTTGATGATGAACCTGATTTGAATGACTGGTTTGAAGTAATCTGTGGATCTTTAATGTCTGTAATAGGTATTTTCCAACTTGTTGCACCAGGGGATTTGGTAGACCCAGATGTCATGAGATGGTTTGCTGCATCTGTTGCAGTAGTAGGATTAGTTTGGGCTGCACATGGCCTAAAAGATATGGCAATTAAGGAAGTTAGAAAATCAATTGTCCTCCTAGAGATGGGAGGCAAGCAAGGAAGTATTGATTTTGGACTAATTAGAGATGTAATACTCAATCCAGAAGCATATACTGAATTCCTCGTAAAGGAATATGAAAGTGCATATGAAGACGGAGTAATAACCGACGAAGAACTAAAAGAACTGAAAGCTATTCAAAAAGCTCTAGGCATATCTGATGATGAGGCCGCTAATATCGCTGTAAAGGCTGCAATCAAGTCTGCACTTGAAGATGGAAAGGTTACAGAAGAAGAAAAAGAAATGATTGCTAAAGCATCTGAAGGTCTTTCCAAAGCGAAGAAAACTAAAGTAATGAAAGCGTTAGAAGATGGTAAAATGTCTGATGAAGTCACCAAGATTCTTGAAGGATTAGAACTCTAATCTATCCATTTTTGACTTGGCATCATTTCGTTTAAGATTTTAATTGCGCCTTTTCTGCGATTATTTTCATAGAAAACTCCTGCTGCGATTAAGAACAATCCACATAGAAACCAAACCAATTGGAAGGGAATGAACGAATCTACTGGATTAACTGATGAAGGAGAATATAATAATTCGTGATCAACATTGTAGCCTAACTGAATATTAAATTCTAAATCATCTTTTTCGCCATCCAACATGATGATTGATATCATGCTTGGATATAGATTGTCTTGCATTAATCTCCATCTTCCTTCAGGTATATCTGATGGGCGTGTACTCCACGCTGGATTCTGTACCGTCCCACTACTGGCTGATTTTACCATTGTAGTTTCAAAATGAATTACATTAGAGTTTGGCAATTCATCTACCACCATCATAGCCTCTAACATCAATAAATCAAGAATCAATGTTCTTGCAGCAAGTAATACAAAATTACTCGAGTGTGAATCTAATAGATCACTAGATGGATTGACTCCTACTTTATCTACAACTTTATCGAATATCAAATTCTCAATATTTATTTCATATAATTCAGGAATATGTAATTGCCATCTACCATCATCAAGTGGCCATGCTGAATCTGACTTCAAGTAAAGAGAAAGTGTTTCTCCATCCAACATACCAAATGTTGAGCCAACATGCATTGATTTTGATGAAGCAGGTGTAGCAGGATGAGATGCATGCCATATTTGTTCTAAACGAGATTCTAGTAATTCACTAAGGTTCTGCTCATCACTTGATTGGAACTCACTTGCTGTCGTAACCATTGGGGAAACTATCCCTGTCAATATCAGAATCAGCACACCGGGTGTAAATACTCCATACTTTATTGTGGTAGAAACCGTTTCTACTTTGATCTGTATGCTGAGTCCGATTAATACAGCTAATGAAATTATTACGTAGAGAAAAATTGGCGAGGAATTCAGTTCCTCAGCCCCAAACTCAGTTGCTTTCATACCATATCCTTCCCATTCTGAGGAAGTATAGGTAAACTGATCCGGACTTGTTATCCCAACTGCTTCAAAAGCAATTAATCCAATCCAAGAATAAGGTTGGAAAGAATCTAATTTCCCCCCGATGCAAAGGTCATATTCTCCAATTGGCAAAGCACGCCATTGCCAGGTGATTCTTGTTTCATCATTTGTTGAAATTGTTTCCATTTCAGGTGTTGGAGCCATTCTTCTATCTGGTAAAATCAAATCTGGCCTCCCATGATTCTGTTCTATTTCTGAGGGTACTACCTCCCAAACAAATGAGATCCTCAATATTTCGTGGTTTTCAACCTCGAAGGTCCAGCAATCTCGGTCATCACTTACTAGAGCACCGTAGTGATATACATCTAATTCTGTTTGTACAGGATTAGAGTCAGATGATGGTTCGTCTGTATTTCGAGATTCTATGTCCTCGGACCAGATGATATCCAAGAATAGATATGAACTACCTCTGAGTTTTAGTTCCCAAGTACCAGGTCTATCTATTTGAAATTCCAATAGAATTTTGATTTCCTCATCTGGCCACAAAAGTCTATCTCCACCGTTGTTTAGAGGCTCATTTTGAATATTATATGGGCCATTATTTGTTTGGCCAAAATTCTCTGTGCCCTCGAATTCGATGGTAGTAACAGATTCTGCTACAATAATTGTTACCTTTAAATCAGGTTTGGAAATCCCCAATAAATCATCTGTAAATCTCAAATCGACTTGCAACTCATCAATGATGTCAGGTAGTAGAGCGATTTCATTTTGTGAAGGCATCATCGGTAATTCGATTAGAAAATACTCAGGAGAGATTGGAGTTGCTGAGTTAACAGTTTGAGAAATACTCTCATCACCAACATGAAATTCAGTAAGCATACAGGAATCAGGATTATCACAGGAAAACCATAGTTCTCCACCACCTGAATCAGAATCAATAGCTGCTGATGAAAGTGGGGTTAGAAGATTTATGAGAAAGATTGCAACCAACAACTTCCTCATAGGTCTGCCTATACATTTTCACTAATCACTATGTCGACTTTATGGGTATATCTACTAAAATTGATTTACAAATTCGGCACATGAACCTTTTTTTGCCTGGTTTTTGGCGCGGATATTCTTTTTGACATGATTCACATTTTAGTAACCATTTTGCATTTTTCCTTCTCAAGTATTCTGTAAATTGTTTCCCTTGTTGCTTGGATTTTTTACTTGGCCAGTTATTTTCGAGTTTTTTGAACAAGGCATCATGTGCAAGGAATCCCAATGCGTGAACGTACTCATGGTGCATTACCCAAGCGGCGTAAGCAATCCAATCATCGGTCAATAGTTCAGGATGAAGGTCGATTACCTCGACCTCAGATGGTTTTGTTGGATTTGTTATTCCTTTTTTCCATCTTGTGACCCCATGTCTTTGAGTGGCATTTTTTCTAAGTACTCCAAGTTTTATTTGTTGTAATTCTGATAATTCTTTTTCACTCCACAAGTCCATTGAAGACATTACGTCTATGACCAACTGCTTTACGTCATTCAGTTTTTCAATTTGGATTTTATTCGCTCTTGCCATCAAGACCACCGGTGATAAGCGGGGTGGCCATCTTTAACTGCGACGAATAAACCGGAACCAGTAGCACATACTTTTTCATTTGCAGTCAAAGTCATTTTGACCTTTGCTCTATCTTCCTGTATATCTTCGATCTCTGCTAAAATGTGCAACTCAGTTGCAGATGGAGTCGGCCTTCTAAGAGAAATCGAATAGTTTGCAGTTACGGTACAAGGTGGTTCGTCTAAGCCATTTAAATCCATTATTGCTATAGCAGCAGCCCAATTTCCATGACAATCCATCAATGAACCAATAATTCCACCGTTTATCATTCCTGGAAATGCTTGGTGCTCCTCATTTGGTAGGAATTTCAGTTCTAAACCCTTATTGGTTCGATAGGAATCTATTTTCAAACCTTTTTCGTTTGCAGGGCCGCAACCAAAGCATATGGAATTTGGTGCATATTGCCTTTGAACGCTTCTCTCCATGATATCCCCTATCCTAGGCAGTTGATTTGCTTAACTAGTGCCAGCACCTTGATGTTCTATTTCATGATGGCATTTCATGGCCGGGGGCAAGAAGCGCATTAGGGTAGCCCACGAGCTGCCAAAAACTAGGCGTTTGGCAATAAAAAAAGCTCTGGAAGAGCACGAATCAGAAGGAAGGCCTGACTGGGACAGATCTTCTGAATGGGGGGATATTAGGTACCTCAGAAAGAGAATCAAACCCGGGGAAATGCGAACCGTCATGATGCCTCTTCTAGATGTTGAAATGGGAGATTCATGGCCTATACCTATAACCGTATTTCATGGCAAAAGGCCTGGCCCAGTGGTAACCATAATTGGCGGCACACATGGTGATGAATTAACCGGTCCAAGTGCTTGTACGAACCTTCTTTCATCAAAATTCACAGGACCAGATGGAGCATTGGACCCTTCATTTATGGCAGGAACAATTCGGATAGTTCCAGTTTTGAATCTACCAGGGTACAGAGAAAAGTCACGATATTTCCCAGATAACAGAGACTTGAATAGGTCATTTCCAGGGACTTCAAAGGGCAGTAC
>PAMN02000024.1 GCA_002707335.2 Methanobacteriota archaeon | reverse complement strand
CATTATTTTGTTGAATATTGAACACTTGGTTGAGTGATGAATCGGTATCATCCCATGGAATCAAGCCAACATCAAGATCGTTCAATTCTTCATTTGCTTCCTTGCAGACACCGAGATAATCAAATGGATTCATTTGGGGATTTTGAGGCATGCGAATTCGGGCCAATGTAGCAAGTCCATCACTTGAGGGTTGAAAATTCACTGAAACATTTTCCAGACCTTGTGCATGGACAACATCACTTGCATGTTCCAAATCTGTTGTTTCAATTCGGTATGTTGCTGTCATCCAAGAATCGCTGACCACCAATTTGTTGGTAATTCCAAGAAATCGCATCATCCGCTCAATGAGAGCGGAACAACACACAATTCGAAGTGAAGGGGTGAGCGGATGGTCTGATGAAAGGTTATCTCTTTGTGAAATTGGAGTCATAGAAACCAAAGCTCTCGGACCGATAACTCTTCCATAGATGGTGTTTGGAAGATTGATTGAACCGTTAATTGACAGATGAATATCCCAAGTCTTCGATGAGCTCAAGTCCTTCACGAGTAAATACTTCTCAGGTTGGTTTAGACTCAACGCCTGAAAAGTTGGTGTCTCAGAGAATGATAAATTCCAAAACACGGTGTCAGGATTGGCCTCTTCTTCCGGGTAGATTCCAATTTTTCCATCCTTTGAAGATATCCCAAGTTGATCAAGCAGGACAAGGGCATCGGCAATACCATTAGAAGAACCGGAAACAAGAACCTTGAGCCGAGATAGAGCGTTTTGATCAACAATTCCTTGTTGACGAAGATAGCGATCGGACATCATTAGACCTCCCTAGCGGGATCATCTGGGTTCGGATTCTTGAGAACATGAATGAGGTGATCTAGATACATTCCAAGCATCATCGAACTCGTAAGGTTCGAACTTTGAATTGACGAATACCATTCCTCATAGAAGGTCGGACCTGTGCAAATAGCACACATGGTCTTGTTGGGTGCTACGGAGAAGACTTTGCCTTGGTAAATGTTCGCATGCTCGATTTGATTGCAAGAAGGGGACAGTATGTAAGCAGAAGGAAGATCGGGAAAGCTTCGAGCATCAACCAATACCATGTAGAACATTTGCGAACTGTTAGCGTGAGAAATAACCCCTGGCAAGTTAACCACGAATGCGCCAACATTTTGCTTGGAAGAGTATTGGTTGATGTGTCGAATTGAGGGGAAGCCGACTGATAGTTGTCGAAAATCGCTCGCTGCAACGCTCCCACCAGCAACCTTTGCCACACCGACATAAACAGTGCCATCTCGGTGTTGGGATGCGACATCATTGGAGATGACCTTTCCAGATTGGTCGTAAACATCGAATTGTCCAGCAGGGGCAAGATTTTGTTGCTGAATTACCGATTTCAGGGTTTGATTTGCTTTCGCTTCAATGCGTTGCTTGTTTGTTTGATCAAGCGTATTGGCTATGGTAAGTGGGATCATTGTATTCATCATTGTATTCATCTCCTAATCTGTATATTTGTACGGTTTGTTTGCTAATTTTTATGTCAAAACTTACGTAAAATTCTCCATTTCTTCCCGTTCAACCGTGCCGTGGGCAATCAACGTCATCACAACATGCTCCGCAAGAATCTGAACTACAGTCCTGAGCTGCGAGATTCCCACAGTCACAATGCGTTGAACATCCACAATCACAATTCTTGGAGGAGTCGCACGTCGCCCCACCTGGCCCTTCGTGACATTCTTCCGTGGCATCAATACATGTGTTTCCACATGGCTTTCCAATACAGCAAACCGGGCTTCCATTGTTTGGCATAATTTTCATCTCCTTGCGTGTTCTGGTTATTTCCTCAGTTTGTTTTTTGATAATTATGTTAATTTTTACATACCATTAGTCAAAGAGGGAAAGCACGATCAGAATCACATAAATCCAGAAGATAATTTTCACGCATTCCCACAAAAATGCCAATGCAGAAGATACAAAGTCAAAGATATCATTCGCAAACTCTGATACAAAGGTAAACAATGCATCGAGGGCGATGGCCCCAAGGTAAAGGGCGCCCCCAACTATTGCGATTACTATCGCCCAAAACAATAGAACGAGCAATCCAGTAAACAACCTCTCGAACATACCTAGGCGATTATCTGAATGATAAGCTGGAATAAGTGGATCTCGTCGGAAATGCTTCGGAGGTTTATGAATCTCTGGAACATGAACTCTTGGCTTTTGAAGCCGATCTATGAATTGTTGAACATTACGAATAGGTTCTACCTCGACAAAATCATTGTTCCTTCTTGGTGAATAACGGTTTTTCTTGGGAAAATTACCCTGTATTCTCTCCCCCTTCCCTGCTTTCTCTCCTGGAATTTCATTCAAATCGATTCCGTTTTCCATTCTTTCACCTCATTTATTGATTAAGTAGATTCTGAATATGATTAAGATAAGCTCCCGCCCNAGCAATCGGATCATTTCCCAATTGATTCAAATGTGGAAGAATCTGTCCATGGCAAACCCATCGAGCCTTCCGATTTGAGCCGGGAATTCTGCCATTCCCAGCTCCTTGTCCATATCCTACGGACGGGGGGCGCTCNAATAGTGAAACTCTTGGGTTTCTGATAATTTCCTTGAAATTAAGAACATAGGCATGCATCAATGCAGAAGAAGCATTAGGACAGTAGACAACGATGTCCCAAAACCCGCTTGAAGTTTGATTTTCGGACGGAAAGCGAACTCGGAACATTTGTGCTTCGCTTCGAGTCAAATGTTGCTTGACCGGCCGCAGTGAAGGATATTCAATCTTCAATTCCTTAAGCCGCTCTCGAGGAATCCCTCCTCCANCAACCTTTGCAACTCCGACATAGACCGTTCGATCTCGGAATTCAGACACTGTGTCATTCGAGACGACCTTTCCATTCTGGTCATACACATCGAATTGGCCCTCAGGAGCAAGATTTTGATTTTGGATGACTTGCTTCAGAGATTGGCCCGCCTTCGCTTCGATACGATTCTTCGCTGTTTGGTTAAGCGTATTTGCTACGGTTAGTGGAATCATTTCGTTCATCATATCACCTACCTATTCTGCTGTTTGATTGAGTCGTTATCTGTCATAATTTACGTTAGATATCAACTACATCCAACTCATCGTAATTCTCAGGCCTTACAATCAATGTCTTACCAAAGAAAGGCTTGACTTTCTGATTNATTCGAATCCTTTGTCGACCACTTGTTATGATTAATCGAGTGCCATCTCTCGGAACGAAACCCTTTCTTTTGAACAAATCAGAGAACGATTCTTTTTCATCGACATCCGATATNTTGAACCCTGAATCCCATAAGAAATCCAATGTTACTGGTAGAGGTTGCAGGTCTTCCCATTCAATGAGTATGCTTGAAACAATAGATATTCGAGAATCTCCTTCATTCTCAAGAAAGATTTTCCCCTCGATCTGTTTTTCTTCATAAAGCGATTGTTCCAGTGCTTCGAGAAACTGATTATGAGAAATTGACACATGGATATCGAATTTTTTATCACTCAATTCAATAAATGGTGAAGACATATCACAACTGAATCTATATCCTTTTTTTAGCGGAATCTCAACCGTGTTCTTTCCTTGTTTGGCAGATTTCCTGACCGATTTCTCAAACTTATGAGCTCTAATGGTCTTTTCCAATTTCTTCTTGAGCATGAACTCAGCTTTTTCCTCAAGCCTTTTTCGACAATCCTCTCTTCTCTTTTGTTCTTCTTTGATGATCTCAACAAAACTTGAAACCGACACGTCGACCTTCGGAAACAGTACGCCACTCATGAAACCGCCTCCTTGTATGAGTTCTCGTTTCTTGAGAGGCTCATGTCCTCGTCCTGGAAGATCTTCCAGGCATACTTGTTCTTCTTTGGCTTTCGACGCTTTTTTGTACTTGCTTTTGTTTTCTTTTCACGATACGTCCTGGACATATGATTCACCTTACTCCTCTGTTGCAATATTTATCGCAACCTACGTAAGAGAAAATCTGTCAAAATTGACAGATGTCGAAATCTATTCCTTCAATTCCAGACAATCCAATTAATACCTGTCTGATTTTTTGGACGTTTAAGTGAAAAATTTAACTTTTCTGAAAAATGTAGTTTTATGAATTTCATGAGCCCGGTGGTCTTGATACCCTGACTTTGGAGAAGTTGATAAAATTCTGGCCAGGAAATCGGATTCTCTTTGATGATCAGCAATAGTTGATGAATTATGTCAAGANCNTCCTCNAGTTCAACCTCCTGTTGGTCATCTGGATATTCTTGCANNATTGATTCAGCAACTTCAAGATTTGTTGGGAGAATCTCGGGGAATACTAGAATGGAATCAGGTGGATCTAGGAGCATAGGGAACGGAATTTGATGGACTCCTGATTCATGCTTTTTGGTTTGATTGGTATTCACAATTAATGGATAAAAGCGTGGTGACAGCCTTGAACATATGGCATGCAATCGATCAACATCTATCCCTCGGTATGTACCATATTTACACTCGACGCCAATCAGCCATCCATCGATGGTCAATGCAAGAGAATCAATTTCCATCGTGTGAATTTTCCTCCGAACATATGCAATCAAATCTTCATTTTCTGTGGTACAGTTTTCAAAGAATGCTTCAATTTCAGTCCTGTGTTCATTCGTAAACTCATCTGGGTTTCTACTTTTCAAGATCGCCCATTTTGCTCTTCCGAGGCAGTTTTTCAGTTTCTTGGGATTAATGAATCGAACTCCCCCATACACCTCGACATACTCTTTTTCCTGCTTCATAGCAAAGGCAGTAAACTCCTCAAGGTAATCATGGTAAATGTAACGATCGGTTTCATACACACCAGAGAACAATTTTCCCATGCGTTCCAGGTAAGTTTGTTTGAAGGAATATCGATGCTGGCCACTTCGCCTTTGCAAATCATAATCAAGATGTTCGATAGCATCGACTGAAGAATCAAAATCAGGAGCGTAATCTACATCGATGACAAATCCNGANGATAACCAAACCATTTCGTTCAAGGACAGGTGGGGCGTAGGTACAACAAGTCCATGGGAAAGGGCAATACAACTACCTATGTTTGACATGATAAATTGAGGATTTTCGAAACGCCGATTTGCGTATTCCATCATTTCAATGCTCATTTTCTTTGTTCCACTTTTTAGATCCACAATAATGGTTGAATTCNGGTGAGCTTCGAACACATTCTCTGATAGACTCTCTATTTCNAAGAGTTCAACCTCTGCTTCGGGTTTCTCCCAATCCCACGAATCACTCCAGAGGCCTCTTGGCCAATCTTCTGAACTCTTTGCGGAGCCAGCCAGCCATTTTTCTAATCTATACAGGGAACGGTGCTGTCGCTTACCAAAGTTTTCTTTCCCCAATACAAACACTGTAACTCTTTGATAAGATGAACTTCGAATAGCGTAAGCTGTTGGGGTTGGATCATTCGCATTGAATATACAAAAAAGATGCTTCATTGCAATTCCTCCTTGATGGAAACTACATTTCCTGGAATCGTGTTCCAAATTCTTCTTGTTGCAAAATTGTACACCAACCGGTACACTGCACCATTTCTACCAAATTTACCGATAAGTTGTACAATCGTACTCACGTCAGATTCAGTTACTTCACCAACTCTCTTTGTGAACTCAATTCTCCCGCGAGANTCGAATTTCAAAGTGATATTCTCCAACAAGGAATCTTCAAGACTGACTCCTCTTGCATTGATGACTTCTTCTGGTGANAATACAATACTCTCNTCATGCTGCAANACGAGGGATGAATAAATCTGCAATGTAAGTGGCTCCTGAAGAAAAATTCTCGGAGCATCCGGATTTTGCAAAATCATCGCCATGAGAAGTTGTTTCGCACCATTCTGTAGGAACAGGGCGAATTTCTGATTTCGATCAATAATTTCTTTGATTTGTTGAAACGTTTCTGAAAATTTACCCACCGAACCGATGGTTTGCAGGACTATGTTTGGCTCGTTCTCTTCCCACTTTTTCTGTTTAAGGTATCTCTCAAACATCAACTTATTTTCTTTCAATTCTTCTGTGAACATAANCACATANCGATNAGCGATATTTGAGTGTATCANAGCCAATGTCGGCACAATCGAGTGCCCTGCAAACGCATAAACTGTATCCATGTTGCTCATTTTTTTCACCTTCAATTAGTCTTTTTCTTGTAAAATTGTCGTGGAAGAGCAATGATTTTNAGAGCACGCTTGTACCTACTATGCTTCTTGAGTTTTACAACAACCCACTGATTTCGAATCTTTTCGAGATCGTACTCATCACTCATGAGTAATGTACAATCCACCCATTGCTTAGAAACGGAATTGTACAACTGAATGATTCGCCCTTCTTCTGGAACCTTGACGAACTGTGTCATTCCATATTGATACCCTTCAAGATTGACGAGATTTGGCCGAGTTTTGTTGGAACGAGCTACGACCCTCCCCTTGAGCGAATTTGATGTCGAGGAATGAATTCCACAAACAAGAGCACTGAACTTATTTTTTCCAAATTGGATTCGTCCGGTTTGAACTGAAGGGTTCAAATCCGTTGCTCTTAGGTTTTCAACATCCAATCGTGGTACTTTCTTCTTTGAACGAGGCATGAGTGGTTTGAAGAAAGGTGGCAGAGGGGTTATATCCCTCCTATACTTTACACTCGACCCATTACCAATCAATTCCCAAGCAGACCAAAATCCTCGCATTTGATTCATTTCTTGTTCTTGCATTTCAAGCCGGAGATTCAGATCTTCTTTACCAGATTCTGGGTTGAAAATACAAGCATTATTTCCTTGCAGAGGTACTTGCAGGTACACCAAATTACCAACCTGGTAATGCGGGTAGGTTGGAGAAAAACGATACGCCACAGGTGTGCGATTGCCTAGTTTCCATCTTGTGATGTAAATACTTGTGAACATGTTTTCTTGACCGTCAAGAAGGTAAATCCTGGAACCTTCAGAGTCGCTCGTTACAGAAAACCCATTCCGAGGAGACGTATCGACCCAAACCTGATCGACATTTGTCGGATATTGAACATGAACAATGTTTGGAGCATTGCGAAGAGGTAGGTGATTGATCATCCTCCCGTTCTGATCTGCGAGAAACTGAAACGAACCATCTCTGGCTCCTAGTCCGTGGTTTCTCATTAATTCATCCAAAGTTAAGCTTCCATCAATATCTTCTATTGAAATCGTTGATTCATCGAATGGGAATGAGACAATGAGACTCTTATTGGTTGGATTCACATCTTATCCTCGGCCAGCATGCAGTTAACTTTGTCAATTTTGACAGAATTTTGAACCCCCAAATGAATATATACTCCGAGTAAGGGTTGTTCACTATGGATGTTTTTGTCATGAATCATAAGCCTATGAAGGGCAAGGACTACACTTTGCCCAGACATTGTCAAGAATGGTTTTCAAACAATTCCGTTCGTCGTGTTATTTTGTTAACGATCGAAGGAATGGAATCTAATTTCCTCGAATCTGAAATCAGTGATTTAGTACCGGGAGTGGATGTTGAAACACTCAAGCTTCCGCAAATAGGTTTAGGCGAACAGCAGACTACATCAGAATTAAGCAATTTACCTTGGCTCATGTTGACAAAGATTTGTCGATTGATCAATCCTGACGCAAAGACGACGATGCTTTTGGGCCGTGGTGCAGCAATCTATGACCACATATTGTGGTTAGCAAGTCAGTGCTACTCACATGTCGATATTTTGCATATCGATTCCTGTGAACCGATTTTGAGCATACACAATCTACGAAAACACGCACCCATAGAATCTGAAATTTTGCCAGCTATGATTGCAAGTTTTCTAGAGGATATTGTAAATGACCGATTCGATTTTGAAAACATTGGTTACATTGACTCAGAGAGATTCATGGATTTGGCAAAGGCAACTGGTCTGAAAGGAATTGCCCCCGCACTCAAACAGATGATTGATGGAGGCGGTATTGAAAAGCATACAAGCAAAAAAAATGTAACATATCGATTAAATCCGAAAGCCCTCCCTGATGCAGCCTCAGAATACTTCTCTCAATTACCTGAGAAATCATCCGATTTGCCAAACCTTACAATCGCTTTTGGCAGATTACCTAACATACAAACGAAAAACAACGATTGCCAAGTCGGATTTGATTTCTTTTCCTATCTCAATCCATTACAGCCAATGGATGGATTACTTGTTGTTCTTCAGCGTCATGACGATTCCATCCCTTTTAGTGGAATTATGACGCTGGAACAGGCTTTGAAAAAGTTCGAAGACGAAGAAACTCTCAGTTTCAAACAGTATCATGGGGATCTAATTCATGCATACAACGCTCTTGATAGCAGGACAAAGGAATACGGAATTGATACCAAACAACACCTCGTAATTATCAACCCGAGTCCAAATCTAGGGTTTCATATGAACGTGTTTCTTCATCTTCTTGCTCGATGTGTGGAATTTGAAAAGACTCACGGCCCAAGATTATGGGACATCGATTTGACCAAG
>PAMN02000047.1 GCA_002707335.2 Methanobacteriota archaeon | reverse complement strand
TCCTTTGATTCAGTATCTTGGTTTAGACCGATTGAGAAATCCATATTCTCGGTAAATCCTACTTGTGTCATCAGTACCATAATCACAGAGAGGAAAACTGCTCTGAATCGTCCGTTTTGGCTTACGCTGGCTGCCATACCTTCACGCAATCATTTCATTACCTACTTCCTTTCCCCTATGATAACAGGGTTTTCATGGAATTAAGACAAATGATACTGACAATCAGCCAATTACAAAGTTCAGGACTACGCGGCGCTGTAATCTATGACTACTTCGCGAAGATTACTTTCATTCTAACGGACAAAAACCCTGAAAATGGAGTATTCAGAATGCTTGCGAGGCTTGACTTCATGCCAAATATGGAGCCAACTGAAGTGCCGCCTGAATCTGGGATGAAGATTATCAAATTCTATCATAGAGATGAAACAACAGGTCTTGCGACTGTTGATTTCACTGGACCAATTTTGGGGACTCTAATGGATATAGACGGGTGCTGGTTCCACAATCAATCCTACATTGGTAATGAAGACGGAGCTCATTTTACAATAGTAGGAACAAAAAAAGCATTATCCGCTTACAGGAAAAGGATGCTGGCGCTTTTCCCTGAAGATATTGGCCTTAAGGTATCAAGTAGCATGAGAGCCGATTTTATGATGACTCCATCCCTGTCAAGAAGACAGTCTGAAGTTCTCAGTGCTGCAGTGCACATGGGATACTATGACTACCCCAAGAGGTGTAATCAATCAGAAATCGCTGAACATATTGGTATTAGCCAGGGTACGGTGGCAGAGCACTTGCAACTGGCTGAATCCAACATTATGAGTGGTTGGTTCCGTCAAAAATCCTGATCTTACTCTGGTAAGTCATACTA
Organism: Methanobacteriota archaeon; assembly: GCA_002707335.2. GTDB lineage: Archaea > Thermoplasmatota > Poseidoniia > Poseidoniales > Poseidoniaceae > MGIIa-K1. The sequence goes on along the minus strand of PAMN02000047.1, from coordinate 20,048 downwards.
GAGCAGAAAATCTAGACAATCTTGGTTCTCTTCAACTGTGGAAGGTGTTGATAATTTTTGATTCCGCAGATTGAAGATGTTCAGAAACAGTTGCTTGCTTAATGTTTAGCACACTTGCAATTTCGCGCTGAGTACATCTTCTAGGTCTGCTGTAATACCCCATTTCAATGGCTGTATCCAAAACCAACCTCTGTTTCTCTGGAAGTATATCCTCAAATTCAGGACCTTGTAGTGATTCACTTCCCAATTTTACTGTGAATCCATTGCCGACCAAATTCTTGAAACCATTACGCACCTGTCGCAAAGCCGCTGTAGTTCCTCTGACTGTGATGGTGAATTTCTTTTCATCAAGTTTTGTAGGATATACCCACCATACATCAGGTATGTCGAAAAACATTACAGGAATCGGCCCACTAAGGCACGCTTTAACGAGCGCAGAATTGCCGCTCTTACTGATTATTTCTTTTATTTTGAGAGTTGGGTGGTCAACATCAAGACTAGCCTCATCGACGAAATCAATTTTCAAATAACAATCCAATCCTTCATCGGTGATTCTTATTTTCGATACAAATTCAGAATTAACGAAATACTTTGGTAAAATCGAGCCTGGTAAATCTTTAGCAGAATCAATTGAAATTTCAAGTTGCATGTATCTCAAATCGAGATACTTGAAACCCGCTGCTGATGGGTTCACTATCATACTTGATCACCTAAAAACGAAATCAGTCGTCTCCTGCTTCGAACATTCCAAGGATACTTTGTAACTCTCTCAGATCTTCTTCAAGGGTTTGCTTTTCCTTTCCATCCAAATCAGGATCTTTCAACTTTTCATTGATGACTTCGATTTCTTCCTTTGCTCTTGCTCTTTCCTTAGCAAGTTGCTTGTCTTCTTTCACCATCTGCAGTTTAGCCTTAGTTATGCTTGCTTTCTTGTGATTCTTGTTGTATGAAGAGTCCTCATCGCCTCTCAATTCTACAGACTTTGGATATGGTATTTCGATTCCTTCATCATCGAATCTCTCATCAAGATTCTTCAACAACCAGTCTCTTGCAACATATTCATCTGAATAATCTTCGACCCAACCGAACATCCTGAAGACCTTTGCAAAGTCTCCTAATTCAATCAGCAGAACTCTAGGCTCTGGTTTATCTAGAACATAAGGACATTCTCTCATTAGTTTGAGAATTGTGTACTTTACGTGGTCAATATCTTCAGAATATCCTACTCCAATGTCCTGAACAAGGGATATTCTTCTTCCCTTTCCATCTCCTCCACCTCTTGCGTGGTTGATGACTGTTGAATTGACTAGACTGTTGTTTGGGATAACAACAAGGTTTTCTTCGTGTGTTAGAATCTTAGTGGACAATATTCCTACGGATACAACAGATCCTAGACTTCCCTCAACTTCGATTCTATCGCCTACTTCAAACGGTTGGTCTAATGCAAGCATGAATGAATTTACTATGTTTCCAAGAGTTTGTTGCATAGCAAGACCGATAATTAGCGAGAATACAGCCAAAGAAGCCAGTACTCCGAATAACTCGATTCCTAACTCTGAGAATGCAAGGTATAGTCCACCGAACCATACGGCAGCTCTTAGAATGAATATAATCAACGAGTTGCTTCCAGAAACTGTAACGCTAGAAGGATCTGAAAATCTCTCCATGACCACAGGGATCATAATTTTCAGAGCGACGCTCACCAGTGATGTACTTAGCAGAACATAGCTCGCTTGGAAAAACGGCTCGAGGCTTACAACCCAAGAAAATCCATCTCCGTGAACCCATTTCATTGTGGTTTGAAAACCTACGATTGAAAGGAAAATGTATCCTCTCTTGGAAACTGGCTTGTATAACTTATCGTCCCATTCGAATGGTGTCCTCTTGACGAAATCTAGAATCACCGATTTCAATATTAATCTAAATATACCTAGAACAAGCAGTGTAGCAGTTAATCCTACGCACCACTGAGCCCAAGTATCAAGGTCATTGAGCCAATTTATAGCATCGTCTATTTGTGACACACACCCGCCTCCGCTTATCTATCATGAAAGGTAACCCATTCATGATAGTATTGGTTGATGGCTATTTTAAGAAAATATGATTTCCTTGTTGTCGCGAAAAAAATCCGTTGGTTAATAACAGACTGAGGTTCATTCATGATGTGCCGGAAAAAATGGATGTGGAATCATCCATTACGCACTATTTGGATAGGTGAATATATGCAGAAAGATTACGATGATTATGAAGACGAAATGATGAGATTAGCAATGGGTATGGACAGTGGAAAGTTCCCTCCCTTCACCAAGAATAACACCGAGTATGGAGGCAAACTTGCTAAGACCAATCAACCAAATGAGGAAACAGACTCAAAGTTTTCAATAAAGACCCCAATGGGAGATATTGAAATCGATTTTGAGCAAATGGAGGTTGCAAAGAAGAATGCGAAAATGAACGTATCTCCTCCTGAGACCACTCTTGGTAGAAAGATGACAATTGAATTCCTTGAAGGAAAGGAATTCCATGACTTCAATTATTGGAATCACAATTTCGGCTCTTTAATCAAACTGCACATGGAGCAATTCTATGAAAAGGATAACATCGTTAAGGAATTCGATGTAGAAAATGGATGCGTCATCACCAAGCCTACCTATGGGAATATCACAATTGGGTCAGAAGGAGCCAAGAGATTCTTACAAAGCGGATTTAGATTCTATGAAAGGAACGGAGAAAAATTCGTTGTTATTTCTTCGATGGACCAAGACGGTGACCAGAGGCTAGTTTTCGTAGCTAGCAAAGAAGGTAGAGGCTTGGAGTTAATCGAAGAACTTGAGGAAGACTTCTACAGAAACGGACCACTGAAGGGTGCTTTCTTTGATATGAAATACAATTTCATCGAGAGAAGTAAGAATGTAGAAAAACTACTAGCATGGAACCCTGAAATCAAGAAGCAATTGGAAAAGGATGTAATTCAGTTCCTAAATATCATGCCAATTCTGAACGAAAAGGGATTGCCCAACTCAAGAGGAATTATTCTTGCAGGTCCACCAGGAACTGGTAAAACGATGTATGCTAAAGCTCTGGCTAGCAAGACTAAAACAACTACAATTCTGATTTCTGCTGAAATGATTAGTCAAAGATTCGAAGTGAAGACCATTTTCCAAATGGCTAGAAAACTTGCTCCAAGTCTGGTAATCATCGAGGACATCGATACTGCAGGAACTGTGTCCAGAAGAGTCACAGATCACCCAATCTTGGGTGAGTATCTACAATCTATGGATGGAATGGAAGCAAACAATGGTGTTGTCGTAGTTGCGACAACAAACCACACAGAAAACATCGACCCCGCAATTTCCGACAGGCCTGGAAGGTTCGACAGAATCATCCAAGTTCCATTACCTGACAAGAGCCAAAGGAAACAGATTATTCAGAACCTTCTGAAGATTATTCCAAGCGAGAAGATTCCTAACAAAGCACTTGTCTCAATTTGCAGCAGGTCATCAGGTCTATCTGGCGCTTGGATTAAGGAGTTAGTTCAAACATCATTCATTGAAACTGTAAGCAACGGAAGAGAGAAGATTACTCTCGAAGATTTGGAGTATGGTCTGCAAGATGTTTTGGGCAGAAGAGGAATGGCATACATTCCTACAATGACCCTCAACAACACGAAGTCAGATAACTCAAGCGTGTATGTTGCATAAGCATAAATTTCCAATTGAAAATTTAATTTAGCAATTGTTAAATTAGCCTAGTGTTTTGCGGCATTTTGGCCTAATTCGGCCTGTACTAGTTCTACAATTCCATCGAATCTAGATGATTCTATTCGAAGTAAGTTGACTTACTGCTCTCTCCAATCATCGAAAAAATCGTAATTTTCAGGACCATACAATTCTTCGTATTCTTGTGTAACTTCTGCGCCACAAACAGTGCAATGCACGCAGTGGCCAGCGAAGTCTTCGTCTTGGAAATACTCAAATTCTACGTTCTCTAGGCAGTCGTGAGTTTCGTCTTCCTCTGTTTTTGTTACAGCGGTGTTTTCAACCAGTGCTTCAGATTCTGTAGAATCTCCAACATTAGTTCTTATTGCTCCCACAAACCAATCCAACAGAGCCTTAGATTCTTCTTCAGTCAACTCAATTGTTACTTTGATTACTATACTTTCACCTCCTTTATACTCGCTCTCAGATATCTATGAATCGCTAATGTAGCCTGTGTATCTCGTTGGCAATACTTGAGCAAATTCGTACGAACCTGTGAAATCTGATCGTTAGGAATGAGACCGCGTACGAGAAGGCTGTATGCGCCGTTAGCTTCGTTTCCGTTGTCTACATCCAAATCATCGTAATCAAAACTTGGACACAATGTTGGCGCAACGGACTTAAGGCTATAACTGCCCTTAAATCCAAAATGGCTGACATTCTTTCGCACAATTGGCTCCAAATCCACTAGTTTGAGTATAATCGCCTCTAATTCTTCTGAAAGTTCTGGGAATGTATTCGCTAAGTGCTGCAACATACGTCTTTCAAAGCTCACGTTCCACGTCAGAATCGTTGACGCATCGGCTAGAGTTGCTACAAGGTGTTGTGCCAATCCTAGTCTATCGTCGAAACTGTGCGAGCAGAGATATTCATGATGCGATACTTCCCCGCAAATATGTTCGATATGAATCGATGACTGGAAAGGCACCATCTCGCATGTTTTGACTCCGTGTGCAGGATGAAAGGGCAAGTTGAACGCTTCAAAATCTAAGTGGGCAACTGGAAACCGGATGTTTTCTAAATCTGTGGAAAGTTGCGCCTTCGAGATGGAGATGCAATTGTCGCTGATGTTATGTTTGTGAACTAATTGCGTAGGAGTGAGTATTTCATCTGGGACTTTACTAATATCAAAAGTTCCTAATTCAATGATTTTGGCCATCTGTTTGTCCGACACTCTCGGAATGCCAAATGATGGGTTCTCTATGTGACTCCAACAGTCTCGTGAAAATGTACATTTCTTGCAACTCTTTGAAAAAATTGGTGACGGCGGTTGACCAGACTTTGATAATATTGAGTCTATCATCCCAGTGAATTTTTCGTCATTTAGAAGCGCATTAACTCTCTCAGTGACATCAATTTTCTTCAAAGCCTCGCTCCAAGGCATTCCGGTGATGTAAGAACTATTTCTGAGAATAAGACTAAACGTGGAATTTCTCATCGAAATTTTGCGAAGCAAGTACTCTTGGAACGCCAAGTCAAAAAGGTAGACTTCCTTCGTTTTAGAACCTGCTTTGACTTCGATAAGTTCCTTAGAATGCAGGATTATCGAGTCAACTCGTATAAACAAATCATCACTAATCCTGAAAGTAGCTTGATTGAGATGTGTAATCCCAGCATGGATTAATTTTTGTGTCGCCTCTGCATCTTCTTCCGCTGATGAATTGTTTACAAGAGTGAGTCCATCCTTCAGGATTGTAAATTCAGCCAAAGCATCCACGTCGCGTCCCATTGCGAAAAGGGCTCGAAGACTTAGTGACGGTTTTTGATCTGCTAACAAAAGCTTGTGCGAGAGGAGTTCGCATCCACTAGAAATTCCTTGTACAGCAGCGTATTTCATATATCCACCTCAGTAACTAATTCCATCCCTAGAGAGAGTGCGTGCATGTTGGCCAGGTCGGTCAATGACTTCAGCTCCGATGTGGAACGCGCAAGCCTAGCGTAGTTTTTACCAGAGGTGGAATGGATGATTTCCACCGTCAAAAGAAGGCCTGTGGTGATAATAGTTGCAGCGCAACCCTCGCCCTCCCATTCAAACTGACGAACGATTCGGCTAGGCCTAGTTGCTCCAGGGAAGGCGGCATGCCGCGTGTTGTGACGTGGATTGCGTTGTTCATGGTGCCCCATGAAGGCGACCCAGAAATTCATCGCTAATAAAATACAGGTTACGCTAGTTAAACTTAGTGTTATACTCTGATATACTATATTTCTCTCATGCCAAATTCAATCATATCATCAATTCTCGATGCCATGGAAGAGTCGGATTTTAGGAAATAAATCGTAGAACTCCTACCGTCTTCGCCTGCATCTAGAGCAGATTGCTTGTCGACTAGTTGGAGATCAATTACTCTGCCCATTAGCCCATTCAATTCGGAGGATTTCTTTGAATCGCTCATTCCATTTAGTATGTAAAAGCCCTTCAAAAGGTCTGCTCTCCTGAAACTGTCATGAGACATAAAATGAAACAATTCCCCCATTTTCTCATATTCATTTGGGTGAGTGTTTTTAATTTGAGAAAGGATGACTTCGGACTCGCCTAAACTCAACGTAGAATTTAGAACTCTTTCATCATAATCAAAATTCCAATCATCGAGAATTGGATTTCTCTGGTTGGCCAGATCCCTACCCTGTTTTGTAAGTACAACATCACCTTCTGAATTTATTGTGATAAAGTTGAGCCTTTGCGCTAAGCCCCCACTCCCTGGCCTCTTACTTACTTCTGCAAAGAATCTGACAAACCTCTCCCAAGATGATTTTTCCTTGGCTGCAGTTCTGATTTTTTCTTCCATTCGATGACCGGGTAAGCCATCATAAGGGCCTCTCTGCCTGTAATTGAATCTCATCTTCTCCAACAGGCTAAATCTTACTTGATACGCATGCTTGCGAAGTATTGAGTAATATTCCTTCAAAGGCATTGGTTTAATTTGAGTATACATTGCTACGACTCTAACACATAGCACCACCGGGAAAAGACGATTATAGTTGCCTCTCAAATCTATTCTACTAGTTCTTTTGATGCTTTCTAGTTCAAATTCAAAATTTCCAAGGGGGTATGGGAAATCAATGTTTGAGATTGAGAATGATTCGCTTCTGAAAGGGATTTCAAAATCCCTTCCAGGCACTAGGTTTTCCAAACCAATAATCTCTTTTTGCTTCAAAGCTGGCAGTAGTACCTCCTTAATTGCTTCAGGTAGCCAGTTTTCAAACAATGAGCCATTCCTTAGGGCATATTCATTGAGTTGAGTAAGTAATTTCTCATCAAAAAGGATAGTTCTTGGGTACAACTGTTCTTTTCCCATGTTTGTTGTAATTAATGGTATAACTTAATGTTTTAGTAAAAATAGTATTTAGTAAACTGTTTAGTTAGCCTTGTTCCTATCATGGTTAGTGAGGTTATTCGATAATTCACTAAATAATATGTAGCAGATTACCAATTACAAGGCTCAAGATATTCTTTGCCACCCATCATCGGAACGAGGCATTTTGGAACTCGAACTCTGCCATCAGCAATTTGGTTCTGTTCCATTATCGCAACCAAGGCTCTACTGGTTGCAACCGCAGTGGAATTTAGAGTGTGAACTGCTTCATTACCATCGGTTGTTCTGTATCTCATTCTAAGTCTGTTTGCTTGGTAGTCAGTACAATTTGAACAGGACACTATTTCCTTGAAGGCATTAGCACCAGGAAGCCAAGCTTCTAGATCATACTTCCTTGCTGCAACAGTCCCCATATCACCTGTGCAAATATTCACTACCTCATAATGTAAGTTAAGTGAATCCCATAAATCGACGCAGTTTTTCAGAAGGTCTTCATGATGATCCCATGATTCATCTGGATGGCTGATTACAATCTGTTCAATCTTTGTGAACTGGTGTACTCGCCAAATTCCTCTATCAGAAAGGCCGTGTGCGCCTACTTCTCTTCTGAAACAAGGACTGACTCCAACCATCTTAATCGGAAGCAAACTCGGTTCGATTACCTCATCCATATACATCGAGGTCAACGGATGCTCGCTTGTAGCAATCATGTAAAGTGGGTCAGGAGTGATGCCATACATCACAGTTTCAAAGTCTGATAAGTCGGTTACGCCTTCATATGCAGCCCGGTTCATCATAACTGGGGGTTGAACAAAGGTGAAACCTCTCTCGATTAGGAAATCAACCGTATATGTTTGAAGCGCCATTTCTAGCCTTGCTAAGTCGCCTTTCAGGAAGTAGAAACGGCTTCCTGCAATCTTTGCAGCCCGTTCTAATTCTACCCATTTATTCATCTCAATTAGTTCGTTGTGAGTTTTTGGCTCGAATTCGAATTCTGGTTTTTCTCCATGCAGCGAGCGCTGAGTGTTGCCGCCTTCATCATCACCTACAGGTACAGCGTCGTGCAATAGATTAGGAATTCTCATCCTCAGGCTGTCTCTTTCAGCAAGGAGAGAGTTCGCTTTGTCGTCTAATTCCTGAATTCTGTTACCCAAGTCCTTGACCTCGGCCATAATTCTGTCCGATTCTTCTTTGTTACCAGACTTCTTTGCTTCAGCGATGCCTTTAGCGGCCTTGTTTCGCTCTCTTCTTGCATCTTCCATGCCTTTGAGCGCATCTCTCCATTCCTTGTCTAATTGAATAACTGCATCGATTCTGTCATGAGGAATTCCTCTTTTGTCATGGTCTGCACGAACCATCTCTGGATTGTTGCGGAAAATGTCCATACTTAGCAATCAATCACCTCAAAACGTAATTCCAAACGAAAATGCTGCACTACCAACGAATATAGCGCCACCGATTATGTATCCTAAAATCGCTCCACCGTTGAGTAATGGAAGGCCTGCTTGTGGCCTTCCTGAAGCCACATAGGTCATCAAAACAAGATAACCGACAAGCCCACCGATTAAGGCACAAATACCTACTAGAAGGCCATCGGTATCAATTGAATTAACACAAGATACCACAAGCATTCCTGGGAATATAACATCGCCAAGTCCCATGAACATGGCTTCCTTTGACTTCTTCTTGATAATCTTAGTATCTTTAGGTAAATTCGCCACCTCAGATGGTTTAATGCTCTGTTTGGGAGAGTCTCCATCGTCGATCATCGAATATCCGCTTTCTTGCGGAGCTACCAGCAATATTGGCAAATTAAGGCCAATCATTGTATCTGCAAGGTCTAGCATGTGCTTGGACTTGTATACAGCCCATGCNTCGTAAATNGCTGCAAGTACCATGAANATCACGATTAGTGTNGGAACAAATGTAACTCCAAGCATNACAATTACTCCTGCTCCTACGAGNACTCCGACTGTATTCACGANATACCATTCTGGCCTAATTATCAATGCAGTCATTAGAATAATTGCTAACCCCAGACCGACNAGAATCGCTGTNCCAGACCATTGAATTCCGTATGAATTGTACATTACGTCTTCATCAAAGACACCATTATCAATCTCTGTGATTGAACTTTCAATTAGTATTCCTCTATGGTCTACAGTTGTTGTGATTTTATTGGCTCCATATATCGTGAGGTTATCATTCATCAAACGTGTTTGAGGTTGTATTTCGACATCTAGCGTTACATATTCAATAAGAGATTCATAGAATAAACCATGAACACCATCTGCGTCTCCAATCCAAAGTTCATCTATGTCGTCTCCGTTCAAATCAAAACTCTCAATCGCTGTAATTGGACCTTCAAAGGCACCTTCTGTCTTGAATCGCGTCTCTTTATCGAATTCTCCGTCCTCATCTGAATCGATAATGTAGGAGTCTACTATTCCGCTCTTGAATCCGATTACAACTAATTCTTTCTTATCATCCCATGGAGAGGTAACGATGTTAATTGCGGTAATAGTCTCATCTTCACCCTTTTTGTCATCGTCTTCTACACGGTATGACCAGTCTTCTTCTGCAGGATCTGCCCATTGAGGAGGTCTGATATCTGGACCTTCATAATTGTCTGAAGTTTCCTCTAAAACAATCATGGAAGCTCCGTTACTATTGGAAATAAATAGACTGTTTTCATCATACTGCTTCATGATTAAGTTACCAGCATCCAATCCAATTTGAGGAATTGCCCACTTTGCTTGGAATGCTGTTTGGTTGGTTCCATAAAACGTGTTTAAACGAATTAATTCCCCACCTGTATTTATCACGTATAATGCGCCTTTTGCTGGGAAATTATTGATATTGCTTGGCTCTTCATATTCGATTACTTCCAAAGCCACAGTACAGGTAGTCAATATCTGAGGATGTGGTTGTATGTCATTGAGATCACCAGTCCAGTTTTCATCATTAAAACAAGAATATCGGTCAAGCACATCCCCGGTTTCTTTGTCCAAAGACCAAATCCATACGCCGTTGGTTATGGTGTACGAATATATTCCTTCAATGACATTGAAGGTCGGTTCGCCAGGGAAGGCGTGTAACTCTACTGGCTCATCCCATGCAGATTCAAGCCCACTCGGATTATGCTTCATTACCTCGAATGAATCATTTTCCATGGAATCAGCCCACATTGATTTTTGTGAGATAATGTGGCCATCGGAAGTAATTGTTTTTTCCTCGAAACCAAATGTATCTGTTTCAGTGAATTCGAAATATTCTGTTTCCACTTCTGGAACCAACAAAATGTGAGCACCTGGAACTGTGGTGTAGCACAGTGCAAGGAAAAGCACGAATAGTAATCCATACTTGATGAATTTCTGCATGTGCTTTTTAGCAAGCCATAGGATTGCAAAAGTAAACACAAAGATCGCTACTAATTCGAGGAGTACCCATCTTGCTTGAGTTGAACCTGATTCGCCAAATGCTTGCAATCCAGCTGTATTGAACCACGGTTGCAACCAAATAGCAAGTGCGATTGTGACAACAAACATTGCTGCCATTCCAATCATTCCTGGCGCCTGGTCAATCATGTTAGCGAGAAGGCTGTCCTCTTTCGCTAATTCGCGCTCTGCGCGTTTGATGCGGTCCTCACGAACAGACTCTGCCATAGATTGCCGAGAGCGGGGGTGGTTTTCTAATCATTGGAAGGTGTGGCCCCTACGGGGCCAAGAGAATGAGCGATATTCGAACGTGGCTATCGTCCTCAAAATCCAAGGGTATGAGCCTTGGATTAGAACGGGTTTCAAAGGCCTTGGAAAAATTAGGAAGACCTGATAAATCGATGCGCTGCATCCATGTTGCTGGCTCAAATGGAAAAGGAAGTGCTTGCGCTCATCTATCATCTGGACTTCATCGAGCGGGATTCAAAGTTGGATTCTTCTCATCTCCGCACTTGGCAAAAATCGAAGAAAGGGTTAGAATCAATGGAAAACAAATAGACTCCGAAAAATTTGATGAAGCACTTGTTAGAGTCAAATCTCTCGATATCGACCTTACATTTTTTGAGATTACATACCTTGTTTCATTGATTGTTTGTAGTGAAGAAAAAGTCCGCTACATGATCCTTGAAACCGGTCTAGGTGGGCGCCTTGATGCTACTAGGAGCGCTGAAGTAATTGGCTGTCTAGTAACATCGGTTTCTTTAGAGCACAGCGATATTTTAGGAGATACACTGGAACAAGTCGCAAAGGAAAAAGCCGCAATTTGGCGGTCTGGAGTCCCTATGCTAATCCGGGACCCAGAAATTGCAACTGTTAGAAACGCTATGCGAGAAGAGGCTGTATCGGCACAATTTTTCTTACCAGATAGCCACGATTTCATGGAAGAGGCTGGAGACCTTGCAGAAAAATTCTGTGAGATGCTCGATATTCCATTTGTGAGAAGAAAAATTACGTGGCCTGCAAGGATGCAAATCATAGAAATGGAGCCGAAATTAATGCTCGAAGCAGCTCACAACCCCAGTGGGATGGCACGAGCAATTCCGGAAATTATTCGAAGATTGCCACTGAGTTGGTCACTTTTGTTTGGAACCTCCCCCCAGCAAGACATGGACGCATTTCTTCAACCACTATACTCTTTGATTCTAGCAAAACCTCCGCTTGAAATCATTACAACCGAGCCGCAGAATGGCAGATATCCTGGAGTCAAAAGTCCACTTCCACATGTTGACCACATTCCTGATCCTGCAAAAGCATATGATGAGATTTCGAATGACTGCGAAATGATTCTTGTAATCGGCTCACTTTATCTATGTGGAAATATCATGGAACATCTCAATATTTCAGCCGACATAAATTGATGAGGTAGACACGATTAGCCAAAGCATCGGGACAATGGAGGTGACATGTTGAACAAGAAATGGGATTTGAGATTCATAGAACTGGCTAAACACATTTCAGGATGGTCAAAGGACCCTTCAACAAAGGTAGGCTGCGTTGTAGTTGGAGAAGACAGAGAGATTCGCTCAACTGGGTTTAACGGCTTCCCAAGAGGCATCGATGACAATCCAGAAAGATTGGCAAATCGAGAAACAAAATATCCACTAATCTGTCATGCAGAGGAGAATGCGATTATGCATGCTGCTAGAATTGGAGTTTCATTGAAAGGTAGCACCGCTTATGTCACATGGCCGCCATGCTCTAGGTGCGCTAGATCACTCATTCAAGCAGGAGTCAAAGAAGTCGTTTATTCATTGGAAGTAGAAGTTCCAGATAGATGGCAAGAAGATTTCAAAATTTCAACTGAAATGATGGAAGAGGCTGGATTAATTGTCCGCTCTGTCGACGATTAACCCCAGAACCTTCTAGTTCTGGCATATTCGATTTCTGCAATATGGATTGCTTCGAGTAATCTATCCATATCTCCCCTTGGAACTTTACGCATCAAACGTTGACAAGTAGCTTCTCCAACACCTCTTCCCATCAATGCGAGTATAGCCTCCATACCTCGATTTGACACAACCTGTGCATTCTTCATCATTCTATCTCGGTCTTTTTGTTCGTCTGATTTCACCATTTCGAGTAACTGCTTCTCGAGGCCTTCTCGCATGCATGCAAGCATTTGACCGCCACATTTCAGACACTTCTTGCCACCGCTAAGTTCGGGATATCTGGCGACTCTAAATCGCCTTATTGCGTAGCATTTTAAACAGCACAATACTGCTCTTTCATTCATTAAACGACCTTCAAGTCTAGCACGAACTTGTTGATTATCGAAATTTGGTAAAAGCAAATCTTTCTCTGACCTACTGGAAATACCGAGAGGGCCAGGTGCTGTAACTTCAATTTCAATAAGACCTGACTGAATTGCTTTCATTAAATCCATTGAACCCTCAATATCCATTCTCTCATAGAATAATTTCCCGAGCACTTCATCCATTACTGGAGTACCTCTGTATTTTTTCAAGAGGGATTGCAAGTTGATTCTTCTTGGGTCGACTCCTTTGCGCAAAATTCCAAACACCTTTCCAACCTGAGCAAATCTCCACCTCACTTCTCTTGAGTTTGGAAGAGTCACGGAAAGAATTCCTTCCAATGCTTCAGGAGGTGTTTCTGTTAGCCATTCGATTAGTTCTGCAGGCCTAATTCCAGGAATTTGTAATGAAATACGACAAGGTTCAACGATTAGCCTACCCCATTTTCCGCTCCTAGTACTGGCCATAGCAAGCAAATAATGNCCAATTGTCTCGTTGATTCTACTGCCATGACACGAATTGATTACTANGGCTTCGTCTCTATCCTCAATTGTGATCAGACGCTCGCTAGGGATATTCATCGCTGAATCGAAATGTTTGGCAACGATTTCTCCTAACAATCCCATTGCCTCACCGTTGAGTGGATAATCTGCAAGGGTAGTNTTNCCAACAAGGAGGCCTGCAGGGTCAATTTTGTCGACTTTTTCGTCCTTCATCATGCCCAAATCTATTGCAAACAATCTTCGCAATCGTCCTGCCTCTCTTGCAATATCTGCAGGAGTTGGGGGTAATTCTCCAACCCAATGTGGTGCGTGACCTTGGTCAGAAATTGGAGCAACTAGCAACTCATTTTGTTCCGGGTCTGCATCGACAATTATCCATGTCCTTCCGGCCATAACAAATCTGCGTAAACGGCCATCTTCTTCCTCTCCGCCATCGTTTAGAGAGAGTACAAACGCCTCGTCTACATTTCCTAGGCTCTTNCGAGTTACTGCATCCCTGACTCGATATGACTGCTTGTCTGGAATCATCGACAGATGAGATGTAACCCAATCTCTGGTTCTTCCTGAACGGCTTATCCAGCCCTTAGCATAACGTTTAGGTGGTGTAAATTGCAACTTTGCTAACTCTTCTGGCGGCTCTTCNCCNGCNCCNAGTTTNGGTTGTTCTGGCAATTCTTTTTTGGATTCAGCAAGCAATGTTTGCCATACATCATATGGCCACCTGTACCATGGCACTTCGCTTGGATCTTCCTCGCACCGAATAACCCATCCATCGGCTAGGACTTTTGCTATGTTTATCGTNTCTTGNCTAGTCCANCCTTCGAACTGTTGTGCTGCTGATATTGATTCAGTAATCTCATCAATAGTCAATGCACCATGACTGTGAACCATCATTACGATTTGATTGGCTGCTACTGAGAGAGGTCTTTCCCTCCATTCTACTGGTTCTATGTCACCAGTCATCGCTCTTCTTGCGATTACTGCAGCCTCAAACAAATCATCGCATTCCCAACCAAGCAGATGCCCTTTGCCGATTCCACCGAGCCTGTGATCTGCTCTTCCTACCCTTTGTAGCATTCTATCAACGGAACGTGGAGACCTAATTTGGACGACATGGTTTACACTTCCTACATCTATACCCAATTCAAGGCTTGATGTACAGACAAGCCCTTGAAGTGAACCGCTCCTGAGGTCATCTTCCATTTGCTGACGGGTTTCTCTTGCAAGAGAGCCGTGATGAACTCCAATCTTCAAATCAGGAGCTATGGATTGAAGCCGTTGGGATACGGTTTCTGCACTATTTCTAGAATTGACGAATATCAAGCACGGATTATTGTTTGTTACGATTTCAGCAAGGCCTCTGAGAGTTGCGTGTGCTCTAGGAGATATTGCCAATTCAAGAGACCCGATTTCGTCTTCGGGGAGAGGTATTATCGCATCGACATTTAGTTCAGTTATACGTGGTGCTTCGGTAACTATTGCCTCTCCGTCTTTTGACAACCACTTGGCTACTTGATCAGGATTTCCGACAGTAGCAGATAATCCTACTTTTTGTATGGTTGAACCCTTGAATTGCTCGAGCCTTGATATTCCAACTGAAAGTTGCCACCCTCTTTCTCCTGCGGCTAATTCGTGTACTTCGTCGATAATTACGGCTTCTACAGTTCTAAGTAATTCCCTAATTTTAGAGCCTGTGAACATTAACTGGAATGTTTCAGGTGTTGTAATCATGACATTAGGTGGCTTTCTAACCTGTTTTGTGCGCTCTGATTGTTTAGTATCTCCGTGCCTTAGGCCTAAGGTTAGTCCAACTGAACTAACAATTTCTTCTAGCCGTCTATCCACATCCCGATTCAGTGCTCGCAACGGCGTAATGTAGAGTATAGACATTCCTTCCCATTCAGAGCGAATGGCTCTATCCAACAGTGGCAGCATTGCAGCCATTGTCTTCCCAGAGCCCGTTGGAGCGATTACCAAACGGTCTTTACCGGATGCAATAGCCGATTGGGATGCTTCTTGAACTGGCGTTGGAGTCCACTTTTTCTCTACGAGAGTTTTCTGCAAACCCTCGACGAGTTCAGAGAATATACCCTCAGCCATGTTGTTGCGGCACTGTCACTGGTTCAAGAGGGCAACGATTAGAATTTCAATAATCATCATCGTCGTAATCGTCGTCGTCGTCATAGTAATCATCATCTTCATACTCGTCGTCGTCGCCTTCCCACTCTTCGTCAAACATCAGTCCATCATCAATCGAAATTGCTGTGCGGCTAGCCACAATACCAATTCCAACTAGGACGATTATCGATAATATCGTGAATAGCCAAACAAGTGGTTGTTCTCTTATTGAATCGAACCAACCCATGTATGAAACATAGACAACTTCGACCTTGTGTTCTGCTGAATTGTCATCATCATTGACTTCGACGATAACATTGTCAGGGTCAACTACAACTCTCACTCTTTCAACACCCTCCTTAGCGGTCCAAGAGATTGTAACCGGTACCTTCTCATCCGCTCTAATCTTGTTCAGAGTCTTACTTTCGAAAGGAACAATTGAGTTTTCCTCATANAATGAAACCTTGAACAAAGCGTCTGATAAACCACCTTCATTGTGAACNATTACAGTCATTTCAATATCNTGNCCAGGAGCAACGTGGTCATCTGAAAGAGAGAATGAATCTATCTTCAACTGTGGACCTANTGAGCCTANTCGCACCCACTGGCGCTCAAAGTCCGTATCAACGCNTGCTAGTTCAGCAATTGGACTTGCCTCTGAGTTGGANACTTCNGGGAATTCATTTCCAGCAGTATCATATCCTGATAGATAGAAACCAACCCAGTCTCCGTCACGAGGCATTACTTTCCCACCGTCGGTTAGGTCGACTGTTCCAGTCCATGTGATCTCTTGTTCTTCTTGTTGCATACCAAGAATTGCTTGCCCTGCTCCAAGAGTTAGTGTCTTACTNGAATCTCTCATTACCCAGTGTACAATCTGTTTAGAACCTGTCATGTCGGCATCTTCAGTTCCTTTGAATTCAACAGGAACTCTAGTTATATCGCTATTAGCTGAAATATCGATTGTATTGATTGGAGTAATCCTACTTACAACACGAGGTGCTGTATCATCGACAACTACTCTCAAGGTTGTAGAAACTGTTTGTCCAGTCATATCTTCTCCTTTTCCAGGTATTCCTGTTATTGAGATTAAACAAGTTCTTGTTGGCGATGAAAGAAGGGTTTCAGCACTCGAAAGAGGAACTTCTACAGAGTATCCGCCGTCGTCATCTAGAGAACCATCTGACCATATTCTCTCACCATCGAATACTTCGACCTCAATCGATGCATCCCTAGGTGCTGGAANATTACTTCCTTGGTAAACTACCTTTCCAGTGAACTCCAATCGNTCATCATTTCTGACTCTGCTTCCATCGGCTACAATACCNGTTCTAGGTTCNCTAATNTCCTCAACAAGGAACGAATTTACCTCCAGAACCAAGTCATTTTCAACTCTGAAAGTNTGGTCTGCGATGATATGCCTTGTAGGGAATTCAGAACCTCTTTCTTTGTATTCAAGAGCCANATCTGAAATCTCTTCGTCAGGCCAATCCCATCCAATCTGGAAATTAAAATCTATCAAGATTAATGGCATTCCTGTCTCATTTGTGGTTTGAACCATGNTGGATGTTGACATTAAATCGATGAAATCTGAATTACTCTGGAATGTATCAGTAAATCCGTAATATGAGATTCTTTGTTGGTCAACCTCTGGATTTGGACCCTCAAAGTCGAATACTAGATCGATATACTCGAAATCAATCGCTGTGTTCGCATCGATTAATCCCAAAGAGATTGTTTGATCGAAGCCAGCATAAACTGCTCCGTCATCATTGTGACCTACCCAATCAAGACCTGTGAATATGGCTGAAGAATCCTTTCTGGTTCGGAATGTTGCGTCATCATAATTGAATCCAGAGCCGCTTTCCCAAGTGTACTCTTCGTCATCAATAATAGTCGAGTAATGTAGCGGATTTCCTGCTTGGTCACCACCGTCCCAATAATAGGAAACTCTACCCATGTTTGGATTTCTAGAATGGTCAATCGTGGTTGTAAATGTCTTGAAATCTGCAAGACTTTCATTACGTACAACCTTNACTGCATATTCCCCTGGATCNGCCTCACCNTTTCGATTNATGTCGTGGTCTGCTTCAACCCANTAGAATAGTTTCAGTTCAACTGGGTCACCAACTCCATCACCAAGGCTTATGCTAATCTTTTGATTTTCTACTGCTGCCTCATATGCGTCTTCCAATGGGTATGTGTGTGATACAAGAGGTGCTGTTGCATCGACCTTGTAGGTTCTTGTCCATTCAGAATTTGCTGGCAAAACTCTCGTTGCATCNCTCTCATTGTAGGTCTGTAATTCGTATGTCAAGCCACTTTCAACATCGATATCTGGNAAATCGATAGAGATGAAGAANGAACCNTTCACATTGGAGTTGTCTCTCCAATTCGAATGCACGAAACCATTCTGTGCAATTCGAACATCGAAAGCNCTNTCCTTTGGAGCATCTTGAGAATCAGCAAACCACATTGCTCCTTGGAAGTATAGTGTTTCGCCAGCAGCAACCCAGCTTCCCGTTGGCAAATCATCACTAGTGACTTCACCATCGTTATCTCTTACATTCAGCCATCCTAATCCGAATGAGGTATTGACTCTCATTTCCTCTTCACTGACCAACTGCTCTGGAGAGAATCCNCCATCAGGGCCAGTTATATCTGTGCATCCTGTTCTAAACTTTACATTATCTTGGTCAGGGAATTCTGATGTAACTTTGAATCTCCAGTGAATCTCGAGGATTCCATTATTCAAACTAGACCATGACGAAGAATCTATTTCAATCCAATCATCTGGATCATTTGGCGANGGGAATATGTCTCCATCTTGCCACTCTAATGTTGGTGCACTAGATGATGGCTGGGCCAAGAATGAAAGGGTTGCTGATTGGATGTAATTATTTGGCCCATCACCAACAATATGCCTTGTCACTACTTCATATGGTTCATTTCTTTCATGAAGAATTTCATCTGCTGGGACAATTATGTCCAAATTCACAGTATTGATCAAATATGTAACACTAAAACGGTCTATCTTGACTATTCCCATACTCTCTGAAGAAACAACCACAGGAATAGAGATTGTACCTGACCCTGTACCAGGTATCATATCATTGAATGCATCAACAAATCGAGACCCCTGTTGGGTTACTGTACCGATTAACGTACCTTGACTTGTCCATTCCTTGCCAGGAGTATAACCTGTCATATTATCAACACCAATGTTGATTCCAACCTGACTTGGTGCATTAGATTGGAACGCGATATTGAGGTCTTCCAAAACAGGTGTTTGTTGGCCATTGGATGAAAATCTGATGTAGACATACATCGTCCCTGAAGTCATAGTCAATTGTTGAGTTTGGCCACTGTACTGGAATTGTTTGGTCTGACCGTTGTCTTGAACTTCAACACGGAAGGTTGTACCAGCAGGTATTGTTGCATTCCAATGAGCAGTCAATGCAACAGGTGCATTTGATTGATAATAATTGTACAAACGTAAATATCCACTAGATTGATATGTTGACACGTAAGTTAACGAAACGAAATCTAGGGCTGGTGTTTCAGATAAAGTTCCGTTGAGGTATGCTTTCCATTTTATCGAATTACCCGCAGTTGCAAAATTCAACACCTGCCCGAAAGAACCACTCAACCAGGTTTGCCCGCCATCCACCGACACCTCGATTTCGATTGAAGTGTTATCTGGAACATATCCAACTACTGCAGAAACTGTGATTTCAGAAATTGACTTGCTGATTGAAACCGTTCTGCTTGTAACTACAGATGACGAGGAGGAAATTGTTCGCTCGTCGTAAATTACTCCGCTGCCTTCCCTTTGAATTACATTCCTTTGTGCTGAACTGCAAAATCCATAGTAATGACATTGGAAACCGAATGTGTTGTCTTCCATTCCATCCATTCCATAATGACCGCCACCCTTAATCTGATTCTTGCCTTGTTTCACAAAGTTTGTTCCAGACTCTGTGAAATAATTATGATATCCTGCAGAACTCTGGTATTCATTCGTAACAACCCTAGGAAGATCGACATAGAGACCTGATGGCATAGTGCTACTACTACCCATTGCCACTCTAGTACCGAGTAAGTGGGTTTTGATAGCCTGGCTTGGTGAATTAGGGTTTATTTCGTAAAGATATCTGAAGTAACTAGGCGAACTAGCCTGATACATCAGAAGGAACATTCTCCCTGAATCTTCATCGATATCTACTCCAACAGGATAGTAGGAGTATAGGTATGTGTTGTTACATGTCCAAGAGCCTGATGATGAAACTGTCCACTCGATTAGAAGTCTGTAGTTGTAACTAACAGTCCAAATTTTGCCTTCTCCGTCCGATGTTGCATCATATGTAGTGTAGAGAGGTTGAGAATATCCGCTACATGTCCCTATTGATGCAACTCCTAGGTATGCTCCAGTAGTAGCGTTGTATTTCTTGACGGATGGAGTGGTGTAAACCGATGTACTGGTATATGTTGCTGAATAGATTATATCGCCATTCTTTACGACAAACCCTCTGTAATTTGAGGTGCTAGTTGAAAGAGATACTGTAGATAGTGATTTGCTAGCTCCAATCATTCCATGATCTCCATT
>PAMN02000058.1 GCA_002707335.2 Methanobacteriota archaeon | reverse complement strand
GGAACACTGCATCCTTTGATTTGATATGGAAAACCAATCATGGATTTTTTACCAATAAAGTAGTTCCAGATTTGAAAATCTATCCTGTTGGCATGTGGTCTTTTAATGGAGATTATGACGATCCTAAGGTTTGCCTGAATGTTAAAGTTAATTCAAAAAACAATACTATAGCGCTTGATTCTCCACCTCAATATACAAGTTGGAAGGATGTTGATTCTGATGGAAACCTTTCTGTCGCAAAAGGAGAAAACGAACTCTGTCTCAGTGGACTTTCTGGAGATAATATGAACTCTATTTCACAAGAGATTTTCACCATAGATAATCATTCATTTGTGGCTGGATACATGGCTGAAAATTATATTTCTATGCCTGACTCTGGGATCATTTTAGATTCTCAAGAATTACTTTTCTCATTCGCAAGACTTGGTTCAAATTACAACGGAACTTGTGACGATATTGGAAACTTAAGCCCTCCTAGAACCATTGTCAATAACACCACAATTTGGGATTTAAGAGTCTTACAATTTGGTCTATATGACTTGAATAATGTAACAGATGAAATAGAATTATTTGCCGAAGTAGGAAGTCAAATATCAGTTTGCACGGAAGATTATCTCCCTCAGAAATACAATGTTCTTGAGGGACCCGATCTTATTGTATACAAAAATGAAATTCGAACACAGAGATGGATTGGGGAAATTTCGGTTATCAACGATACATTGGTAATTGAGAATCCATCGGAAGTAAACCTATCAATTGTGGTTGAATTCGATGGAAATGGTGAGCAGTGGCAGATTTCTAATTCAATTCAAATCCCAGCAAACACAGTTGAAACAATCTCAGCAATTGCCCCAGAAACGGGAATTTCGTTTGTTTGGTTAGAACTAGACGAAGGGGAAGTTGTATTGCATTTGGTAAATCATGAGGTCTGAATATGAGAATAGCTGTCATTGGCGCTGGAGCAATTGGCAGTTTAATTGCAGCAAAGTTAGTAGAATCTGGAAATGAAGTTCTTGTTCATACACGAGGAAGCCATGGTGCGGAATTAGCATTAAATGGATTAGTAATAGACGGAGTTTGGGAGCGCGTCATTACACCAAAGGAGTGGTTTGTTACACTTGATGAAATTGAACTTCCACCCGAGTTAAATCATTATTTTGATCAAGCCATAATTACTGGTAAATCCAAAGATACAAAGTCTCTATGTGAAGTTGCGAAATACCTAACAAATGGGCCGGTTTTATCTCTTCAAAACGGTTTAGGTAATCTTGAGATCCTGAAAGACTTCTTTTTCGAAAATACTGCTGTTGGAGTAACAACTAATGCTGTTACGAAATCAAGTCCAGGGAAGATAACATGGGTTTCAAAAGGAAATATTCACATTTCGGGGTCAAAAGGAAAGGAATTCGAAAAGTCTCTTGAAATATTTGGGGCTGAGTATTTCCATTCTCATGAAGAGATTTTGTGGAAAAAATTGCTGATCAATGTTGCAATCAATCCTATTGCTGCGATGTGTGGTGTGAAAAACGGGGAATTAGCAAATGAACCACTTTTGTCTCAGTGCGAGTCTATAATGATAGAAGCGGCAAACATCGCTCGTCTATCAGGCGTTGAAGTGCCTGCTGATATTGAACTGGTTGAAACGCTGCACAAAGTGATATCAGATACTTCGGAAAACATCTGTTCCATGCTATCAGATGTCAAAGAAGGTAGAGAGACTGAGATAGACATGTTGTGCGGACAAGTTGTGCTACGAGGAGAGCAGTTGGGCGTTCCTACCCCACTAAATTCTATGCTTTTGGGACAAATCAAATCTCTCAGATGAGATCAATATTGTAGTGAAGACCTCTGTTTTCTTTTCTTTGAATTGCATCGTTTGTTATGTGTGTGGCTACTAAAACTAAGTTTCTGATTTCAACCAATTCTCTGGTAGGTATACTTTTTCTCCAAATAAGATCGACTTCTTCAGTCAATAAATCAAGCATCCTTCCTGCTCTTTCCAAGCGACTAAATGACCTTACTATTCCAACATCGTGAGTCATAGTTTTCCTTAGAGTTTCTAAATCTCTAACCAGAGGTGCATGTTCAATTAATTCTTGCATCCCATCTGCCCTCCATTTTGGTATCTCTTCTTCTGAATCAATTGGATTTGAAATGAAATGTTCTGCGGCTCGGTTTGCAAATACAACAGCCTCTAGAAGACTGTTTGATGCCAGTCTATTTGCACCATGCATGCCGGTACATGCAACTTCTCCAATTCCATATAATCCAGGTATAGGATTATCATTACTCATCATAACTCTGCCCTGGATGTCTACTTTTAATCCGCCAACCATGTAGTGCGCAGCAGGAGCAACTGGTAGTGGGTCTTTGCCCAGAGATAAACCAAATTCATTGAGTCTTTTTTCGATAGTTGGGAAATTAGAATGAAGTAATTCCTTTGGTAAATGATCTGTTATTAGCCAGACATTTTTTGCACCTGTGATTTTCATTCTTTGGTCACAAGAACGTGCAACTACGTCACGAGTTGCTAGGCTTCCAAGTTCGGAATATTCTAACGTGAACGAGTATTTTTCTGGTAAACCACCATTTATGTTGTAATTTTTCAAACCACTATCGTCAAGGATTATTCCTCCTTCACCTCTCAGTGCTTCAGTAATCAAAAATGGTTTATCATTTCCAGTCATCAATGCAGTAGGGTGGAATTGGAAGAAAGCCATGTCCTTACTAGATGCTCCTGCTCTGACAGCCATTGCCAAGCCATCACCACTTGCGACTTTCGGATTGGTTGTTTTCTCCCATAGTTGTCCACAACCGCCAGTTGCGATTAGAACAGCATCTGCATACAAAGCATTCATGTTTTCAGTTTCTAAATCTAAGCACCAAATCCCCTTGATTCCCATTTCAGGTTGCCCATGAACTCTTTGGATTAGATCAACTCCTAGGCAATATTCTCTAACTTCGATGTTATCTTTCTGTAATATTGCTTCTGTCAACGCCCTTTCAATTTCGGCTCCAGTTGCATCTCTTGCATGTAAAATTCTTCTAGCAGAATGCCCGCCCTCTTTGACAAGATGAAAATCGTCTCCTTCCTTTTGGAAATCTACTCCATATGATAGTAAGTCTCGTATTCTATCTCCGGCTTCTTCTACTACACGCTCAACTACCGTACGGTCACACAAACCATCTCCAGCCACAAGTGTGTCTTTGATGTGCGATTCTTTTCCTTCACCATCGGTTTTATCTAAAATTCCCGCTATACCGCCTTGAGCCCAATTTGTAGAAGAGTCAACAGACCTTTCTTTTGTAATTATAGTAACTTGATTGCCTGCTTCACTAAGCCTTAGTGCTGCAAAGAGACCAGCAATGCCGCTGCCAATAACTACGATTTTGGGCATTATATCCGACGCTGCGAGTAGCCCTCTGCTTTCAAATCTGTCTACTAGATTATTCCGACAGCAATAAGTGATTCATGTTGTTCAGATAAAATATGGGGCTGCTAAAGAAAATTACTGCTTTGGCTGGCTTAGTGATGATTGTAGCAGCTGTCGCAAATGTAGAATTTGGTGCATTAATGCAGTTAGACCCTCCTCAGAAGTTGATATTGGCCAGAGCAGCAGATCCTGGGTGCAATTCTGAAGAAATCCAGAAAGACCTCGATGACGGGGCCATAAATGAATGTGTTACTTCGATAGGAGTTTGGGATGGCCCAGATATACTACTTGTCGCCGAAGGTTCAATTCTTTTATTATCGACATTTTTGAGGTGGCCAAGGAAAGGTAGATGGGCGTCTAGAGTAAGAAAGTTAGCAGTTGTATCTGGTTTGGTTCTTTGCGGGCTTGCAGTTGCTGATAGTTTTGATAAATTACCCGGAACTTCTTCTGAAGAGATATCGATTTTGTTACCATTCCCTGCTCCAGCAATTGCGGTTCAAATCGGCGTATTCGCTTTAGGCATTTTCTTAATTAGGGGTCCAAAATATCAAATAGACTACCAAAGCAATACCAAGAGGGACTCAAAATCAAAACAGGAATTTTCTCATGCTCAATTAGATGCTGCTTTTGCCGCAGGCGGTTCATTGGGTGATTTGCAGAAGAAATCACGCAGAAAGAAATCATACAAATACAATACGATAGGTGATTTATGGGGCGCTCAAGGTCTTTCTCAATATGAAGATAAATTCGAAGCCGGTTTGAGAGATGAGTTTGCAGGAGAAACCAAGAGGACGTGCCATCTTTGCAATGGTGAAGGTTGTGCTGGTTGCAATAGAACTGGATTTGTATCTTAAACGCTGTATTCGGCTAAAGTTAGATGCTATACTAATCGACATATTCTCCTTGAGATATTCGTAACCTTCAAGACCCCCACCGTTCCCTCAGCGATATGAGGTCAAGGGCTTAGTATCTTGATTTGAGGGATAGGGATGTATCTAAAACAATTAGAAGTCGAGAACTTCAAGTCGTTCAAAGGAGAGGCTGTAATTCCATTTGATAGAGGATTTACGGCTATTACAGGGCCAAATGGTTCAGGTAAATCGAACTGCGGCGATGCTGTTCAATTTGTTTTAGGGGCAAGATCCTCAAAAGTTCTGAGGGCTCAAAATTCCAAGGACTTAATTTTCAATGGTGGTAAATCCAACCGCCCAGCAAGGAATGCCAAAGTAACTCTGGTATTCGCTAATCCAGTTCTTTCCAACAACAGAAGAAGGCTGCCTATTGATTCCGACGAAGTCAAAATGACAAGAGAAGTCAGATTGACTAAAGGAAATAACATAGTTTCAACCTATCTTTTGAACGGAGAAGAAACAAATCAAAAAGCGTTTCACCGACTTTTAGGTCAAGCAAACGCTAGGCCTGATGGTTACAACATCGTATTGCAGGGCGATGTAACGAGATTGTCTTCGATGACCGCTGTAGAAAGGAGGAAGGTACTGGATTCCGTAGCAGGTGTAACTTCTTATGACGATGAAATAAAGAAAGCCGAAAAACAAAGAGGCCAGGTTGAAGATTACATCGAGAGGATTTCATTAGTCGAAGAAGAACAAAAAGCACGACTCAAAACTCTTGAGGCAGAAAAGAAAGTTGCTGAGAAGGCAAAAAATACTAAAGAAGAATATGATGCAGCAAATATCGTATTGTTCCAATCAAGATATCTGAGTTCAAAAGCAGAAATTAATTTTCATAATACTGAAAAAGCAAGGCTTCTTTCTGAAGCTACAGAATTAGAACAATTGGTTTCAGCATCGGAAAAAGATTTGTTGTCATTAGATGACAGAATAGGCGACCTACAATCGCAAATTGATGCGGTAATGGGCGGTGAGAATGCAGGATTGACAAATGAAATCCGACAATTACAACTTTCTATTGATAGAAACAAAGACAAAATCGACGATTCTGAATCAGCAGATGTGGAAGACGCCCAATTGTTGGAAAAGCTGGAAGGCGAGATAACAGAAGCGAAAAACAATTTGCAAATTCACCTCGAATCCATAAAATCAGCAAAAGAAGAAATGGAAAACAGTCTTGAAGTTTTGAAGAATTTAGAAGACCAAGAAAATGCAATAAGAGAATCATTAGAATCTTCGGGTTCAGAGACTGCAAAGTTGTCTAAAGCCCTCAAAGATGCAACTAGCGATTTTGAAACCTGCCAAGAAGCAGTTCAGAAAGCCAATGTTGCGATGAGTAAAATTGCAGGAGAGGCCGAGATAATCGCTGAACAATTATCATCTGCTCAAGAAGAAGAGGCCGATGCACAACTTAATTTCGATGATATTGAATTACAAATAGAAGATTTAGGAGAAGGCGGGCAACAAAAAGACAGAACTCAACTTGCAGAGGAATTAGTACAATCTCAGAACGCTGAGCAAAAACTCCTGGAAGAGTCAGGTGCTGTAGAGAGGAAACTGCAACAAGCAAATAGAGACCTTTCAGATGCAAGAAATGAACTCGAAAAGAAATCTGGAAATAACGGCATGGCGCCAGGCGCTGCAGCAGTTATGAATGCAAGGGACAGAGGAGATTTATCTGGAATACTAGGTACAATTGGTGAGTTATGCGCTCCAATAGATCCTTCACATGAAGATGCATTGGTTACTGCAGTAGGAAACGGAATGAACTCAATCGTGGTAGAAAATGATCAAATTGCCGTAGAGGCAATGGCGTATCTAAGAAACAACAGACTAGGTCGTGCAACATTTTTACCTCTAAATAAGATACAATCGAGCCGCTCATCTGGTAGAGCCAAACTAANCNNANAAAAGCCAGGAGTACTNGGTTTTGCTCACGAATTACTTGATTATGATCCAAGAATTTCAACAGCAGTGGCTTATGCTTTGAGAAACACATTGGTTGTTGACAATATGAGCACTGCTAGAACACTGATGGGTGGAGTAAGACTTGTCACTTTGAGAGGTGATGTCACTGAACCTGGTGGTGCTATGGTCGGTGGTGCTAAGCAGAAAATGAAGACCGGATTTGGTGGTAAAATCCAAGGTGCAAGTGAGGTTGAAAAATTAGTAGGAGAAGTGAACCGTCTTTCGTTACTTTCAGAAACAGTATCTGCCGCTCTTAGAGAATCAAGAGCACAGCAGAGCCAAATACGGGCGAAAATAAATGACCTTGCCAAAGATGATCAGTCTCTTAAATTAGGGTCTTTAAAGGGTCAATTAGAGGGTGCTAGGAAGGCTTTAGTTAAGGCAAAAGGCAATGCAAATACGTTGAAAAACAGACTTGATGAACTTGATTCTAATCATGCAATAAAAGTTTCAACATTTGAGGTTGCAAAGAAAAGATTAGTTGAGGCTGAATCAGTTAGGCAGGATGCAGAGACTAAGTTGAGGGAATCAAGTCCAGAATCGATTCAGCAGCAATTATTGGAAGCCAAAACNATGAGAGTTGAGGCTCAAGGAATTGCAAACAATGCCAAACTTGTTATTGAAAGCGGGGATGATAAGACGACTATGTTGAATTCAATGTTAGACTCAATAACATCTCGTGCTGAAGAAGTTGAAGCCGGAATGGTAAGCAGAGAAAGACATGTAAAAATATGGAAAGAGTCTATAGAAAAAGACACATCTGCNCTNCAAGTGAAAGAAGAAGAGTTTTCAAATCTATTGGCAGAACATAAGGGACTGGATATTGAGAGAAATGAATTGATAGACGAAAGAGCCCAACTCCGAGCAACCACTAACTCCAACATCAGCGACGCGATGGGTAAGAGAAGTTTAGCAGATGAAATGAATCGTAATATTGCAATCAAAGAACAAAACTTGGCAGATTTGTTAGTCGAAATGGCAGAAGAAGAAATCGATGTTGTAGATGAAAATGCAGACCTGCCGAATGTAGGGGACGCTGAAAGGGCGCTCAACAANTTACGTAAGAGGCTTGAAGCATTTGGTAACTTCAATATGCTTGCAATTGAGCAATATGATGCTTGTAAAGAGCGTCTAGACGAAATGAAGGACGATTTCAAAACATTACAAACTAGAAGAAAGAAGTTGTTGGACATCGCTGAAAAGTTAGAATCCCAAAGGAAATCAAGATTACTTGCGACATTGAAAGATGTTAATGAGAACTTCAAAGTTGTATACAAGAGACTGTCGAATGGTGGTCGTGGTGAGTTATTCTTAGAGAATGAGGAAGAGCCATTCAAGGGTGGTTTAGACATGTGGGCTCAACCACGAGGTAAGTCCAACAAATCAAGATTACAGGGTTTATCGGGTGGAGAGAAGTCAATGGCATCGCTGTCCCTAATATTCGCAATTCAGGATCACGATCCAAGTCCGTTCTATTACTTTGATGAAGTAGATCAAAACTTGGATGTTCCTAATTCTAAATTAATCGCAACAGAATGCCGAAACAGAAGCGAAGCCGCTCAATTCATTATGGTTACACTAAGAAAAGTTTCGCTAGAACTAGCAGACCACCATATCGGCATAACTCATGGAGGAGACGGTTGTTCCAGACGAATTGTAGATTTCGACAAAACTCGTGCAATTCAACTTGGTGAACAAGCGGAGAAAGAAGCATCAGAGGCTGCAGACAAAAATCACACCAGAATCGAAGAAGTCCGTGTTATGGAAAGCGAGATGCCAGAAGTGCCAGAGCCACTTTCTGCACCTAAGAGCCTTGGTGGTTTATTGAAACACATAGATTCTGATGAGGAAGAATCTGAGGCCGAATCCTCGTTCACTTCACTTGCAGAAAGAGCCGAAGAGTTGACTGAAGATATACAGGAAAGGCAAGAAGTAGCCTCTAAGATAATTGAGGAGCAAGTGCAATTANCCGAAGAAATCGAGGAAGAAAAGGAGGTTTAATCTTGCAACAATCATTGCTTGATAATTGGTTCTTGAGACAAGATATTCTTGACCAATTGGTAAGTAACGACGAAGATATTTCGGAAGCTGAGAGATATGCCGACCGTGTACTGCGTATTGCTCAAGAAGAAGAAGCGGAACACCAGGTGCTAACAGACCCCTTCGATAGGTCAGTGGCTCTAGTCTTGTCTCTTGTAAAAGAGGAAGACATGGATCCTTGGAATATTGATTTATCTGCATTCTTGAAACTCTTTACTGAAAGAGTAAGAAAAGAAGCGAAATCGCTGGACTTACCAGCATGTGGTAGATTGATCAGATTATCTTGGGAAGTTCTAACCCAGCAAGCATCAACACTCTTTGATAAGGTCACAGCTCCAGATTATGATGAATATGAAGAATTTACAGATTTTGGCTGGGAATCTGATTACGATGATGAAGAATTTATGTTTACAACAGCGATATTAGAAGGAACTGCAGATACTGTGCTTCCTTCATTGTTCGGTGAGCGTGTTAGAAGAGAAGAAGGAAGACCATCTACTCTTGGTGAATTACTATCTGCACTAAAAGATGCATGCGATGAGGCTGAGATATTCAAAGCAAAAGAAGAATTTAGGAAATCTCATGCTGAAGAATTGAAAAACATGATTGACAATGTTGGTGCAAGAATGCACAATGAAGACATGGAAGGAGATATCCGAAGGTGCTGGAGAGCAATGAGGGAAGTTATGCAGTCTTTAGGAAAACACAAAGTTCCAATTTCTAATGTTACAAATCGGTTATCTGAGATCCTTGTTGAAGAGTTTGGAGTCATACCAGAAGGATATGAAGTTGAATCAAAGATTACGTCATTTGTTGCGGGCTTGTTCCTTACACACAGAGGTTATGCATGGATAAGTCAAGACCAACCAGAAGACCCTATAATGATCGAGGATAGGTGGCCTAAAGCAAAATCATTTGATGAGGTGACGGAATTAGCATCGAGGTTATTTGATGAAGAATCAATAGCCCTAGAATCTGAAGAAACAGAATCCATGAGGCATGCACAAAGGCTTGCTGAAAGGGCTCGTATTGCTGCAGAAGAAGAGGAAATTGCAAAGATTAAAGAAGCATCGGAATCTGAAAACCCTGATGATTGGTTGGTCGAGTAAGGAGATGATTACATGAGCGAAATACCACTTGAAACCTTGCTTGAAGCGACGATGTTCAGTGCGGGTAAATCTCTTAGTCCTAGCGAACTTTCAGAAGTCTTGGGTTATGAAGAAGAAGAAGAAATCGAATCACTAACCAAATTACAATCTACTGTAAAACGAAGAAAGGGCGGTAGTTTACAAATTGTTGAGATAGGGGGTAAATGGGCGATGGAGGTAAGGCCAAACATCGCAAATCACTTGCCAAAGGAAACTAAGTCAGATTTACCTCCTAAATTATTGAAAGCAGCATCATTAATCGCATATCATCAGCCAATGCCGCAGTCTAGATTAGTTGAATTATTAGGTCCAAAGGCCTATGATCACATCAGAGAATTAGCTCAATCTGGATTGATTAACAGACGCAGAGATGGAAATACCAGGAGACTGACTACCACTCGTAGATTCTCTGAAATGTTTGGATGCCCTCATACTGACAGAAAGAAAGTAAAGAAATGGTTCAGAGAGATGGTTATTTCATCAGGAATGCTGAAGGGCATGGAGAGTACACTGGCGTTAAGAGATACAGAGGAAGACGGAAGTATTCAAACAACTCTCAGTATAGATGAAGAAGAGTGATATCTCATTTTCTGATACTTTCCAATGTCTCTTCCACTAATTTTTGAGTTACTTGTTGTTTGGAAGAGTTAACAATATTCGCAACAATTTCAATTTCGTCGCCTATTGCTCCAGCGCTTACTGCCATGTTTTTTGCATGCAGTTTCATATGACCTGCTTGAATTCCAACAGTTGCGAGGGCTCTCATTGCCCCTAGGTTCTGCGCTAGACCAGCAGCAGCCATGATGCCCCCTAATTCTTTGGCGGATTCTACTCCTAATATTGCGAGGTTCGCTCTTGCAGCAGGGTGTACCTTCGAAGCCCCTCCTACTATGCCTACTGCCATTGGAGTTTCGATTCTACCAATCAAATTCCAATCCTCATCCTTTTCCCACCTAGTCATAGATGTGTATGTTCCTGTCTCGACAGATGCCCAGGAATGGCAACCTGCCTCAATCGCTCTCCAATCTTGCCCGCATGCAAGGGCTATCGCACTAATTGCATTCATTATCCCTTTATTGTGGGTTGCAGCTCGATATGGGTCTGCCATTGCAAAACTATGTGCTTCTAGAATCGCTTTGATTACTTTAATGCCAGATTCTCTGGTGCCATCATCTGCCATTTCTTCAGGTGTAAATCGTGCTTCAACCTTCGCTAATCTATGAGAGGCCAAGTTAGATAGGATTCTCAAATGAACTCTTCCGGATGTGATTTGTTCAACATTAGGAGTGATTCTTTCAGCCATAGAATTGACTGCGTTTGCCCCCATTGCATCTTTAGTGTCAACTAGCAAGTGCAAAATTAGCATTTTACCTTGCATAGTATCAATTTCTCTGACTTCTATGTCCTTGCAACCTCCTCCTAGTCTGATCATTGTGGATTCTATCGAGTTACAAGCAGATATTAATTCATACTTAGCGGTTTTAATCGCTTCAGCAGCCACTGCAGTGTCTTCTAAATCAAGAATTTGCATTTGCGCAATCATAATTGAATCGTCACTAGATGTTTTGAAGCCTCCGTGTTTTAGACAACGTTTAGCCATATTGCTAGCAGCCGCAACGATGCTAGATTCTTCAACACAAAATGGAATTAGGTATGATTTTTCATCGATTATGAAGTTAGTAGCTATGCCGACAGGTAGGGACATGGTTCCAATTACATTCTCTATCATGTGATCTGCAGCAGATTCAGATAATTCTCCTGTACTAGACAAAGCTTCTATTTGATCGTCTGATAAATTAGACAACCTTGCTACGATATTTCTCCGTTCCTCTACACTCAGTTTGTAGAAGCCAGAAAGTCTGCTGTCATCAACTGGCATAGGGTTGCCTCTGCTCTGATGCAATTGTGTAGACTTGATGAATAAACCGGTTTGTTAACGCGTAAATTAACGCGTTAACAATATGTTAACAGTGCGTTAATTAAGTATTTTTCATCATATCCGTATTGCGATTAACATGTAATAACGGGTGGCTGAAGTTACTTATTTCACCGAAACATCATATACTGGAAAAAATGCACGTTACTCATGAGTGAAGATTACCCTATTTTGGGACTTCCTGCCATAAGAGAAAACCCATTTCAATCTAGGCCATTAGAAGCTAGAAATTCTAATCTCTTGGTTGGAAGGAATAAGATCAGTACAACTTGGGTTAGATTCCTGAAGTCTAGAACTGCTAGACTAAATTTGTTAGTAGGTGAGAGTGGAACTGGAAGAACCTCTCTAATGAGGTGTATTGCTGCAGAAACTCAAAAACCATTGCACCTAGATATGTTCCATTCTGATAATCATGTCCAGAAAATCTTGGATGAAATTTACACAAAATTCGTTGGTTTCGAGATCCCTTCAAACAATCAAGAATTAGTTGACAGATTGGTCGAAACCTGTGAGGATTCTAAGGGCGCTATACCCCTGATAACCTTCGATTATCCGAATTCTGATGGTGAGAAATTAGCTAATATTATATCTAATCTCCTGCCTGCGCTTGAGAGATTAAAGGCAATGGTCGTTGTGATATTATCTGTTAATCAGAGGTCACAATGGCCTGAACAGTTGATTGAAAAATTTGAACATTTAGAAGTTGTAAAACCATTTGACATTGACGAGATAAGGGAAGTTTGTGAATTAAGGGTGAACAGCGTGTCCAATGTTGCTTGGAAAATGCCAGAAGAAGCACTTGATTACGTTATGAATAACTCCTCAGGAAAAGCCAGTAAAATCATTAGACTAATGCGTGACATAGTGGATTTTGAAAGAGAAAACCCACGTGAAATAAAGTTCCACGAAGAGCAAACAATTGTAATTAAAGAAGAGTTTCAAGAGGAAAATAAAACCGATGTTGAAACCGAAAATAAGTTTGATTTAGATCTTGATTTGCTGCAAGAGGAGCCTAGGAATATAATTGAGAAGCAAACTGCAAACCTCCCTCCCCTTCCTGCGACATCATTTGGCGGTTTTGGGGGCTTAGTGTCACGAAATAGAGTAAATATGCACGTAGATCCTAGATTCGATGATAGCGTTGAAAGAAAAGAATTAGACGTAAAATCAGATCCCTCTGATTTCTGGCAAGCAAGTGAAATGGATGCGATTTTGCTCAATGAAGAAGAGGAAACTATTGAGGAATCAGAGCCAGAGGAACCATTCTATGAAGCGCCAGAATTTGTCGAGACATTTGAACCAAATCATGAGACAATTTCTGAAGATGCAGATTATCAACAAGTTCTATTCGATTTGTTTGGTAAAATATTGAAAAATAATAATCAAACTGGAATTGAAACATTATCTCAATTATTGATGAAATTGAATACCCCTGTTATTGGTCAAAGGGAGAGCAACCCACTGAATGTACATGTACTGAGGAATCTAGGGAAAAATGAAGCAGTTATTGTGGAGGTCTCAACGCAGAGAAGTTTCTCTCCTTCCGATCCTAGGCTTCAAGATCAATTGCGCATAAAGCGGCCTAGAATGTCGCAAATTTGCAACAAATTGTACAGGGCGGGTATCTTATCAGTTCAACAAAAAGGCAAGTCTAGGATGTTCAAACTAACGAATGATGCGAAAGTGCAGTTGATAGCATGGGGAATGATGGAGGCAGAAGTATGAAATGGTCAGTATTCAGGTCTTGGCAG
The DNA here is from genome assembly GCA_002707335.2 of Methanobacteriota archaeon. Lineage (GTDB taxonomy): Archaea > Thermoplasmatota > Poseidoniia > Poseidoniales > Poseidoniaceae > MGIIa-K1. The sequence goes on along the minus strand of PAMN02000058.1, from coordinate 33,352 downwards.
GCACCTAATCAAATTTCAACGTCTTGTAGTGTTGGAAATGATTTCCTAATCTCATCAGGAATGGACATAATCCTGCTAGATGAAGAATGTAATGTGAGGTGGAAAAGAACAATGCCATTCAGGGTTCATGGCGCTACTCATGACTCTGGCCGAATTGGAATATTATACGGCCACGGATTCCACATACTGCAAGTAAGCGATGGCTCACCTATTAACGAGGGTCGTTCAACAGAGGGTGGTTTCAGTGATATTTTACCTAGGCCAGGAGGGGGTTGGGTTCTATCTTGTCGCAAAGGTAATTTACACATTTTCAGTTCTGAAGGTAGAGGAATAAAACGCCTATCTGCTGGTGGAGTCAGGCGTTTAATCGGTTGGTTTGATAGAGAACATTTGATGTGGCAAGACGAAAATGGTAAACTAAGATGTGCTAAACTCGCAAACGAAGATTCTCAGAGATTGTTAGAAGATAGAGTATGGTCATGGGTCAGTCGAATGGATGGCGGCAAGATACTATTACAAGCTGCTGATGGAATGTTATGGGAAGGTGTGCCACATCCATATGGGTGGGATAGTTTGGATACAATAGATACAAGATCGCTAGAACCACTAGCAGCAAACAAAGCAGGAGATGGATGGTGGATCTTATCAATCGAAGGTTCAGTTCATTCAATGACCCAGCAAATTTCGATTAATTTGGGCAATACCGACTTAGGAGACTTCCTGGTGGGGCTTGCACCGGATACTATGGTCACAATAAGAAGAGATGGTCTTGTGCGCGTCTGGCAGTCTCCAGATTTGTCAAATTTAAGGCGAATAGAGTTGCAAAAAATGGTTGCAGAGGCAAAGGTTGCAAGCGATTGGGAAGAGCGCAGAAAGATATTCAAACGCGCATGTCAAGCTGAAGACGAGGGTCGAATTTCACTTGCAATCGATTTGTACCAATCTTTAGGTCGTACTTCAGATGTTAATAGACTACTTTCAAGATTGAAGGGTGATTAATTTGGATGTGCAAAACGTAGTTGAAAAGGAAAGGTTAGAACATTATCTAGGTTTAACAAAAAAAGCAAGAGAAAAGGCAACTCCTATTCCGGAAAAAGGTACAGAAGGAGATATAATGTTGCAGGTTCTACTTAGAATGGCTGATGATTATTCTAGTGATGCTAAACATTTTATGGAGATCGGCGATTATGTTAGAGCATTCGGGGCAATTAATTACGCTCATGCATGGATTGATGCGGGAGTCAAATTGAGATTACTAGATGGGCATGGCGATGATGAATTATTCACACTTCCATAATCATACTAGCCTGAGATGTTTGTTTCCGATTACCTCTAACCAGTTAAGATTGGATTGAGATATTCTTCTCTTTAATTCCGAGTCGACAGTTAGAATTGGCCATTTATTTTCGATAGATAGGTGAAGTAATTGGTCATCTGTGTGATTTCCAACATCCTCTGGCGATTCAACAATTTCCGACTTAGCCTTGAGCATATCAAGCATTAAGTTACCACCAATCGCTTCAAGTTCTTTCAGAACATTTGGCAAAAGTGCTAGGTTTGTCACTCCAACAGTGTCAAGAAGTGCTTGATCAATATTAATTCCAGCATCCATCACTGCTTTCCAACCACAAGCGTCGATTAGAACTCTAATCATGAAACTCACTCAATAGTTCCGTGCCCAATAAGTCTCCATCTAGAACCAACTCTTCTCGAAAGAGAAACTCTCTGGCCTGAATCTGCACAAATTGGTAGTCTTAGAGATAATGTTGCTTTTCCTTTTCCAGGGTTAGAAACAACTCCCACACTGGTTGCAGTTGCTACATTTACCATTAACATCTCATTGGAGCGGAGTGGCATAATTGGAGAAGCGTCTTCACCTTCACCTGCTACCATGTTTTCCATTAGATTCACATTTATTATAACTGAATCACGAACTTCAGGTAAATCACCTACCTTTGCAACAATCTGACCTGATAGGTTGTCAGAAGTTGTTATTGCAGGATCTAATGGTGTAGCCATGCCACATAATCCACCTGCATTCATGCTATCTAGGTTCAATCCTCCTCCCTGCATGCTGGATACAGTTGACTGAATAGGTTCGTATCTGACTTTGTTTCCCTTCTGTATTTTTCTTCCAGGGCCTATAACAATCTCATCTCCAACGTTGAATATTCCTTCAACAATACTTCCACCAATTACTCCACCACGCAATTTTGTAGGTCTTGTACCTGGTTTGTTTATGTCAAAAGACCTTGCAACATGCATGATTGCTCTCTTATCCTTTGAGCGGTCTGGAGTTGGTATAGTTGCTTCAATAGCCTGAATCAAGATGTCCAGGTTGACATCATGATGTGCAGAGACAGGAATGATAGGTGCATTTTCAGCAATCGTACCTTCTAAGAATTTTTTAATTTCATTATGCGATTCGACAGCTCTTTCTCTAGTAACTAGATCTATCTTATTTTGAACCACTACAATATTCTTAATTCCAGCGATTTCTAGTGCCATCAAATGTTCTCTTGTTTGAGGTTGTGGACACTGCTCATTTGCAGCAACCATTAGCATAGCGCCATCCATTATGCTTGCACCAGTTATCATTATCGCCATCAGTGTCTCGTGACCAGGTGCATCAACGAAAGAGATAACTCTCTGCAATTCTGCAACTTCGTCATTACCTCCGCCAGGTCTTCTTCCTGTAGCGTAATATTCGTCTTTGTCGGTTTTGTAGAAAGCAGTATCTGCATATCCAAGTTTTATGGAAATACCTCTTTTTCTTTCTTCTGAATGAGTATCTGTCCAAACTCCAGATAATGCTTGAGTAAGTGTAGTTTTTCCGTGGTCTACGTGACCTACTAAACCTATATTGATTTCAGGTTGTGAGGGAAGCTTCCTTGCCATGCTTCCCTCTCCTTCTTTTTTCAATCAAGCCTCGCGGCTTCACTCACTGCTTTCCTCTGCACCTTCGCTTGTACCGCCTAGAATGTCTTCTAGACTCTTAGTTGCCGCTTCTACAACTTTTAAGTTGATTTGGCGTGTGTCTTGAGTAACTGTGTTTCCACGGAAGTATCTTCTCTTTCTCATTCCATCTGGTTTGTATCGGAATCTCTTCTTTTCTCCACCCTTTGTTTTCTGTTCGATAGTGTGTCCCTTGAATCCTGTAGATGCAGTAACGAGAATAGATTGCCTTGAGCCGCCATCTAAGTCTGATCTCATTGGAGTTCCAGTTTTATCTGAACCCCCTGTTATCTGCAATTTGTAGCCGGCAAGAGTTTGGTCACCTTCACCAACAAAGAGCCCCTCTACCATGTCTCCAATCTTCTTTCCTAAGAATTGGGACATATTGCTTCCACTAATTGTCATGTTGTATGAACGACCATTGTTAGATGGGTTTGTGTCACTGACTACTGCGATAAATGTAGATTCTGCCATGCTGTCAACTCCTTAGAGCAATTCGCCGACATAGGACAGGTATATAGCCCCTTTGAGGGCTGCAATTTACTATTTTTTCCTAATTTTACTGGGAATCAGAGTCTCAAGTCGCCTTGCGACATCGCTCGGAAGCATGTGTGGCATCGAGATAAATTGAGTTCTACCTCTGCCGACCTCTGCGTTTGAGGTCTTCGTAGAGATGATATTTTCCTGTGTCAATTTTTTCAAATGTTTCCAAAATGTTGTGTGTCCTTTTGGCCCTACTTCGTATTCTTCACAAGCCACGTGATACAATTTTTCAGCCTCGCCAGTGGTCATAGAATCTTCTTTTCTCAACCTCCTGCATATTCCTATTAGGATTAACATATGATGTGCTCCTAAATTATCGATATTGATAGAATCGACATTACTTGGCAGAGTTATTACAGTTTTCTGAACATCCTGCGGTTCAATGATCGAGCGTCCCGATGCTTCTGCTCTTTTCGCAGCGCCTTCGAGAAGCTCAATGGCCTGCCTAGCATCTCCCGAAGGTTCAGCCGCCTCGGATATGAGTGTTAGAATTTCATCTGGACAAGTTCCTGTCACTAAAGCGAGATTCCTTCTGTGTTCTGCGATTTTGTAAAGACCATCTCTATCATATGATGGCATTCTTATGTGGTTTGTTCTGCCAATTCGAGATATAACTGCATTTTCTAGGAGGTCAAGAATTTGCTCTTGACTGATCATTATCAGGGAAAGAGAACCTGTTGTATCATTATCTTCGTCAATTCTCATCAATTGGTAAATCACACCGTCTCCAGATTGTCTGAATAGGTGATCTACCTCATCCAATGTTACGATTAGGTGTGAATTACTCCCCTTTATCATTCTCTTCAAACTAGTTAGTAATTCACCGAGTCCTAGACCTCTGTCTGGATGCCCAGGGTCTAATTTCTGAACTATTGTTTGCATTACTCTAGAGGATGTCGCAGCATTTCGGCAGTTAACATAAACGGATTTTATGTTTCTTCTGTCTGAATAATGCTTTATCACATCCTGACAAAACAGTTTTGCAACAGCGGTTTTACCTGAGCCAACAGGTCCTGTTATCACAGCCCTACTAGTGCCATTTGGGTGCGCTATGTTGCTAAATATAGAGGCTAACTGGACTTGATAATCATCTCTTCCAACCAATTCGTCAGGTAGGTAATCAAAACCGAAAACATCCGGTCTATTAATCACCAAACCAGCGCCGATACGATCCAAATATGAGGTCATGATTACAGAGGGTTATCGTCTATGGTTATTGAACTTTCAATAGAAAATCCTCAATCAAGGTATCTCATCGAACTGATAACCGGTTTCCCACTTCTTTTCGCCAAGCGCAACTTCCAGTTCAAATGGAGTTACTAGTGGTTTACCATATTTTACTGCATCATCAATTGCAATTCTAGGAAAAGCCGTATTTACAAAAGCATCAACAGGATAGAAGTCTATCAATTCCGGGCCAACATGTTCTAAGGCGAGTAGGTATCCCTTTTTCCCGTGTTTTTTCAACATTCTTTTGAGTTTGAGTGCTAAACTGCGCCGCATTTGTCCAGGCTTTTCACCGATCAATATAGCGAAATTATTTGCCTCTTGAATCGACATTATTAATCCAAACCTTTGCCTCAGAATTCTTTCAATTCTTTCAAAGCTCATTTCAGAAGCATCTCCAGTGTATGGGTCTAGCATAGCAAGTGGTTTCCCAGTGTGCAAAACCAATCCGATTGGATGGAAGTCTCCACTTCCAAGGAAGATATAGTGCCCGATTTCATCATCATCACCCGAGTAATTGCATCCAAGTACTTGGCCAGGGAATGTCAATCTTGCACCACCAACAGGAACTTCAACTTCATACCCTGCGTCTTCAAACTTCTTTTTGAAATCAAAAATCAAGTGTAAGTGTTGTATTGATGCAACCAATCCAAGTTTCGACCCCTTCAATGGAGCGACTCTACCAACGGCATCTAGAAACCGTTCTTGTGCTTCTTCTTCACTTAATTGCTCGCTGTTTGCATTCATTAAGCGATGTTCTGCAATTGCCCTATGCTGGGATAGTATCGGTAAAACAGGTTCGATAGCAGGGTCACCGTCGTAAGTGACTTCAATAAATTGGGTTGGCATTCCAGAATCGATATTCATCTGCGAATGTCCCATGTGAGCAACTAATTCAACACCCATTAGTTTCATTTTATCATGTACTAAATCACATGCTCCGTAACAAGGGTCTGCTGCGAGTATCACTTTTGCAGAAGTTTCATCTTCAATTTTGTCCATCATTTCAAGAGCTTGCATCTTCAAACCTTCAGGGATTTGAAGAGCCACTAAACGATTATCGTGAGCCTTGATTCTGTCAACTAGTTCACCTAGTTTGAAATCGTGTCTATTAAGATCCATTCTAACACACTCAAGGCATTTTATGATAATGCCAATCAGTTTTCTGCAAGGAATTGTACATATTCATCAGCGTCTAACAACATTTCCATGTCGTAGTCGTGAGCATTCAGAATAATTATCCATCCAGAATCGTATGCCGAATCATTCACTAGTTCAGGATTTATTTCTACTTCGCCGTTAACTTCGGCGATTTCTCCAGCAAATGGACTGGGGAAGGTAAGTTTCTCTTCTGCGGTCCATAATGAGAATAAGCTCTGTTCTTCATCTACCTCAGTTTCTGCATGCGGCAATATGACTCTCAGTACCTCTCCTATGTCAGATGCAAGGTAATCTGAGATGCCGATAACGAGGCGCTCTTCCTTCTCTTGATACCACAAATGGTCTCTCGAGTATTTTCTGTCGTGTGCAATTCCAAATTCCATGATGTCGTCTTCCATTGTAAACAACCTCGGTGCGCCGTTACACAGGTAATATTTAACACGGTGCCCTAATCCACCAATAATACAGCATAGGGTATTACTCAAATGCTATTGCTTCTTGGGCTGTTTTATGCGATTCGAAGAGACGGATGAACAGCAAATGGTTCGTGAGATGGTAAGGGATTTTGCGGAGTCGGTTTTATCTTTAACAGCGGAGCACAGAGATGCCAACCAAATCCCTCCGGCTGAAGAATGGCAACAATTTTTGGAATACGGCCTCCAAGGAGTCACAATTCCAGAAGATTATGGTGGTAACCCGCTTGATGATATATCTGAATCCATAATAGTAGAGGAATTGGCCAGAGTGGATCCATCATTTGCTGTTATGTTTTGTGTACATGTTGGTTTGTGCGCTAAAACAATCGCTCTTCACGGCAACGAAGAACAAAAGCAAAAATACCTTTCTAGGCTTGCAGCAGGAGAAGTGGGTGCTTACTCACTTTCAGAAGCAGGCGCAGGTACAGATGCTGCTGCAATGGTCTGCAAGGCTAAACTATCTGACGATGGAACTCATTATATCTTGAACGGAGAAAAGATGTGGGTCACAAATGGGGCTCAGGCAGAAATATACGTATTATTCGCTAAGGACGTCGACCATCCAGATTATGGGGTTAAGAAACACGGTGGAACAACAGCATTCATTGTCGAACAATCATTTGAAGGATTCACTGTTGGAAAAAAGGAAGACAAGTTGGGAATCAGATCATCTGATACATGTACACTGATACTAGAAAATTGTAAGGTGCCAGTAGAGAATGTTTTGAAAGGCAGTGGAAAGGGATTTGCAATTGCTATGAATGCATTAGATAATTCTAGAATAGGTATTGCAGCGCAGGCATTAGGTATTGCCCAAGGTGCTTACGAGGCTGCGCTGAAATATTCACATGAAAGAGAAGCGTTTGGAAAACCAATAGCACATCACCAAATGATTACCGCATATTTGGCAGACATGGCAACAAAAATTGATGCAGCAAGATTACTTGTTTACAAAGCATCATGGGCTAAACAAGAACATTATGAGAATAATGGTCCAAGGCACACAAAAGAAGCTAGCATGGCTAAATTGTATGCAGGAGATACCGCCATGTGGGTCTCAGAAAGAGCAATTCAGGTGTTAGGTGGATACGGATACACGAAGGAATTCCCAGTAGAGAGATTCTTCCGTGACGCAAAAATCACCCAAATTTACGAAGGAACGCAAGAAGTTCAGAGAATCGTTATCGCTAGAGCGATTCAGTCTTGATTAAATCAGTTCTTCTGATATATTTGGGTATGTGTCAAAAAAACAATACAATAAGTATGAGAACATTGATTTCTTTGTGTGCGAACAGTAACTGTAATTTTCTTTTTACTTGCTATATCTGCTTTCCCAGTAGCATCTGCAGAAAATAATAGCACAACAACAGTGATTACAGTAGATAGCACCAATCTGCGATTCAGTCCATCATCCGTTACGATTAACGAAACTGAATCAGTTCGGTTCTTCTGGGATGGGCAATTACTCCCTCACAATGCTGTAGAAGAAAACGGAGTCTTTGATTCTGGAGATACAGAAAATAATGAAGACTATCAATTTGTTTTCATCAAGGGCATCAATGGTACGTTTTCTTACTATTGTGAACCACATAGAATTCTAGGAATGGTTGGTACGATAACAGTCAATCCAATCACAGTTGTAAATGAAACCAATGAAACCACAACTGAGCCAACACCGATGGAAGAGGATGAGGAATCTTTCATTCCATTTTTACAATTACCAATAGTATTGACCTGTATACTAATGGCAGCAATCAAAATTAGAGTCAAAGAAGACTAATGCAATCAATTACGCAACGTTTCAAGCTTGGCATGTAATCTGAAATTTTACCTTGGATGATTATTTCAGACCCTAAATTATGTGATAGTATCTCTTCACTCATAGCCTTAGGTGTCCTGATTACTCCCTGGAAAGGTCCACCATCTATCAATCCATGAACGGATTGACCACCTCTATATTCTGGGTCTCCCAAGAGTGTCCTCTCAAACTTGGAAATTTTTAGAGTAAATGTATGATATTCTGTTTGATTTTCTAGAATCTTTCTTCGATCACTTGAGAGAACAGCCTTTGAAAGTTCCACAATAAATTGTTCAAACCTAGTGTCTATTCCATCAGTCAAATCGTTTCTATCTTCTGAAAATACGTCGACTTGAGCCTCATCTTGGATAGGTGTTTCAATAATTTCAATTTCTTCTGTTTCAATCGCTTCTTCTATGTATTCTTCTTCAACATGTTCTTGCTCAGAAACATGATATTCTTGTTCTTCAGATTGCGTTTCTTCGGTTATTTCCGGTTCTTCTTGAACGAACTCTTCAACGACTTTAGTTTCATCTTCAACAACCTCTTCAACATATTCGATGCCCAATCTGTTCCACAAGACACCGAGTTCTTCTTCGTTTAATTTCTCATCAGAATCAGTATCGAATTTACCCAGGCTATTTTTTACAATAAATACCGGTATTGACATACCAGTTGCTGCAGATAGTGCTCCTGCAATTTCATTAGAATCTAACATGCCATCATTGTCCATGTCTGCTAGTTCAATCAATTTCCTTGGTGTAAGGTCTCTTTTCCTAATTTCCTTTGAAAGTTGATTTAATAATAAATCGTCTACTTCTCCTGAGTCTGATTCCATAACCTTGTCTACATCTATGTCAAACTCTTCTCCGAGTTTTTCCCTAGCAGCGTTTTTCATTTGCTCTACTTTATCTTTGACAGTTACAGGTTCAGGTATTTGGTTGACAGATCCGGCTGTTGCAGCCACACCTGCTCCACCGCCAAGCAATAGTCCTGCTATTGCAGCCTCTGAATTTTCCAGAGCCTCAATTTTTTGATTTGCACTTCCACTTGTTATACCATATGCTTCAGAGAGTATATTCAACTCAGAATCTTCTAATGTTGCTAATGATTTACCTTCACGAATTTCTTTTATTACTCTGGATAGTATTTGATTGTCTTGCGAGTTGTAAGCCATCGACTTGCTCACAGTATCATCTGACTTCCAGACCCACTGCCCCATTTCATCTTGAACTAACTTGACCTGATTTTCGCCTAGGCCTGAGTTTTTCACTGATTGCATACCTCCAATTCCTGCAATGAACATCCCAAGAAAACAGCATGCAAAACCAAGAGGTGGAAATAATCCCAAGAGGAAGAATCCACCGACAATCAATATGCCACCGAGATTAGATGTCCAACTCGAGTTTGCCATGGGTGTTCCAGTACATGGTTGGCAATAAAATATCTGATTAAGGCCAATTTACGCTTGGCCACTCATTTTCGTTACCTAAATTCCATGGAATTGAACACAAAGCTGTTTCCATATCATCCTCATTTGAGTAACCTCTTTCGATTTGTATTCTGAAAAGCCAATCTTTCAGTTTACCTAGCGTAATTCCTGGAGGTAATCCAGTTCTCTGCATAAGCCAATTCCCATCAATTATTTGTGAAACATCGTAAGGATATTGCAAAGACCTTTCAATATTCTCGAATTGATAACCTAATGCCTTATTCAATTCTAAATGGGATTTCACATCGTTGGAGATGACCTTTCTATAGACTCTTATGTCTTCTAATTTGGGATGTAGATCAATCAGTGAATGTAGTAACAAACATCTCTTTTGAGTGTGGTTGGATACCTTTAATCTTGAAAGTAAATTTGCAACTCTTTCTGACTTTGAGTTAGATAACAAGAGAGCAATTCTTGCTTCCAAATCTACAGAAATCATCGATAATTTATCGATAATCTCATCTTCGATAGGTTCTTGCAGTATGGCAAAAAGGATACCATCTTGATTCATTCTTTTTACGACAATAGGTGAATGTAATCCAAGTATAATTCTAGAAAATTCCGACCAGATTCTTTCTACAGAGACTAGGCTTAGCATTGACCGGTTATCTATTAGAGCAGTAGATAGGGAATAATCAGGATTCCAAACACCATTTTCTCCACGATCCATGAAGCGATACGCTCTCATAATTCGAAGTCCATCATCAGCCAATCTCTCATGTGCGTCACCTACGGCTCTAAGGACGCCATTTTTGAGGTCAGAAATTCCATCAAATGGATCAAAAAGCAACTCTCTTTCTATATCATAAGCCATCGAGTTAATTGTGAAATCTCTTCTTGAAAGGTCAATAGACAAACTTGCTCCCCAATTTACTATCTCTGGTCTCCGTCCGTCGCCGTAATCCATTTCAGTTCGCAGTGTTGTAGCTTCAAACATTTGCTCGCCGTTCCTAATGGTTATAGTTCCATACTTTTCTCCTGTTGGAATAATATCTTCAAAAATCATTTTCATTTCATTTGGTGTGGCGGTTGTGCATAAATCAAATTCAGAAGGTGTTTTTCCCAATACACAATCTCTTACCGCTCCACCTACGACCCATGCTCCAAAACCGTTTTCAGTGAACCGATTTATTGTATCGAGAAGTTCTTTATTCTCAGGAATCAAATCGGAATAGGGTTCCCCCTCCAAATCCGCCAATCCCTGGTCTCTCATACTTTGGGCGTGGATGATTCTTGGCAAAGAATTATCCCAAGCATACGATTGGAAATCTCTATGCCGTGGGATAATGAAGATGTTTCGTTAGTGTCGCTTGCTTGGCTTAAGCCCCACGAAGAGATTAAAGTCAAAAATAGAGATAAGTTACTCGAAATGACAAAAAGATGGGGAGGGTTCACCAAACCTATCATTGTAGATTCAGTTTCTGGAGCGATTCTGGACGGCCATCATAGGCATTCAGTGGCTGTTTGTTTGGGTTTGAAAAGAGTTCCTGCTATCGTTGTGGATTATTTAGAAGATGAGTCAATAACGGTTGATGTGTGGCCAAATAGCGGACTTGAAACAATCACAAAGCAAGACGTCATCAACATGAGCTTGAGTTCAGATTTGTACTCTCCAAAAACAAGTAAACATACAATTCAGAATGATTTGCCACCAATTCACGTGACTCTTGATATACTAAAGAAAGAAGAATAATTATTGTTTAGTATCAGCAATGGATCGCCAAATTTTATTGCCTTTCCCATCCAATTTTACTTTGTAATTTGGATTGCTAATTGGTTTTACAGCAACTCTTTGTAACACTGCTTGTCTACAGATTGTAATTTCTATTTCATTATCAATTTTATCAAATATCGCTGCATTTAATTCTTTTACGTTCCTAATTCTTAGGTTGTTTACAGCTATAATTTCATCCCCAGTGTGAATAAAATCCCTACATGGAGAATTAGAATGATGAGAGGTTACCTTTACTGCGCCACTATTCACTGACAAATTAAGACCGAGCCATGCGCCTTTTTCTTCTTTCTCGGGCACCATAGTCATGCCTAATTTTTTTATTGCATCTTCAACCAATGGTGATTTTCTTCCGCTAACTAATTCATCCAAGAATGAACCTAGTCTTCTTGCTCCAGGAATATTTACTAGTTCCCTTTTGATATCTGCATGGTTAATTCCCGGGTCTTCAGCATCTATGTGATGTTTATTGTAAAGTCTAACGAGAACGTCATCTAGTCCAAATTCTCCTTTAGACCTCTTCCTAATTTCAACATCGAGACAAAATACCGCTAATTCCCCCTCTAAGTAATATGAGATGTGAACCTCTCTACTGTAACTATTAGGACAGTATAAGTGAATCCATGCATCATGGCTGCTTTCCTGTAACGATTCATGTTCCATTCCATTTCTTTGAAGATGCCTTTTCATTTTCCTAGTCCAGTCTTTACGATAATCTTCTTCAGACCAAGCTCCACTTCTCAAGCATATTACATCGCCAAGCCATGAAGTTAAACCTTCAAACCACCATAATAAATCTGAATGAACTTCTTTTTGTAATTCGTAATCAAGGAAATTCTTTGGTCTAAGTCTTTTGACATTCCATTGGTGTAAAAACTCGTGACTGAATAGTGAAATTAAGTCTCTCCAATCGTCCTCATTGCCATCTTGTAGTGCTCTTCTTGGCATCATTGAGGTTTGGCTTCTGAGATGTTCAAGTCCGCCTCTGCCTGCCTCAGTCAGGTGTAAAATTGTGAAATATTCTTTCCAGTCTGGAGTTCCAAACAATGCATAGTGTTCTCTTACAATTTTTTCCATTGCCGAAACGAATTCTTTTGTTCTATCCAAAGAACTTTCAAAACCACCAGAGTCCCATATTTTCAGATATTGTATGCAACCGTCCACCTCAAAAGAGTGCATTTCATTTGCATTTGATTCCATTATTCCATCTAGTAATTCATCACGACCTTCAGCATACCATTCTCCTTCCTTTCCGGGCAATTGTGTTGCTGTGTGCCACTTTTTGGGTTTGTCTAGAGTTACTTTATGTCTTTGATCAAGTCTATTCTTTTCAATACCTCTAGAAGGTATCATCCAAGTATACGGTGGCATCATGTGAAGATGAGTTTCGTCGATATGATTGGCTCTGCATGTCATTTCAATGGCTAATAATCTGTAAGAAATAGTCACACTTTTCGCCGAAGAGACTCCTTGAATTCTTACTCCATCAACATCAATTCTCTTGGCTGTTGCACTTTTGCCATCAATAGTTGCTGATAGGTCTGTTAGGTGTTGAATCGGTTCTCGGATGAAGTAAGAACCAGGCACCCATCTGGGAAATCTGAATTCAAGAATATTTCCAGAAAACGGACCATTTACAGTAATTGTAACTGTAAATCTCCTGCTTGCCCCATCGTTCGCATCGATGTGAAAATGCAACCCTGAATTCATCTCTCCCCACCTGTAAGTTCATAATAGGAGGCTGATAAGTTAATGGCAGATAACTTGATTAGTTCATCCTCATTTTCTTCTAATTTAATGACTCTGTTAATGTCAATATCCGTTTTTCCTTCGAGTTGTCGTATAAGTTTACTCCTAACCATAGAACTAATCTGATTATTTTCTATCATCTTCCACCTTAATTCACTTGATTTTTCATCATATTTTCCTCTTAGCCACATTGTTGCAGTTTCTGGATTATGTTTGACGATGAGCGTTATTCTGTCATCTACTTCTGGAATCAGTTCCTTGATGCTTTTCGAAACACTTTTTCTTACTTTAGAACTAGTATCTTTGATTGCTAGTATCATATTATCTCCACCGTTATAGATAGCGTGTCGAGCAGTTGAACTTCTTAGTATTTGATCATTTGATCTGAGTAATTTTCCTATTAATTCATCATCCAATTGAATATCTTTCTTGAACGCATTATCCAAGGCTTTTGTAGCAACAATGGGGTGTACGTCATTGATCAAGGTCTTTATTAGATTAATTTCATCAGTATTTTCTGCAACAATGCATCTGACCGAGTGATGTTCATCTAACGCCATATCTTCATGATAAGATTCGTCACTGATCAAAATTTTAGATGCAAAAGAACGCACAATATGGTCTTCCTCTTCAATCAATAATTTTGCTATTTCTAGGTCTTTGACAGTTTGCAAAATTTCAGCAGCTATTCTTTTTTCAGTTTTCAATAATGGGACTAAATGTTCTCCTTTCGATGCCCATTTACGGTGTGCCTCAATCGCTTTACTCCTGAACCATTGGTCTTTGTCATTCAATAAATCAACAAAACCTGTTAATGCTCTAGGATTATCAAAATCAAACAGATTTCGGACTGCTTTTCTTCTTACAGATTGGTCCTTATGCTTCAATCTTGAAATTTCACCATCTACTGTAGCCATTATATCACCTAAGGAGTAAAATCTCTATGTGGAGTAGACGAAGAATAATCATTATCTCCTGAATAGGAAGCAATTTCATCTTGCAGCGAAGCAAAAATGAAAGGCCAAATACGCTCGTAAATTTCACTTGTCTCCATTAATAACTTGACCATTGGGCTTTCCATAGGGTCTTCTAATTCATTTGGAGGGGTTAAGTCGTCAGGTAATTGACGTAATTCAGCAACAAGATCGTACATTTGATTACGCTCTTTATCCAATATTATTCCAATATCGAATAAGGTTTCAACCATATTCTCAATCATTGATGCAAGTTCCTCAGGAGATGGAATTTGGACTATACTATCTTCTATGTTGAGTGGACCAAACACTACGCTTCCAAGGTCGGTTTCAAAAAATTCATCGCCTTGGTTTTCAATTTTCAACAGATTTTGTTTTACGGTGTTTCCAATAGGGGCAATAACAAAACCACCCACATTTATTCTAGCAGTTAGCCAATCTGGTATGTTCTCAATCTGTCCTGTGATTAATACCCTAGTTGCGCTTTCTGAATCACCAATATCTTGAAAGTCATCTACTGTAAAGCAGTCTACAGTGGGATACATTGCTAATTTTATTTTGATATAATCGACAATTTCTTGATTAGGATCTATCATGGTTACTTTTCCTTTTTCACCTATAATGTGTGCAATCAATGCCGCTATGTATCCTCCTTTACCGCCAAAAATCAACACTTTATCTCCAGAGGTCAACTCAAGATTTTCAATTAGTGTTACAATCATATGTGGTGCTGAAATTGTTTTGCTTCCGCCCTGATTTGTCTCAATGAATAATACGGGTCTATCATGATAGAATTCAGTACAATCATAATCAGAAAAATCACTGATTGAAACCTTTTGCATAGCCTTTTCCAGAGGTTTAGAGATTGCGAATCCAGCTCTTTTCAGGTCTGAAATTAGACTGGTAATGTCTCCCATAATTTGCCTCCTATTTCCTGACTAGAGAACCGCCTCTATATCGATTTGCATTTTACCAATCAATGAGTTCGATTGGTTGCAATTAGTCCACCTAGGAATCCGCCAACTATGAATCCCAATAGTGTTGAGATTGGAAGATTAGATGTCATTTCGTTAAATCCTATTGAAGCAAGCAGTATCAATGGGGGGCATATCATAACAAATTTTGTGATCAATGAATTCCTGTCAATTTCCTGTTTAGGATTGATGTGAATCGATTTTGCTTTTTTCTGAACTCTGTTGTCGACGAATTTTTCTTCCAATATTCCTAACACTCTATCTCTAAATTCAGGCTCACGTTTTGAAAATCTGAATATAATTTTGCAATCAATTTCCGAACTTGCAATTTTCCCTATTATCAAAAGAGGGTTAGATGAGTCACTCAAAGTTATCAGCACACCACTACCACTATCTCTAACGTGCGATAATGACCTCCATCCTCCCACGCCTTCATTATATTGCGACAGTAATTCACGATATCTTTCAACAAATACAACAGAACTTTCTACTCCTCTTTTCCTGCCATTTGCTAATATTGGCGTAAGTATAATCGCTGATAATATGATTACTGAGCCCCAGGTTACGAAAGCTTCGAGGAAATATTCAGTTCCTATACTGGAAAGAATTCCTATTGTTATCATGAAACCCGAGTATAACCCTAGAACTATTGCGGCAGAAAAGGCTCGCCTCCAACCTACCTTTTCTTCCATGAATGTCCCACTAACTAATATCACAAAATATATCCGTCAATTTCTATTGGTCAAACCATGGAGAAGAACGGCCTAAAGAATCGCGGCCGCGAAAGAAAAATAGGATTGTGGATTGGAGGGGTTTCAACATTTTTTTTAATTTCATTTTTCTTAGTTCCTTTCTATCTTCCTTCAGGGACGGTTCCAGAACTTTCCGGAAGAGCAAATAGTATCGACTATTATTCGGATGATTCTTGGGGAAATATGCAAACAGAGAGCCAGTCAGGCTTAGGTCACAACCAGAGTGAACACGGTTCTTTCGCTTGGAGTGAACTTGATTTCTATGCAGCTTTCATTTATGCTTTCGGAGATTTCAATTGTCATAATAAAGCAGAACGTAGCTGGCACATAAACGATAACCAAATGCCTGTTTGTGTTCGAGATGTTGGAATATTTGCGGGCTTGGCAATAGGCGGATTTTTGTTCTCTAGAAAAGGTCTAAACCGTTGGACAATAAGAGATAGTTTCCTGTCGATTTTGCCTGATGACCGCATGGAAAACGTGTACAAAAAGAATAACAGAATGAAATTACTATTACTCATAGCAGTATTAACAATCGCCCCAATGGGCTTTGACGGTTTCATCCAACTATTCACCGATTACGAATCTAACGCATTGATGAGACTGCTCACTGGATTGCCATTTGGAATGTTTATTGGTTTATTCTTGGGAGCCTCTTTTGCAGCAAGACCAATTTATTTTGGTAATATTCCAAATAATGTAAATCTACCTTCAAATACGAAGTTTCAACTTGTAGCAGAAGAATCAGAGTAATTATTTCGGTGGTTCAACTGACCACCAAACAACCAATTCTTCGTTTGTCTTTGGCACNGGGCAATTTGCGTGTCCACTAGAAATCAACTTCAGTCTTTTAATTACAAAATCCACAGATCTCCTAATTCCTGGAGTTGGTTTTTTCTCCTTTGTGCCTGTAATAATATCATTTAGTGCTGTTTTCCAGTCTTTATCAGGATTAGAACGTCTCCAACTGCCTAATGCTGCTCGCAATGGCCACATTGCTAAACACAATCGCCCATAGCCTAGTCTACTCTTTCTTAATTTGAACATGTGAGCTTCTGCAAATGGAACATGATTTTGCTGTCTGTGAATCCAATTNTCCTGTTCTAACCACTTGACGATTCTCTGAGTGTGCCTTTTAGTTACAGATCTTACAGGTCCTAATTGTTTGTGAAGGCTCGGGACATCAGTTGAATCTGTTAATGATAGAGTCCCCAAGACAGCCCATGTAGAGTGTGCAATCGGCCTGTGAGGTACATCAGCGGTTTTCGCCCTCTTCTCATCCCATTCGTTTTCCGCTATTTCCATCCACTTCGAGGGAGATAATCCTTCTAGCCAATCTTCCATTAAAGAAATATGTTGGCTAGGGGCTCCAGGGAGTCTTTGTTGTGTCTGAACGCCAGCNCTTAGTCGCTTTAGTAAGTATCTGTCTACTTGGTCTTCACTAACATTTAGCGGCTCTGGTTTTTTATTAAAAAAAGAACTCAAAACTTCGGACAATTCTTTTTCTAATTCATCTAACCCACTTTCGTTCAAAACCGGGCCGACAATCTTAGATTTGCTAAATGGATATGGAGTTTCGATTTCTCCAGACAAAATCCCTTTGAATCCTGCTCTTATTTTTNTTTGGATTTCAGTTGTTTCGAAGTATTCATGTTTCTCTCCTGCCATACGCAACGTACCCGAACTAATTCTCTTCATTGCTTTTTTTGGATCGCAGTCAATCCATATTACCAAATCNGGTATCATTGCTGCAGCATTCATTTTCGCTACCTCTTCTAGCCCTAATCTACCAACAACTCCCTGGTAAACTAAACTCGAATGGATATTTCTATCTGAAATTACAAGATCTCCTTTCAAAAGTCTCGGTTTTATCCATGTATGGGAATGATCGACCCTATCAGCTGCAAATAATCCGGCTTCCTCCAGGGGTGTTTTGTCTCCCTTACTGACCGCTTTGAGAGCTAATTTGCCTAATTCGCTATGGCGTCTGGGTTCATGAGTTACATGTACATTTGGAAATGCCATTTTTTTTGCGAGCATCGAAATTAATCTAACAGCCTCACCCTTTCCAGAGCCATCGCCTCCTTCAACACTGATGAGGTACATCAAAAAGCCTCCACAGCTCTTTGATCCTCGAAATCTTGTTTATTTGTCATTAGCAATATCATGCTAAAGAGTATCAGCGCTGGCCCGAATATGATTAGTCCTCTTGAAAACAGCCCAACCCAGCAGAAAANTTGAGTTCTACGATATTTTTTCTTACGTTTAATCTCAAATGATGCATGGACTCCTACTAACGCACATCCTATTGTTATTAGTCCTTCAACTGTTGCTAGTGCAACTGCATTTTCCATCGACCATCCCTCTGTTTCTGATAATTCATCTTTGATTCTCTCACCATTTCCAACTAGCATGGTGACTGGAGAAACCCCTACAGGTTCAGGTTTGAATTTTACAATCACAGTATCGTATCCTTCTTTGGATATGTTTAATTTGTAATTCTTTACGACAACATTTTCGATAATATATCTCCCATTTGAGTCAGTCTTAGTTTCCTTAAACGATTTTCCAGTATCGATATCAACCAGTTTGATAGTAACGTTTTCCATTGAATCGCCTTCGGAATCCAATACCAACCCATGAATGTCAAGAGAATCATTATCTTTGAATAGAGATGAATCGAGTAACTCCGAAGGGTTGCCTTGCAAGATTAGCACTCCAGATATAATTCCCATAATTGAACCTATCAATACTAATGTTGATGCCAAATTGAGATATTTATCTCCCTCAAAATCTTCATTCTCAAAAATTGGAGCATCTTCTTTATCAGTTTGTACTTTGATGACTAATTCTTCGCTGGCTTTTTTTTCCATACGCTTTGATTTCATCCTAGATTGGATGAGTTTAGATTGTACTCTTTGACGGAGGGACGCTAACCGTTTTTTCTCTTCTTCTACGATTATATCACCTCCGCTCAAGCAGTGCGAGCACGTGCGCGGATATCACCCCTCTGATTGATTATCCGCGTAAAACAAGTAAAGCAAATTGCCCCAAATTATGATTATCATCCCGATAAACATAAAACCTACAGTCGTATTTTCTGTTGTATGTTCATTTGAATCATCTGTCTCTTGAAGTGGGTTAGTTGCCGTGTTTTCAGTTTCTTCAGAGTTCTCTCTAACATCTAACCAGACGCCTTCTCTCAAACCGAATTCGACCAATTTTCCAACTTTTTCTAACGACTCGGCACTTACCTTGTCTGCTGTGTCTTCGTGAGTATGCCAATAACCTTGCCATGCACTTGCGTTTGGTCCGTANTTTATGTCAATAATATCAATAGCAGGGATGTCTACTGCTAGCGCATAAATGTGGTCGTCCCAAACTGTTTGGATAGTTTCATTGTCNTAGAATTCTAAGTCGTATCCTTCACAAATTGAAGATATTGTTTCCAAGGATTCTTCCGTTCGNAACCAAAGNGTTTCATTACCNGGTAATGTCTTTGTAAGAGTCAAATCAGCATCTCCAACCATGTCAACCAGTATGAAAGATTCGATTTTATCAGCTTCNTCCTGTGTGAGATTTTCAGACCACGCACGCGCTCCTAAGAAAGAGGGTGTAACTCCTTGGTCTTCCCCGTCAGTAAAAAATAGAGTAACCTCATGATCTAATTCTAGTGTTGGAATTATTTTTGCTAATTCAAGCAGAACAGCCACACCACTTGCACCATCGTTGGCTCCAAGAATTGGCTCCATCGTCCGATTTTCATCCGGGTCTCGTTCGGCCCTATCTCTAGTATCATAATGTGCAGCAAGAATGACTTCTGAACCGAGACCATAATTCCAAGTCGCAAATAGATTTGTCAATAGCATTCCATCAACAAAATGGTTTGTCTCGCTTATCGTCCATCCGGTAAGATTTTCTTTTATTGAAAGTCTTAATTTCGAACTTGCTTCGCTACCTGGCACTCTTGGTCCAAGGGAGGTTTGGAAGGAAATCGACTCATTTGCACTTTCTCCATCGAAAACCAAATTGCATTCTAAATCTGTATTTTCGGTTGATTGCGCCTCTGATAAGAATGCGTATTGGTTGATGATAAGCGCAGCAAACATCAATACTGCCACTTTTCGCATATTTGATGCCATACTCGCTGAGTATTAAATACCTCATCAGATTAGCACTAATTGCGGTCTGTAATACGATTTCAAGGTGGTGAAACAAATGTCTGAACGATGCTCTAATACTCCTTTCGCTATCCTGTTGATTTTTTTGTTGTCAATCGCCTCACCACTAGCAAGTGCGAGTGATGAGGCTGAGAGCAATGAAGCCACTACGCCAGTTATTGATGCCTTCGAACCAGTATTTGCAGACACCTCTGATTTCGTTGCCAGTGATTCACATCCATACATGATGCCTGGATCTGATGAAAAGTTATTCAGTGCGACACGTATGATGAAAAATGCATGGATAGATGCTGGAATGCCAGGAGCAGATATAGCCACATCTCCACAATCTGTGACCTCTGGNCGGGCATGTACGCCTCACAATGAAGGAGATTCGCTAACTGTTCCGAGTTCAGGCGGCCAGTTATCTGTTACCGTGCAAAAGACTACATCTACTGCAGCGTTCATGGTTCAAGACGGAAGAACTCTGTCATCCACGATTTTGAATAACTGGGCTAGCACTTGGGATAGCACTGTATACCCTACTTTGATGACTTATTTCGGAAAGGATTATTTTGACGGAAGAGGAATTGCCCCTCCAGATGTCGACAATAATTGTCAAATTCAAGTTGTAATTTATGCGATAGATGGAGCATACAACATAGGTGGGTATTTCTCACCTGGAATGTCTGCGTCCAGAGAAGCAATTTTCATTGATATTGACGATGCTCCTCTGTCATGGTCTAGAGTAATTCTTGCGCACGAACTNCAGCATTTGATGCACAATGCGCTCGATCCTAACGAAAATCTCTGGATAGATGAGGGAGCAGCAGATATGGCTGCATTTTTGTGTTTTGGAGGCTCTTCGACATTGTATGGTCACGTTAACGCCTGGACTTCTTCAAGCCAATATTCAGTTCGTTGGTGGAATCAAAGAATCGCTGACTACGGAGGAGGTTTCATTTTCTTATTGTACCTAGCCGACCACCTTGGCGGCGGCCCTGCAGTTCGTCAGTTAGTCCAGTCTACAGCTCAAGGCGCTGCAGCAATTGAGAATGTGGCTCGGTCACCTGTTGGAGCATCCCCGGGNGTAATTGGAACTGATTTTAGAGATATATATGCAAACTTCACTATTGCAGCGACTTTAGACAGTGANCAAGGGATTTATGGACTTTCAAATCTATACATGACTCCGGCATGTGGTTCCTCGGATTTTTGTAGAATACAGCCTGCTGCAACCAATAGCGATTGGACTACTCCATATTCAAGCACTGGCAATTCAGTTGAAGGATGGGGTGTAAGAGTTTTCAAATTCACTCCTGGATCCGCATCTTCAGCCCCGTTGACAATGCGATTTACTGGTGATGTTCCTGGGATGGATGGAGTAATAATGAGTCGTGCAATCTCAGACGGAACATACACTCGCTCTGACATAAATTTCAATGGTGCAGTCGGCACNGCTTTAGTTCCAGGGTTTGGNACCTCAACCGATGCAGCAAGTCTAACAGATGAGATTTGGGCAATCACCTGGTTTGGTTCGAATTTGGGAGATTGCGACTATACCTCATGCGGTGGCTCTTACCCACAAGGGATAATTGATGTCGAAGCGGCGAGAATCACATCCCCTGCTTCACTTAGCGTTAATTCTACTAGTTTTGAGGATAGAGACGGGGATGGAGGCGTGGACACTGCTGAAGTTGAATTCAATGTTCTTTCAAACGCTTTCTTTGAAGATCTNGATGTTGAGATTGAAGCAAGGAATTCCTCTGGGATCGTTTTAGATAAAATTCAAGCAAGAGTTCAGGCTGGCGGCGGTTCAGATGTTGAAACCAGCGTATGGTTTACAGCAAAAAGTAGTGAAATTCATTCTTTCCATCTGACTATGACCGATATGCTTGGAGATATTATTGACACATCACAAACAGGCGGTCAATTCCTTTCCAACATGGCGCCTTCATCCAATTCATCTGTTGAAAATCCGGCTGTACAAACATGGGAAAATGTAAGATTCAATGGTGGTGGTTCAGATTCCTGGGGATTATCGCTAACTGCCGAGGAGTTACCTTATCAAGATGACCCAATCGCCTATGCGTGGACTTTTGGTGATGNCAATACTTCATCTCTAAAGAACCCGGTAAGGCCATATGTTACAGTTGGCGAATACAATTCTACACTAAGAGTTCTAGATGCTGGTGGAACTTGGTCAAGTCCAAGCACAGTATCAGTNAACGTAACGGATGATTCTGCACCNGTTCCATCAGTATCTGTCAACGGACAAACTATCATGAATAATCTTTCAATTCTAACCGGGCAAATCATACAATTCGATGCAGTTCGAACCACCGACAATGTTCCAATAAATCANCTTACTTTTACGTGGGATTGGGGAGATGGCAACATCCAATCTGGCAAAGGACTCTATAGAGCCTTCCACAAGTGGGAGGATGGGTTGACAGCAACAACGATTTACAATATGTCATTGACGGTTTCAGACGGTGTAAATTCAAACACCATGGTAATACAAGTAATACTGAATAATAGACTTCCTATACAGACTTTCAATAGCCAGTTGAACATTGAGACCTTCACACCTCTTAGGATGCCAGATGTATTCGAAGATCCAGACGGAGAAATTGTTTCATGGTCTTGGGAGTTCGAGCAGGGAGTAAACTTGGATGGTGGTGTTGTTGATAGAACAAATGTATTTTCNTCTTTTATTACAGTAGATCAATATCCAGAGGTTGCATGGTCTACTCCAGGATTGAAAACAGTAAATGTTTCAGTGATTGANAANGACGGAGGTCTTCAAACCACACAAATTACTGTTAATGTGTTGAATCAAATTCCAGTATCAAACTTCATAGTTAGAGACTCAGGTTCTCCCGGAAGCCCAATCATCGATTTCAGAATTGAAGATGCGGATGTAGATACGCCATATACTTTCGATGGCAGAACAAGCTATGATCCAGATGGCAGCATNGGCGACTCATCAGATTTGAATTTCACATGGACTTTTGCAGATGGATTTACATCAGATAATAACCTCCTNNCCTACAATTTCTCTACTCCTGGAGAACATTTGGTAACCTTAGTAGTCACAGATGAAAACGGCGAAAGTAGTCAACCGAGAACACTTTCGATTAGGGTAAAGAATCCAAAACCAATTATCAATGTGATAATTCTCGATGCCTGGCTAGATGGNGAAATAATAACTTCTACCACTCCTGTGGCCGAGGGACAAATACCCGAAAAATGGACTCACACCTTCGATGATGACGGNAATGTTGTCACATCTCTCAATCATATGCTTTACTTTGAGTCTGCTGGCACTAGAGATGGTGACAGGAAATACGAGGGTCGTTTTGTTCCTTTGGAAAGCAGCCACTCTGAATGGAATGGAATCGTTGAATATTCGTGGGACTTTGGTGATGCGAGTCCAATATCTCACGAACCTAAGCCTTGGCACTACTATGAAAGAGCNGGTACGTACACAGTAACATTAACGGTTAGAGACTCCTACCTAACTGGTGACGTAACTAGGTCTTCTTTTACAATTATCGTCACTGAAGGCCCCGAGATTAATGAGATTCTTATTCCAGAAGAAACTGTGGTTGGAGAATCAATTATCCTTGATGCTAATGTTACTGATAAAGAAGATGACGAAGATTATGTTATTTGGAGAGATGAAGATGTATTTGATGGTCTTCATACCGATAGAGATCAAAGAATATCCTCTGCAATCACCATCAAATGGGACTTTGACATTGAAGTAGATAAAGACGATAATGGATTTGCTGACGATGATTGGGAAGTGTCAGAAAGTTCTGACGGTGTTAGAGTTAGAGCAAGTTGGGATAAAGTAGGTGAGAAAACTGTAAGGCTTCATGTCTGTGATGCGACAATTTGTGTCACAGAAGATTATGTTGTCAATGTACTGCCAAAAGATACGTCCCCGCCCAGTCTTTCAGATTTCTCAATTCAAGATTGGCAAGAGTGGTTTGTTGATGCAAGTCAAGAATCCCTCTTGGTTATCGCTCTAATTATTGCTGTGCTGATATTAGGCTGGGCTGTAATGCGAAGTCCAACTGAAATCGAAGAGGAAGCTGAGCAAGCAGCAGCCACTTACGAAGTTGATGAAGTAGAATCATATGGCGGTGTTTTAGGTATGGATCAACATAATCCGCCTCCAGCACCATCTATTCTATCAAAAGATGAACGTAGAAACGAATCTTCTGGTTATGTAAGGCCACTTAGAAGGCGTCCTTGAGGAGAAAGCCGATTAACCCCCCGAACCAAGGCACCAATAGAGGGATACTTTTGGCTGGCAGGATGGCTATTCAATTGGCAGGAATTTTCTTGTTATCTTTGATTATCCCACTCAGCCAAACTCCGATTCATGTATCTGCAGCATCTGGTTGTGATGGAGGAGATTTCGAAACTCCTGAATGGAACCAAACCGTCAGGAGGCAAGCGAAGGTACCTTGGAGCCTAGATTACGGTTCTCAAAAAGAGTGGCAAGACTCTGATGATATATTCGAAGATGATGACGATGATGACGATGATGACGTCGAAGATCCAGGTGCTGACGGAGGTCAGGTTTGGAATGACGATGCTCCCGAAGAAAGATGGATGACTTGGGACGATGGTGAAACATTATCTCTACTAAAAAATGATTTTCAAACAATCATAGAGGTCAGTGAAGATGCCGTGGGCTCACTAAAGTTCAATTTAGATTATCAACGCAGAACAACTTTCTGTATAACGATCGAAGATTACAATGAAACAACAAATCCTGATGTTGATGTCTACCTAATGACTTCAAACCAGTACAATACTTATGAATCCGATTACGATAGATCTCACGGTGCTTGGGGCGAGTGGCGACAAGATAGAGAGTTACAAGATATTCCAGTCGAATGGAGGAGTTTTAGAATCTTAGGATGGAATTCCTTTAGAGATTCTCATCAATACGAAAATGTGAATCAAGTTACATTTTCAGTTTCCTTAGATTCTCCTGAAGTAACTACGAGTATTTTTGGTGGTACAGAGATACAACATTTCTATTTGGTTATTGATAATACAAACAACTCGCATGCAGATGATGCCCTTCCTGAAACTACAGTTGCTGCATATATTTCGGTTGTAACTGAAGAAAGAACCACTATCCTGCCGCCATGGACAGTGTCAGTAACATGTTGTGGATTTGTTTTGGGTTTGATTGCAGTTCCAATGCTATTGAATAAAAGATACATGAATAGCGGGGTAAGTTTGGTGCAATCTGGAAGTCAAATCCAAAAGGAAATGATTCCTTCATTGGAACAAAATCAAGAAATCAATACTCAAGAAGAGTCCAAGCGTCTCTGAGGTCTCTTACGTTTACAAGTCCTCTTTCAGAAAGTTGGAAGTCATTCTGTAGGGTTGCGTAAACCAAACTTTGGTCTAAAACAGGTGCATGGATTCTAGCCCAGTCTCCTCCTGAGTTAAGCGCCATCAATGAGTGAGAAAGTCCATTTCCTTTCAATTCAGAGGCGGCCTCTACGATCTGTAGTGCATCAGCATGGTTTCTTGCATTTCCGCAGAATTTCACTATGTCTCCAGATTCTTGATTATCCTTTACCATTGCAACAATTTCAGATGCATTCGGGATGCCGTTGATATCATGCTTTGAAGCAATGATTTTACAACCGTTGGATGATGCTTTTTCCATTAATTCCTTCCTTGTTTTGTCCTCTATTGATAATTCTAAATCGATCCAACTGACTCCTGAATCGATTGCTTTGTGTAGAACTTCTAATCTTTCTGAATCTACACCTGGGAAGAATCCTCCTTCTGATACAGGTCTTACTGTAAATATGACCGGTAGAGGGACGCCTTCCTTTAGACTGGAGATGGAATCTTCTATGTTCACTTCAGAAAAGTCCATAGTTTCCCATTGGTTTTCAGGAGGAGTTTCAACAACTTCTCCTTCTTCTTCGTCAGAAATGGTTACATCGGGTTTCTTTAGGAATAATCTATCGAAGCGGACTTCAACCATATCAGCGCCTGCTAGATTTGCTCTTGCCGCTTCTTCAATCATTTCGTCGACAGTTGTTCCGTCGAGTGACACACATACTTTTGGGTCAGCCATGCTTTTGGCGACTTACCATCCTTCATTAACGCTTACGATTGCAGGAAGAGAATATTTTTTGCCAAAACAATAAAATTTTACATTCAGGATTGTTCTAAAATGGTTAAAAATAAGGGCGAAATTTTGATAATTTTAACTATGTTCATATACCTCCTAGAACACCATCTTACTAGAGGTTGAGAATAGTTTTCTTTTCAAGTGACTGTGCGGAAATTCAACGGAAAAAACAATGCGTAATTTCCACAAAATAATCATCGTTAAATGAATAGCCTAGGTAAGAAAATCTCTCAACAATATATGGTGAAATTATGTCAGAAACATACGGTGCGCAGTCAATCCAAGTATTGGAAGGGCTCGAAGCAGTAAGAAAGAGACCAGGGATGTACTTGGGCGATCCGCACGATGGCTCAGCTTTACACCATTGTATTTGGGAAGTAGTCGACAACGCAGTTGATGAACATCTTGCAGGCCATAATCCGCAAATCGATGTAGTCATACATGATGATGGATCATTATCAGTCGTCGATTATGGTAGAGGGATACCGGTGGGTAAGCATGACGAGTATGGTGTTTCTGCGGCAGAGGTTATCATGACTAAATTACACGCAGGAGGTAAGTTCGATAACAGTTCATACAAAGTATCTGGAGGTTTGCACGGAGTTGGAGTTTCTGCAGTAAATGCGGTTTCTGAGTATTTGGAGATGACAATAGAGAGAGATGGAAAGCAATATTTCCAGAGATATGAAGCAGGTGTTCCGAAAGATGACATCAAAGAAGTCGGTTCTGCAGAAACCACTGGAACAAAAATTAGATTCAAACCTGATCAGACTGTCTTTACAACTATTTTAGAGTTCGACCTTGACATAATAAATACAAGATTGAAGGAAACTGCATTCCTAAATGCTGGATTGAAAATAACAATTAAAGATGAAAGAGATGAAGATTCCTCAATTTTTGAACACGAATACAATGGCGGTATAAGTGAGTTCGTTTCACAAATAAACGCAAATAAATCAATACTTCACGATCAAGTAATCCATTTTTCAGGTGAAAGAGAAGTGGAAATTGGTCCAATCTCAGTAGAGATAGCAATGCAATGGTCAGATGCTTATAGTGAATCAATTCAATGCTACACTAATATCATTCGCAACCGAGATGGGGGAACTCACCTATCTGGATTGAGAGGTGCTCTAACTCGTACTCTGAACTCATATGCGCAGTCGCGAAAACTGTTGAAAAATATTAGCAGTTTATCTGGTGACGATGTTAGAGAGGGATTAGCAGCAATAATCTCAATTAAACATCCCGACCCATCATTTTCAAGTCAAACTAAAGACAAACTAGTCAGCAATGAAGTGCAAGGAATCGTGGAAAGCATCGTAAATGAAAAATTAGGAGAAACGTTTGAAGAGAATCCAAATATTGCTAAATCGATTGTAGAAAAGGCAGTACTTGCATCAAAAGCCAGAGAAGCAGCAAGAAAAGCAAGAGATTTGACCAGAAGAAAGGGAGTTCTTGAAGGAGGCGGTCTTCCCGGAAAACTTGCGGATTGTCAATCAAGAAATCCAGCAGAATGTGAAATTTACTTGGTGGAAGGAGACTCTGCTGGCGGATCAGCTAAAACAGGCAGAGATCGTAGGACACAAGCAATCTTGCCACTTAGGGGTAAAATTCTGAATGTGGAAAGACAACAAAGAAATCTTGCTAAGGTGTTCCAAAATAATGAAATTCAAACAATAATCAAGGCACTGGGCGCAGGTGTTGGAAATAGTGAAGATGATGAGGGGGCATTTAATCCTGAAAAGTTACGTTATTCAAAAATAATCATAATGACGGATGCTGATGTCGATGGCGCCCACATTAGAACCCTGATATTGACATTCCTTTGGAGATTTATGAAGCGCGCAATCATGGAAGGCCATGTTTACATTGCTCAGCCACCATTGTATCAACTGAGCAAGGGTAGAAGATCTCGATATGCTTACACTGATGAAGAAAGAGACATAATTATTGAAGAAATTAAAGGTGATAATCCAAATGCTAAGATATCAGTTCAGAGGTACAAGGGTCTCGGTGAAATGAATCCTGATCAGTTGTGGTCTACAACGATGGATCCTGAATTTAGGACACTTCTTCGAGTTACTGTAAATGACGCTGAAGAATCTGACAGACTCTTTGAAATTTTAATGGGAGATGATGTTCCAGATAGAAGAACGTTTATCGAAAAGAATGCAAAGGAGGTGACCAACCTTGACGTCTGATGAAGAAATTCCAACAGAAGAAGATGAAAATACAGCACCTGGTGGAGAATTACTGCCTAGGAAGTTGAATGATGAAATGAAAACAAGTTACATTAATTATGCTATGTCTGTGATTATTGGAAGAGCGTTACCCGATGCTAGAGACGGTCTAAAACCCGTGCATAGAAGAGTATTGTATGGCATGTATGAAGGAGGTCACACCTCTGAGAAATCGTTCTCAAAGTCCGCTAGATCGGTTGGAGAAGTAATGGGTAAGTATCACCCTCACGGTGATCAATCAATTTACGACACCATGGTCCGAATGGCACAGGAATTTTCCTTGAGATACCCACTAATCGATGGACAGGGTAACTTTGGTTCAATCGATGGAGACCCTCCTGCTGCTATGAGATATACTGAAAGTAGGCTTGATAAATTATCAAAACATATGTTGGAAGATATCGATAAAAATACTGTAAAATTCGAGCCAAACTTTGACGATTCGGAGATGGAACCATCTGTATTACCTTCAAGACTGCCAAATTTACTGTTAAATGGTAGCGATGGAATCGCTGTTGGAATGGCTACTAAAATTCCTCCTCATAACTTAACAGAAGTGTCTGAAGCAGTAAAAATGCATGTTGCACAAATCATTGAGGATGGAGAGGATACTGGAGACCCCAGCGCTCTGCCAAGTATTTCAATTTCTGAATATATGGAACATGTAAAAGGTCCTGACTTCCCAACAGGAGCAACTGTTTATGGCTTAGACGGAATAAATGACATGTACGCCACAGGCCATGGTAAATTCCACATTCGTTCTACCTGTGAGGTTATTGATGACTCAAGTGGTAAAGCTATCATTGTTCATGAAATACCATATCAAGTCAAGAAAGCGGCAATGCTTGAGCATATCGCTGATTTAGTTTCAAGAGAACAAGTAAAAGGTATCAGAGATATACGTGACGAATCCTCAAAAGAAGGAATAAGAGTTGTAATTGAAGTAAAAAATAATGCTGATCCACACGCTGTTTTGAACCAATTGTATCAATCCAGTAGATTGCAAGAATCGTACTCTGCAAATATGATGGGGATAATCGACGGCAGGCCAGTATTGCTTACTCTGCCTGTAATGATACATACTCACGTTAGACATCGTGAGAGCGTTATAGAAAATAGGACACAATTTAATCTTGACAAAGCAGAAGCAAGAGCACATATTCTTGAAGGTCTAGTAAAAGCCCAAGACAGAATTGATGATGTAATTGCAGCAGGTAAAGCATCGGAATCAAAAGACCATTTCGAGAAAGTATTGAGTGGAGTAGAAACCATTCCTGGTATAGCAGCGTTTAGTTTCTCTGACGCACAGTCTAAGGCCATCGCTGAAAGAAGACTTTATCAATTATCTAGATTAGATGTAAACAAAGTACAAAATGAGTTCGAAGAGCTACAAATTACAATTACAGATTTGAAGGATATTCTTGCTAGTAGAAGAAGAAGACTTGACATCTTATTGGAAGAACTAGCGGGATTAGTGGAAAAACACGGAGATGATAGAAGAACACATATCGATCCAATGCCATTATCAATGGATAGAGAAGACTTAATCGAAGAAAAGGCGATTGTTATTACTCTCAGTGAAGATAATTATGTCAGACACACACCTGTTGATGATTTCAGAACACAAAACCGAGGAGGAAAAGGCCTCAAAGGGGTTACAACGAAGAATGAAGACACTCCTCAACTGATTTTGTCTTGTTTCAGTAAAGACCGGTTATTGATTTTCACAGATCAAGGACGTGTTTATGGACTAAAGGCTTGGGAAATACCAATCGGAAGTAGACAATCCAGAGGAAGTCATATCAGAAATCTCCTTGAAAGTATCAGAGATGATGAAAACATTGTCACAATATTGCCATTGTCTAAATCTATTCTGGAAAACCCAGATGGGCATTATCTGATGTTTGCAACAAAATTGGGCTTGATAAAGAAGACAGCACTTTCGGAATACGTTCGAATAAATCGAAATGGCAAATATGCATTGAGATTCAAATTAGATGGAGATTCACTTGTGAATGTCCGTTCCGCAACCGATGAACATAGCATAGTTATGATTTCTTCAACAGGTTATGCTTCGAGATTTACATGTTCAGCGATAAGAGCATCTGGTCGAGTGTCGGGCGGAGTATATGGAATCAAAGTCGCCGACAGAAAAGGTTCCGGCGGTGGCCATGTAGTTGGAATGGTAGCAATGGCTGAACCTGAATCTCAAATTTTGACAATTTCAAGACTTGGAATGGGTAAGAGGAGTAGATTAGGAACTGGTGATAGAATCCCATTGCTAGATGCGAATGGAGAAGTAAGAGTTGATGAAAACGGGGAGACTCGATATGGTACCGATGGATATAGACAAACTAGACCAGGTGCAAAGGGTGTTAGAACAATGAAACTAGATGAAGAGTTTAGTGATAGCATAATCAGCGTCAGAAAGATTCCAAACCCGGAAGACCATCTATTCCTTCTAACAAAGAAAGGTATGATGATTAGAATTGAAGTTTCACAGACGAAGGAAACCTCTGGAAAATCAACTAGAGGAACAAGAGTCATGGAACTTAGGAATAAAGCAAAGAAAGGCTACGAAGATGAACTGATTTTCAGTGCTAGGTTACCCGCAGAACTTATTGCGGATTCGAGAAGCCCAGAGGAAGAGTTCGACATTATTGATCTCAATCAAGATGGAATAATCGACAAAGAAGAGTATAAGGCGGCCAAAGAAGCTGGTTTATTGGATGAAGAAGAGTAGACAAATACTCCGACGGGTTCAAATTAAAATCAGTGTTGTCTGTAACCACAGGGACACCTAGGTTGGTGAAAATATGGATGAACAAAATCTAATTTATGATTGGAATGTAATCAACTATGAATACACCCGAGATGCAAATAATCATCCTCATGATGTTTGGTTTGATGACGAGACTTTGAGAGATGGTCTACAGAGCCCTAGTGCTTTGAACCCCTCTATAGAACAAAAAACTGAATTGCTTCGTTACATGGAAAAACTTGGGATTCAGAAGGTGGATTTAGGCCTTCCAGGTGCAGGACCATTTCACCTAGAGCATATCGATTCAATGTTAACCTACATTCGAGAAAACGATTTCAAAATTCGTCCAGGTGCAGCCGTCAGGACTCTAATGGGCGACATAGAACCACTTGTTGATCTACAAAGTAAGCACGAAATGCAAATTCAAGCCAGTGCTTTTCTTGGAACAAGCCCAATTCGTCAATTCACAGAGGGGTGGACGATGGACAAACTTGTTTCAACCATGGAAAAGGCAGTTTCATATGCAGTCGACAACGATATTCCTGTAATGTTTGTTACAGAAGACACAACTAGGTCAAAACCAGAAGATGTCAAATTGATTTATCAGAGAGCAATGGAGTTGGGTGTTAGAAGATTATGTGTTTGCGATACTTGTGGGCACGTAACACCAAACGGGGTCAAACAATTGTTATCATTTATCGATGAAGAAGTAATCAAGGATTCAGGATTTCAAAGAAGAGACATCGAAGTCAATTGGCATGGACACCAAGATAGAGGTCTTGGTGTGGCCAATAACATTGCA
Organism: Methanobacteriota archaeon; assembly: GCA_002707335.2. Classification (GTDB taxonomy): domain Archaea; phylum Thermoplasmatota; class Poseidoniia; order Poseidoniales; family Poseidoniaceae; genus MGIIa-K1. Next base: position 1,369 of record PAMN02000058.1, on the reverse strand, counting down.
GCTGTAGAAGCAGGTGCAGACGTAATTCATGGTACTGCTTTGGGTGTCGGAGAAAGAGCAGGAAACGCTCCTCTAGATCAGACTCTAGTTAATCTTTCATTGATGGGAGTGATAAACAATGATCTTTCTCTACTTAGTGAGTATGTGAAAAAGGCGAATGAATACATTAAAGTTCCATTACCAAGGAATTATCCTGTATTTGGCCAAGATGCATTTGAAACTGGCACAGGTGTCCATGCAAGTGCAGTTATCAAGGCAATAAAAAAGGGAGACAACTGGCTCGCAGATAGAGTCTACAGCGGTGTTCCAGCAGGAGATTTTGGATTAAAGCAAATTATCAGAATTGGTCATATGTCCGGCCGTTCTAATATCATACACTGGCTTGAGTCAAGAGGTATCGGTGTCACTGATGAATTAGTTGAGCACCTTTTCGAAGTAGCAAAGAGTCAACCAAGAAATATGGAAGAAGAAGAAGTACAGGCTGCTGTAGCACAATTTAATGCTAACTAAGCATCCGCTTGCCCTGTTTCATCAGCGTTAATCTGATTCCATTCAGCATCAACCGAGCCTCCAGACCATTCACCCTCAACATCAATTTCGACCATTTCATCGTCATCGTCTCGCCAGATTTCTTCTGCTTGACTTCCATTTACGATTAAAACTCCTCTATCATCGATTTGTGATTTTAACAAGTCTAGGTGTTTGGATATAGGCAAAATATGTCCTACAGGTGTGCCAGCAGTGACGAAAGGATTAGTTGCAGCACAGATTATCAATCCATCTTCAGGTGCAACTATGTCGACATTAAGTCCTGGTGATCCGGGGTCTGAAATAGTCGCAATTACATCTCCTTTTTCTACTACACTGCCCGGTTTGATGAACATGTCAAGTAAGCCTCCTTCTCCTGCTCTTAGCCATGTCGAGCCTCCTGCATTTAGTCGGAAACGTGGTCTGACCGGATTTTTAGGAATTACCTTCAGAGCCTTCAGTACGTTAAGACATCCATGGACTGCAACTTTGACTGCGGTTTGATCTAGAAGATTAGCGCCTCCACCTTCATAAGTTACAGCGGCAATGTCAATTTCATTTGCATACCTTCTGAGGCTGCCTTTTGGAGGTCTGCTATCTAAGATAACTTCAATTCCGAATGCTTTCGCTAAAAGGTGTGATTCGGGATGAGAAAGGTCTGCTCTTATTTGAGGCATATTAGAGCGCCCTTCTGCCGCGCTGTGTAGGTCGATTATAATGTCCGAACCAGAGATTATTTTCTTTCTTACTTTACGGGCGACTCTAGATGTCGTACTGCCCTTTGAAGTCCCTGGAAATGACCTATTCAAGTCTCTGTTATCTGGGAAATATCGTGACTTTT